>NZ_CP011272.1:5289538-5600688 GCF_001610875.1 Pirellula sp. SH-Sr6A | reverse complement strand
TAACGACTGGCCCTAATTGGGCCAGTCGTTACAAAGAGATGAGAAAAAAGAGCACCGGATCGGCGCGTTGAGCGTTCTTCCCCCCCTGACGCTACTTGGATCGGTGTCTGTAGAAATCGCTCTTTTTTCGCATCGATCTCCTATCTACTGCTCCACTTTCTCGTCGGAGCATATCCCCAGGGTTTTTTGGATTTCTAGGTAGCTCCTTTGGCTTCCGTGCCGATCCATGCCTGCAGGTGCTGCGTCGTCTTGTTCGCTGCCTTGCCCTTTGGTGAGTCGCCTTGTGAGTCGCCAGAGTCGTCTCAAAACTTCCGCTTTCCCAGGGATAACTCGTGGTTTCATAGTGGTGGTGCAGGATTCGAACTAGGGGATCAATGTTTTGAACTGCAGTGGCGGTGAGAATAGAACGCACAGCCTATCACCCGATCTAAAAGTTGGCACGCTCGTGGTCTTCCGGTATCGTTAAACCTAACTTTTTGCTGTCTTGGTTAATTGGCTGCATTGTTGCAGACTTCAGGTAGGCCCATCTATCGAAAATCAATCCGAGCCAGAGACGGCTATTGCGTGGAGATGCTGAATGACAACGCCTGCTTGGCGAAGCTTCGAAAAGCTGGTTAGCCGCATCGAGCATGCACTGGCTGGCGAACACGTGACCGTCAAGTCACCTGACGTCATTCCTTGCATTACAACTGGTACGTCCCGAGAGGTAGACGTGTCAATCCGCACTCGGGTCGGCAGTGCGGAAATCCTTTTGACGGTAGAGTGCCGTGACCGCGTTTCAGTGCAAGATGTAACTTGGATCGAACAACTTGCGGCGAAGAAAAAGAACATCGGTGCGGCAAAAACCATTGCTGTGGCTGCATCGGGATTCTCATCGGAAGCCAGACGTATCGCCTGTGAGAACGCAATTGATCTACGCATTCTTGACGAGATCACAGAGGAGGACATTAAGAGCTGGATGCCGTTAATAGGCATGGTTCACGTTTTCAAAGACTGCGAGCTTACCGGACCTCCAGATATTGTCTTCTTGGCCGAGCAAGGCGATGAGCCATCGGAGACGACGTTCCCAAACGTGGGGTCAGATTTACTATCCGCCCATCGCATCTTCCGTGGACCAGGTGACGAGCCGTTGTCACTCAATGACATCTGGCTTCGCGCTGATGATCAGATGAAAATCTTCTATCAAGTGCCCTGTGATAACAAGGACCATTTCTTTAAGGTCAACATCATCCCGTCCGACAAATTGCTGCTCTTAACCCAAAAAGGTAACCGTCAGGTCAAATCAATCTCGTTACCCCTGAGACTGCGGTGGAAGCATGAAAACATTCCTCTTTCCGAGGCTAAGCTCGTTCGGTACAGGCCAGCGGATGCAGCCGATCCGTTCCCAGAACTGGTCCTCGCAGAGTTTGAAACCAAGCAGGCCATCAGCAACAATCTCAGAATGGGTTTTCAACTGCAGCAAGATGGACCAATGGTTCATATTTCAGCCGAGATGGTCCAATCCGAATCAGTCGCTGCAGCAGAGCCGGTCCGCAACTGCGGTTCAAAGAGTTCATAGCTATGCGTTTCCATCACCATCTTTCTTTTCACCCCTTCACCATCACCTTCGCCACGCCAGCGGCTCTAGCAAAATCATCCTCGGTAACCAACAAGTGTAGCTCTGTTGAGTAATCCGAGGCGAGTTACCCAACCAAGAGCAAACCACATGTAAAGGAAACTCGCGTTGCAGTTCCGTCTGTCGGCTGACCCGCATCGAATGGAACAATCGTAGCCAGCCCGAAACACCGGCTCGTCGCAACAAGCGTAACAGCACCCTGTATAGAATGCCTATCCTTCCATCATTCGCTTCGCATCGCGAAGACTTGATTACCAATCCTAGCGATCATCGTCGAGCCTGCGAGGGCGGAACCATAGAGGGTCGGACCGCTGAGCATCGCGGCTGCCCGGCGACGTTCCTCTGTGCCTTCCTCGCCAAGGGTGGTTGTCTCTGGTGGTAGGGTTTCCAAGTCGAAGAGGGTGTTCTCTGCAAGAATCTTGAAGGCTCGCCCGGCTTGGATTACCGTAGTGATTCCTTCTTTACCAAAGAAGTAGATGCGATCGTCGATAGCAATTGGGGTAGCCCAGCAAGCCTGTTTTAGACGACCGGTGTAAACCACTTCGCCATCTTTTGTGTCCAGACAATGGACCACACCGACGCGATTCACCCAATAGGCTAAGTCCTGGTGGATGATTGGGGAGCCCCATGTAGGACTTACTTTGTCGTTCCACCATACCAGTTCTGGCTTCCAAACCCCATCAACCTTCTTTACTTGAACCATACCGTTCGATTTCTTGGCGGATTCGGCATTTTCGCCTTGCCGACCGGGAGATGCTCCGATCAAGAAGCGACCGCTTCCATTGTCGATGGGGGATACATTGGTATTACCACCCAATCCCGTTAGCTCCCAAAGTACTTTTCCAGTCGCACAATCGTAAGACATCACAGAACCATTCGAACTGACGACTACTTGTTCGATTCCGTCAATCTTGAAGTATGCAGGCGAACTCCAGGATCGACCTGCTGCACGCTCTGCTTTCCAAACCGTTTGCCCGGTTTTCTTCGAAAGTGCAACCAACGCTCCTGGGGCATCATGCTCCATCAAAACAAAAACATGATCTGCATTCTGACAAGGCGATGCGCCCAAGCCAAACTCTGCAATGAAGGGGCCATAGTCTTTGCTCAAGTTCCTGGACCACAGATTCTCTCCCTGGTGATCGACAGCAATGCAATCGCCGCTTTCAAAGAACACAACGACGCGATCGGCATCGACAACGGGCGTCGGTGCAGCTCGACTGACGTAGACGCTGTTTTTCACAGGATTTTCGTTTGGGACTTCATGGGTCCAAAGGATTTGTCCGTCTTGCAGGCTCATGCAATGGACCAACTGTCGCTCTTTGTTTGGACCATCCACTGTCGTCACGAAGATTCTCTTTTCCCACAAAATGGGGCTCGATTGGCCATGCCCCTTCAGCGCCATCTTCCATGCAATGCTTTGCTCGGGGCTCCATACTATCGGCAGTAGAGCAGCTTCGGGAGGAGTACTTCCAGCACCCAGGAATGCTGGCCAGCGCGGGTCCTGACCAAGCAGGCTCCCGGAGAGCGAAAGAATACCTATCAGAAAATATCTAAAATGCATGTTGCACCACTACAAGATTGGTCAATTTGGAATGATAAAAATCACCATCAGCGAGCCGCAGTCACTGTACTGCGGCTCATGAGAGACTACCGATACGAAAGGTCCGAATGGATCATTTTCTATTGAAGTGGTACATGCGGGATCGGCAAAACCAACGTAGCGCCGTAGTGGGTCTTGTCGTATCCCTCTCCCCTTTCATCCGTCGCAACGTGATGGACGACAGCCAGAAGATAATTCCCTTCCATTGGACGGAACGAAACGAATCCGTTGGCATCCGATGTCTTCTCGTACGTCGAGTCCTTACCTTCTGCCAATGTGGCTCCTCGAGGTACGAATGCGACGTCCGCCTGAGGAAGAGGCTTGCCATGCCAAAGCACACGGAGCTTTACGTCGCGATTGGCCGCGATGGACTCCAGCGATCCCTCCAGAACGAGTTCCAGTCCCTTGTTAAGTGGTTGAATCTGGTCCGATCCCGCTTTGGGGACAGACCCGAAAGAATTCGACGCGATAAAATACGTTTTCCCCGTCTTGATCGCTCGTGTTGTTCCGTGCAACATGTCGAGCGTGTGGACCACTTGATGGACACCTAATTGCTTCGTCACAAATCGAGAGCTCCAAAACCCTTCTTTCGGAGCAGACCCCATGTCGATCGCTGAGCCTTTGAGATCCATTTTGGAGCCATCCGGCTGAATCAGCTCGAGAGTGCAAGGGTCGAGCGTAATCTTGCTCGCAAGCTTGAAATCCCGGTGGTTGTTTCCATGATTGCCAAGCATCAAATCGATGTGCACGACATCTTGATAGCGAGCAACCAACGGACCGCTTTGGACCCAAGTATCATGCGCGCCGGCAAAAGGAACCGCTCCACTTACCATCAACCAAACTGCCAAAAACAACTTTTTCATTTCCATTCTCCCGTCGTCTGATTGTGCTTTTAAAGTTTCTTATTCGTTGACTATTCATCGATACCGGCCAACACTTCGCCGGCGGACCGAGTTCCAAGTGCCCGCCACGCGCGGAGATCTAAGTTCTGAGAGATGAAGCTGACGCTTCCGTCGCAGCGAGCGACTTGAACTCCCCCGGTGTGATTGCTTCTCGCTCCAAAGATACCGTAACCGCATGTGTTCATATCCATCCAGGCGGAATTGGGTGGCAGGTAGTGGTTGTAGGCGCCGTAATACTCTCGTCCGTGAATCCATCCCCCCCCTCGTTGTCCGTTGTACCCCCGAGACATACCAACGACTTGAGCTTCATAGCCCGCAGGGTCGTCGGGTGCTAAAAAGCCATTCGCAAGTCCTGCGACGGTAGGGGGAGTTGTCGACGAACGCCAGACACAGGCGACATTCACCATCGTCCGAATCTTGTCGTTTCGCGATGTGGGAGCAGAAACATTTGTGGGAGCAAGTCCTCGTAGCGACTCTGCGAAGGCAGCCGTATTACTCAATCCATCACTTATTGAACCAAAACGAACTTTGGCATTGGTCCAAAGTATTCCGTCGGTCATCAATCGAGAGTCGTAGTTGGTCCCGACCCCTGAGCCCAGATTCATGTGATAGTTGTTGCCTGCATATTGATTGAGTGGTCCAGAACCACTCAGCGTGACAACTTCGAAAATCGATGGTCCATTGTCGCTCGGGCAAGAAAGAATTGGCATGACGGTCCGAGCTGGCTCGACAAATGCGGGAGTCAACGTCCCCGGGCAACAACCGTTTTGCATTCGCTGAGAAAAGTCGAGCTGCGAAAACAAGTTTCCTTGCTCATAGAAAGGCAAGAGCGCAGCTTGCACCGAAAAGTTTCCTGCGTTTCCGGAGTTGATCCCGTAGAGGGATGGCAACTGACGGAATGCCGACTCGTAATTGTGCGTTGCCAAAGCCATCTGCTTGAGATTGTTCGAACAACTCATGCGACGAGCAGCTTCGCGCGCTGCTTGGACAGCCGGCAGCAATAGACCGACCAGAATGCCGATAATTGCAATGACGACGAGAAGTTCTACCAAGGTGAAAGCAAATCGATACTTGCTGGACTTTCTTCCGGAAAGAACAGCCCGAAAAAAGGGCAAGCCTAGGTTAACTTTGAATCTTTGTTCCATAATGATCAGTTGGGGATGATGTTTAGAATGTTAAATGTCGATGCGCACAAGCCTTGCGAGAGATCTAACGGCACGTGCTAAGCACGCTTTTGCTTGTTCGCCGTTTCAAGTTGGAGATTGATCCGACGAATCGATACAAAAGCGTGCCAGTACGGGCCGGACACTCTACACTTAGACTCGTGCTGTATAGCGGCGAACCAACGAGGGAAACTATCCCTGCATTTGCTGAATATAGGTCCGCATCACGAACCGAACGCGAAAGAGTATCGGCGCGAGAATCCAACAGCGAATCAGACTACGCGACATTAGAACGCGGAGGTGGATGAGGGACGTCCATGTGAACTTCCGCTAAAGATTGCATGCGGGGAAGCTGCCGTTCAAAACCAGATGCATCCTCGATGAGGGCAAATGGAATAGAAATGTCGCTCACAGAAAGTTTGGTCACGTCGAAACTCAATCCGCGACACTTAGCGGCTTCCATGAAAACAATCCACCTTGATTGTTTCGACAGAGCCTTTCTATTTTGATTCGGCTTAGCCTTGCAACAGGACCTTACGCTGTCACCACAAGACGCATCCGACCCGCAATATGAATCCTTCTCCGTTGCTCCGGAGCAACATGATCGCTTTCGGGGGGGGCAGGACGTTGCTGACGCATCGATCTGTACTGTACGCACCAACAATCGATCTTTCCCGTGCTCCTCCCAATTAGCGACAATCGCGTAGATCGGCGGCTCAATACCATTTTCAGCTGCCCACTCCGATCTCTCTTCGGGAGTTCTACAACAACAGTTCGTCCAGCAGGTTTTAGCATCCCGGCAACCACACGCCCCACCCTGGCACGGATACGGAGTTGGGTCTGTTGCCGACTCAAAGGACTGCTGTGTCGTGCAGAAAGGAAGTGGCAGCGAAGCAAAAGTATATAACGCGGCCATCACCCATAAGAGAAACTTACGGCGTGTCGGGCCAATCTGCCTTTCAGCCAAGAACATTGCGTTTCACACGCTTCCTAGAAGGTCAACCGCCGGACCACTCTCCACACGCTAAGTTTAGCGGGCAAGTTTCGCGATGTCACGCCGAAGATGCGATCTGCGACATTTTGTCCGAGAATTCGACAATATCTACCGACCTGAAGTGCGATTCGCAACTGAACTGGTTTCGAACCAAGCCAATTTCTCTCCATTCGAGCCGACTTTTCTAGCTGACCCTTGAGAGAGCAGTGCAAAGCGAATCATAGCCCAAACGCTAATTCAGCTCGTAAATGCTTGGAGCTATTTGTATGATCATTCAAATCTGCTTTACAGCCATCACCTTCTTTGCTCCAGCCGCTCTCGCAAAATCATCCTCAGTAACCAGCGAGTAACTCTGCTGTGCGATGCGTGGCGAGTTGCCGAGCCAGCTACAAACCACATGCAGCGGAAACTCTCGTTGCAGTTCTGCCTGCCGGCTTGCTCGCATGGAATGAAACAATCGTGGCCAACCCGAAACGCCGGCGCGTCGCAGAAGCCGCAACAACTCGTAGCGTAGGTTCGCGTTCTTCCTGCCCATGGCTGTGTTCGCTGCTGCGTGATACTGCAGAACGGCGACCACGAGTTCTCTTATGTCCCCTAGGATCAAAGAACCACGGAACACGCCGAACACACGGAAATAAGTCCACTCCCATCCCTGGTTTCTATTCCGTGTATTCCGTGTCGTCCGTGGTTAAAAAAACACTGTAATGACTAAGCCCCAAGATGACTCTCAAAACGGGATTGGCCTTCTTCATCAGCTTGTCGACTATCTCGCGAGTTACGAATTCATTGACCTTCAACGAGTTTTTCTGCGTCTTGACCTTGCAGAAGGGATTCTCGTCGAGGAAGGGATCCAAGACGCTTTGTATCTCTCACCGTGTATGCTCTTTCAAACCGATGAGATCGATGGAATGCTCCAGTCGATGAGCAAGTCGCGCGAGGGAACGGTCAAGACGCAAAGGTCCTGGAAATCCTCCAGCGTGCTCACGACCGCGAAATGGTGGAAGGACCTGATGACTGGTCATGGGAACCTTCAGTCCTGGCACCCAGTTCCGACGGAGATATAACCAAATGTTGGGTTCTGTGAATTGAGAAAAAGGTGGCGTATCCTGCTGGTGTAAATGTCAAGTTTCACTAGCGGCCCAACGAGGGCACAAGGAGTATGCCGAGATGACAAATAAGATACTCGATGCTTCTGAACCAGTGGGTGGGAACGAAGTTTTGAAGTTTGGACCTGTTGAGAACGCCAGAAGCGTCCTTGACCAAATCATCCAAGACGGGGCGAGACGGATGCTGCAAGCTGCTTTGGAAAACGAGGTCGAAGCGTTCCTCGAACGGCATTCGAACAAGGTCGACGATGAGGGAAGGCGACAAGTCGTCCGAAACGGATACTTACCTTCCCGCGAGTTGGTGACGGGTGCAGGAACTCTCGAAATCCAACAGCCTCGTGTTCGCGATAAATCACCCGAGGCAGATGATCGCGTTCGATTCTCCTCCAGCATCCTTCCTCCCTACCTTCGTCGATCGAAGGCGATCGATGAGCTCATTCCCTGGCATTACCTCAAAGGCATTGCCACCGGCGATTTCTCGGAAGCCTTGCAATCTTTGACGGGCGCTCCCGTGGATTCGGTGAACGCCTCGACAATCGTTCGCTTGAAGAAAGCTTGGTCGAAAGAGTATGAAACGTGGAGCAGCCGTGATCTCTCGGAAAGGCGTTACGCATACATCTGGGCAGATGGCATCCATGTCAACGTTCGATTGGAAGACCAAGAAAATCAAAGGCAATGCCTCTTGTTCTTGATGGGGGCAACTGCGGAAGGAGAGAAGGAGCTGATTGCCGTGAGGGATGGATATCGGGAAAGCGAATCAAGCTGGATGGAACTTCTCAGCGACCTTAAAAGCCGCGGCCTCACGGTGGAACCGCAGCTTGCCATCGGTGATGGAGCGTTGGGCTTTTGGGCCGCCGTACGCAAAGTGTTTTCCAAGATACGAGAGCAGCGTTGCTGGTTCCACAAGAGCGGCAACGTCTTGAACAACCTCCCCAAAAGTGCACAGCCGCGTGCCAAGGAAGCCCTCCACGAAATTTGGATGGCAGAGACACGAGAGAATGCTTACAAGGCGTTTGATCGCTTCGGAGAAATGTACAAAGCGAAATACCCGAAGGCATGGGAATGTCTTTCCAAAGACAAGGAAGAGCTCCTGGTATTTTATGACTTCCCTGCTGAGCACTGGAAGCACCTTCGCACGACCAGTCCGATTGAGTCCACCTTTTCAACGATACGGTTAGGGCATCGCAAGACGAAGGGAAGCGGAACGCGTCAAGCGAGCTTGGTGATGATGTTCAAGCTTGCCGAAGCAGCTGTAAAGAAATGAAGGCGACTCGATGGTCATCAGCACATCGTATCGCTGCTCGAAGAAAAGAAATTCGTAAATGGAATCCTGCAGGTTGCCGCCTAACTCCAAATCCTAGAACACAACAATTGACAATACCTCCTTCCGGTATTTGCGGTAAACTCCGAGTCTTGTGTTTGCAATTATCCTTAATTGGAAGGGTCCGGCTACATCACCTATTCAGCATGAGCTTTTCTCGTCTCCGGTATAGCCTGCTTTTTTGGGCTTTGAGAAAGACGGCACTCTTGAACACTAGCAACGGTCCTTGGTGCCAGACGTTCCTTCAACTAGTAAATCGTATGGGTTTTCGTAGGTGTCTTGTATTTCTCGATTGCTCTGGGCACCCCGCAGTTGGCTCGTCTCCATATACCGACGGAATCGCCTAGTCGAGCCCAAGTTCATTCTTGTCGAGCCATTTTATGATGTCCTGGTAAGAGCAATTGGTTTCCTCCGCGACCTTCCTTGCGAAGGACCGGGATGATGCACCAACCATGCGGGTGCTGTGGGAAGTGGCCTCCCCGAGTAGGTCCTCACACCCTCTACGAAGCTGCAACCAGGATCGCTTTGTCTTGCGTTTAATTGAAATTATTACCTCATCGGCTATTTTGGCGCTCTTTGCCATGAGTTACATCCCTTCGTGATGAGATCTTTCTCAGTTCGCGGTTGATCGTACGCGTTCTTGTCATTTTTGCTGCTGCAGCAGTGGGCCCCGACGCTGCAGGTACTCATCGACAGCGCGACGGACCACCCAGGCAACCGACACCTTTTGTTGTTCTGCCATGACTTCCAGTTCGGAGTAATTGTCCCGTGGAATGCTGACGGTTGTCCTTACGGACGGTTTTCGACGCGAGTTTTTTTCGCTGAGCATTCGTTTTTCTCCCACAGTTGACCGCATCGTTGTACATCACAGTGATGCACTTAGCAATCCCCCGAAATTGCCCTTCCGGCAATTAGTCTCGAGCAGGAAAAACGTTTTATGATGCCACTGAAACGCGCGGCAATGTGGGGGCTGCACTTGCGATGGCACCTCTAGACTTTGCCGTCCACACCAGCCAGTTTTTGCTGCGTGCCCAAATCAGCGTCGAGAATTAGCTGACGGGCATGCCCCCCGGATAATCCGAGAGGTCGCAATTTAAAAAATCGTTGAGTTCGACATCGTAGATCACGGTAGGCCCGAAAACCTCCTTGCAAAGGACGGACCCATTTATGGCGCGGCTGAGAGCGAGATCGGTTCGTTAAGACAGCCTTTAGCTACGCATGATTCAGTCCGAGCGATGCTGTACAGCGTCGCAGCATCACACACCTGAGCGAGTCGCAACGCCTGCTCTTTCGTCTGCGCACGACTGGCTACGACAGGAGTATTGTAAACCACTGCCAAGGGGCACTCGACGACGATTTTCTCTTCCATTTTTGGCAGCCCTCGTATCGCCCTAAAAGCCAACGAGGTAAACCTCGAAAACGTCGGCCAAGGCAACTCGACCGCAGAACCTATCGATTGGTTACGCAACCGAAGGGATTCGGGACGATTACTTGTATACGGCGAAGTCGCCTACATACCGAGACCATCAAAAGCGAGTTTCGGAGCTGTGTAAGAACCATAAAGAAAGCATTTCCGTAGACCGACATGTATTTGCATTGGCTGAGCTCGATGCTTGTGAAGAGTGTGGCATCGCCCTGCAAAGAACAAGGCATTTGCAGGAGTCTTTGGGAGATAACTGAAGACTTGCAAATTGATCTTCTCGTTTTAGCAGTACCGAGAGATACCGAGACTTGATCGTCGAAAGCGATAGAAGCGTGAATCCCATTGCTGGGCTTTGGGAGTATCTCGCGACATGTTCAGTGTTCCATCGGTTGAGCGCGGCAGCATCCATTGCCGCCGCTACCCAAAACCACAATCGAATTCAAGACGACACGCAATCCGCAGCGACTAGTGCTGACGCACGCTTAAGCTTGAAATCCCCTCACTTCTCGCGAGTCATTTACTTCTTGCCTTCACCATCGCTTCACTCCCTTTGATGACGAATCAACGCAAATTTACTATGCTAAGAAAACATCGCTTCGCCCTCGTTTTACAAAATTTCTAACTACCTATTTTATTCTGCTTCTAATCTCGGAATTAAATTTTTTGGCAAGTGTCGCATCAGCCTCAACAAGCTGATTAATTCGAACATCAATCCGCCTTTTATCTTTAGTCTCGAGCGTAACCTTTGAGTCAGAGTAACGAATAAATTTTGCCTCGACCTTGTTACCCTTACGGTCGCTCCAAATTCGGTAATCTTCTAATCTTTCTTCGCGTGCTTCTTCATGAGCTTTCTCCGGAGCGGCTGGAGCATCTTTTTTAGAATAACTCTCAAGTATTGCTTGGCGGTAGGCCTCGGGAAACAGAACTGGATCGGTAGGATCTATGCAGACAGAATTTATACCCTTTATTTTGTTTTCATCGACTGCAATTATGCAATGCGGCAGGTCTTTGTATTTCCAGTGCTCGAATGAAATTATCGACTCTGTTGCAGAAACCGAGTAGAAAACACCCTCAACAAATTCATTTTTCGGCCATTTAACAAAATGTGTTGTCTTAGAAGATGGGAATCCCAGCTCTTCGATGACAATATCGCTCTCCATGCCAACTTCAAATGGGAGCTGCACTACCTCGATTGGGACTACAATAGTATCATCACCCAGAACGACAATTAACTGAACTGATCCTGGTTTGGAGAAAACCAATTCGGCAACTTCGCCAATTGTGTTTTTCGTATATGCTTCAGATTCTCCGATGCGAACCTTGATTGGCTTCGGTTTTGTATCAAAAAAGCCATTTGTCTGGTCGACATCTTTCCCATCCTTCATCAAACCCACTTTCGCAAAGCTCGTGATTCCTGTCTTTCCGCTTTTAGGAAGATAAACGATAGGGCTTTTGACTACTATCGTGATCTCTCCATAAGGTGTTTCTGCGGTAAAATTATTAGGCTGGTCTACATTCTGAGAAGCAATGATTTCACTGCCGCCGAATTTTTCCTGAGCATATGCGATTGAAGCAATTGGTAGTAACAGTAAGAAAGCGATTCGATGCATGTGAATTCTCCTCGGGAAAAGTATTCGTCTTTTTGAATATGTTTGTTGCGCTCAGACGGTTCGCCCCGTCGTGTGTTCCGCAAGAATATACTAAGCACATAGAGCACTTGTAAACAACCAAGCGATTTGCAAGTGTGGCCCGAGGCTCAAGTCGGAAGTCGGTGCAACGTATCTCGAGACTCGAGCGAAAACACCAATCGACTAGACGCAAAACGCTTGACTTCAGTCGAAGCGAATCGACAATTCGACAAAGGCCTTCGGGGACAGCAGTATTTCGGGCGTGATGCTCTTCCTCGGGGGCCTTTCTTTTTTGGTGTCGTTTAAGTCCCTTCGACCGTGCACTTTCGCAAAGAGTTTAAGTTGCGAGTGTGCAACAAACACAGGATGTCTTTTCACTTGGGGCCGTCACTGCGATAACGGAAATCAGAGCCATGTAGCTACCCACGGTGTAATGCTCATGATTGTGTTGGCGTCAGCGAGTTGACGCTCTTGAACACCCTGGGCTCGTAAAAAAGTAGGCCACAATTCTCCATTTTCTCCCTCGAGTGACCTAACGTGTCCAAGCCTCTGCGACAGTGCTAGCAAACATTGAGTTTGCAGTTCGTAACGATTGTAGAGGTACAACATGGATCATCATTTCAGCTCGCACCGCATTCGGTGCATCGCCATCATCGGAGGCTTTCTTGACGGAACCAAGTTCGAATTGGCCGATGGCCTCAATTGCTTCATCGGAGCTCGCGGAGCCGGTAAAACCACCATGCTGGAGTTCGTTCGCTATGCGCTCGACGCTCTTCCGAGCCGCGAAGAACAACCCGTCGAGCGTCGACGCATCGAGTCCCTCGTGGAGAAGAATCTCGCCGGTGGACGCGTCGAGGTCACCATTGAAACCAAGGATGGAATGCAGTACATCGTCAGCCGATCCTCCGGTGACGAACCGATCGTCCTAACGATCGATCGACAGCCGACGGACATTTCATTCAAAACTGGGATGGTTTTTGGAGCGGACATCTATTCCCAAAACGAAGTGGAGACGATCGCTGACTGCAAGGCATCCCAGCTGGCGCTCCTGGACAAATTCCAAGCCGACTCGATCGCGGATATCCAATCGCGCATCGATCACATCACCAGCCAATTGGCTGCCAATGCCAGCCAGATTGTCCCGCTCCAGCAACGGATCGTAGCCCTCACAGATGAGTTGGCGACCATTGCCAGTGTAGAAGAGCAATTGGCTCGATTCGGCGCAGCAGGAGGCCAAGACGCCGCGACGATCAACAAGGCTCACACCTTAAAAGCCTTGCGTGACCGCGAACATCGGATTGCTCGTTCGGGATACCAAGCCCTCGCGCAATACAACGATGATCTTACGACCTTCAAAGGACGCTTGGTCCAAAACGCGGCGGCTCTGATCGATAAGGAGGTCACCAGCGGTCCAAATGGCCCCATGGTTCAAGACCTCCTAAATGTCGTAAGCCAATGCGGAATCGCGATCGACCAGGTAATCCAAGACGCGAAATCCAAAATCGCAGAGGCGATCAATCAAGTCACTGCAATGGGGACCCGTCTCACCACGACGCATCGTCAGCAGGAAATGGATTTCCAAGCATTGATTGAAAAGCATCAAGAGGCGCAAGGCCAAGCTGCCGAACGGGCTAAGCTGGAGCGGCTCCGTAACGACCTTCTGGCCAAACAACGTCAGAAACAACAGTTCGTCGAACAATTGGGGGAACTGGAGTCCGAACGTCAAAACCTGATCCGGCGATTATCGGAACAGCGAGACGAGCGATTCGCCGTTCGGGAGGCGATTGTCAAGAACATCAACTCGCACTTAGCTCCGGCGATCCGAGTGAGCATCTCCCAAAACGGCAATCCTGATCGCTACCAAAAGATCCTCGAAGAGGGGCTCAAGAACGCACGCGTCAAACACGGAGTCGTTGCCCAAAAGATCGTTGACGTCTTTGTCCCTTGGGATCTGGTTGTTGCTCTGCGTCGCCGCGATTCGGGAGTGCTGATCGAACGAGCCGAGCTGAATCCCGACCAAGCCGAGAAGGTGGTCACCGCGATGGCAAACTCTCCGGCACTGTTCGAACTGGAAACGGTCGAACTGATGGATCTGCCGACGATCGAACTCAAGGATGGAGAAACTTACAAGGAGTCGCTCTCGCTATCGACGGGACAGAAGTGCACCACCGTTCTGCCGCTGCTGCTCCTAGAGAGCGCAAACCCTCTGTTGGTCGATCAGCCCGAAGATAACCTGGACAATCGATTCATCTCCGAAGCGGTCGTCGAAGCGATCCTCAAAATGAAATCGCGACGTCAGATGATCTTTGTCACGCACAACCCGAACATCCCAGTTCTTGGCGATGCCGAAAGGGTCTTTGTACTCGACTCCGATGGCGCTACATCGCGCAAGTCCAACGAAGGGACGGTCGATGAGTGCAAACGGGAGATCGTTAATTTGCTCGAAGGTGGTGAGAACGCGTTCAAAGTAAGGAAGCACCGCTATGCGTACTGAGACGATCGTCGAAAGCTCTGAGGCAAGCTTGCGCGAAGCGTATCAGCAGCTTCAAGGAGGAGCCAATGCGATTCCCTGGTGGGAACGACGGGACCTCGCACAGGGATTGTCTGAGGGCTTCGTTGTTGGCACAGCGTCCGAAACGGCGTTCCTGCTCTTGGAGCGATTGGCAAGAGATCCGAAATGGGAGGTTCGGGCTGCGATTGCGGATCTGCTTCCCGTTTTACCCGAGGCAGAAAGGAAGCGATTGACCGAACTGCTCTTAGGTGATTCGAACACTCACGTGCGACGGACGGTCGAACATGCGATCGAACGGCGAAAGCGCGAGATTCGAGCCACTGGTAAGGCTCGCAAGTCGGCCGACCAAGTTTCTGCGCAGCTGCAAGCCATCGAGGATGAGTTTGGTAAAACCGCAGCGACGAAAGCGCTTCGCTTAGCGGAGCGTTACAGCGAAATGCTGGTCGCTTCGATCGTCCACGATCTGCGGAGCATCATTACCCATCTCAAGGTGAATTGCTTTTCGCTCATCGATGAGGTGAGCGTCGATGCGGGGAACCAAGCCAAGCGGTATGGAAACCGGGTTCGAAACGACCTGCAGCTGCTGGAATCCTCCGTGGAAGACATGGTCACTTTCACCCGACCGGTCCCTACGGAGCGATTGCCGGAGCGATTGGCGGTCTTGGTCGCCGAGGCGCTAGAACTGACGCGTGATAACGTACGCAAATCCAAGTTTGAGCCGGATATCGTATCGGTCCAACATGACGTGCCAGAATCGATCGTCGTGCCCCTGGCGCGGCATCAAATCGTGATTGCCTTGGCCAACGTTCTCAAGAACGCCTACGAGGCGTTCCAAGCCAATGGAGCGATGCGACCGGGGGCGATCCGCATTGCGGCTTCGACGTGCCAGAAATGGGTCACCCTTACGATCGAAGATACAGGCCAAGGTATCTGTGACGAGGAGCTTCGAACTCCCCTATTGTTGACGCCTGGCCGGCGCAACAAATCCAAACGACAAAGCACAGGCTACGGGCTGCCCATCGCGGCACGCAACGTAGCAGCACATGGAGGAAGTCTACGACTGGAGAGTCGCGAAAACGAGGGGACCACGGTAACGATCCTCTTACCACGAGAATGTCAGTAGGTGATCCGGATGAAAGCATTAGTAGTAGAGGACGATCCCACCATCGTCGAGATGGTTGAGGATGTCTTGTTTTCGTTGGGCCACGAATTTGAGGTGGCCACCAATCAGCAGGATGCCAAGCAACTCTTGCAGAGTACGGACTTCGAGTACGTCCTGCTCGATCTTCAGATCCCTGCGAAGGCGAATCGAGGTGGTGCCGACAAACAGTACGGTATCAACTGTCTCAAAGACATCAAGCGAATGAAAGCACCGAGTCCACCGCCGGTGATCATGATGACCTCCCACGTTGTCGACTATGCTAATCTCTCGGGCGAGCTGCAACGTAATGGTGTCCGAGAGTGCATTACCAAACCGTTCTCGGATGCGACGCGGCCACTTTCGGCAGTGATCGAGGGCGTGCTGGAATCCGCGAGCGATCGCACGAAACCAGCAGAACGATCGAAACCCAAACGGGCCGGCGCGGTGCGCGAGCAATCGGCAATAGAAACCACGCGATTTACCGGGGGCGAGTTGGTCTTTGAATTGGATCGCGTCACGCTTTGCGGTCAAACCGTATTTCATTACACCCGATCGAAACAGATCACTCAGATCCTCGAAGCGATCAACGAGCGAACACGAGCAGGAACCTGGGTTGCGAAGAGCGGACCTGAGCTTGCGAGCGCGATCGGAAGCACGACAGGCCAAAACTCCATCACCTGTTCGATCCGTGCTTTCCGCGAATCGGCAGCAGACATTCTCCAATCGCAGCTTGGGCTCATTTGCGAGAAGCAAGACATCATCCGCAGCGGCGGCCCAGGGTATCGATTCCACGAATGGATCACGGTCCGAGACAAACGTAACGAAGAGCAAGAGGAGGATAATCATGAAGACTCCCCTTTGAATCGTCGCAATCGCATCTTGGAACTGCTTCGCGATGGTGCAAAGCTCCGTTCGAACAGCATTGCATCAGAACTTGGCTGCAGCCTCAAGACCGTCAAGCGAGAGCTCGATGCCCTCCGCCTCGCCGGCCGGATCGAGTTTATTGGCCCGAACAAAACAGGGACATATCAGTTGGTTGACGATTAGAATGTTTTGGGTGCTCGATGAAGAATCCTTGCAATCCAGCATGTCGCCTCCATGGCTTGAGACCCCTCAAAGGACGTCAACACTGAGCGTCAGCAAAGCATCTAGTTGCACCGCATGGTGCGATTGGCTACAACGAACGAGTGTTCTCGGAGGACGGGGCTCTGCAGAGGTGCAACCCGAGTGTTATGAGGTCCAATGTTGGAATGCGGAGAAGGTTTTACAATGGGCTTCTTCGTCTATTCCGGCTTTGGACTTAAACTATTACCCTTCGCCGTACGGCACGGCGAGGTTACCCTATAGGACGCATTCACCCCGCGTTACTCTTCAAGTAACAAACACCATTGCCGGTGCCGCGGTACAAACTAATTCCGTGCTAACTTTGAATTAACGAATTTGAATCATGCTCAACTCCAAGTCTTTTTGCGTGGCGTTTCTCTTTGTTTTCTTGTCGGGTTCAGTGGGATTGACCCAAGAAGGGAACAGTCGACTGATTGATGAATGGGAAACAGCCAAAAAGGTTTACTTTGCCCGAGTCGAGCAATCAATCAAGGAGGTGACAAATCAGCTTGACCAACTCGAGAAATCGATCCGTGAGGCAGGCGATTTACAGGAACTTCGGAAGCTCAAAGACGAACGCAGTAGTTTTGCGGAAAGTGGCACTTTACCAACCAAGGTCAGCCGTGCCTCCTACGATTCACTAAGAAAAACAGCATCCGAAGATCTGACTAAGACCAAGAAGAGCCTAATACTTCGGCTACTCGAAGCCAAAGAAGATGACCTTGCGCAACGAATCGATATGGAGTTTCAAGAATTGTCGGATGTACTCATGTCCGACATTCTTGCTCGCTGGAATACAGCAAGGATGCAACATGAAGAGGAGGTAGAGAGCGCGAAGTCACTCATTTTGGTTCAGCTTGCAAAGAAGGAAGATCAAGCACGAGAGAACGCGGCACCGAGTGTCGTGGAAGAAATCAAGACATCACGCCAGCTCTTTCTGGAGAAAGGAGTAATCCCGCGAGGAATCTCCCCTGCGGCTTACGAAGCTCAGCTAGCCAAGGCGAACGAAAAGCTAGAGCAGGTAAACAAGGCTCTCGTTCGTACGCTTCTGATTGCGAAAAGAGACGACAAAGCAAAAGAAGTGTCCCAACTACTGGACAAATCTACTGCAGGCCCCGCTAAAGCGGGACAAACATCTTCGCCGCAGCAAAGGCGAGTGTGGGATAACCAAACATACTCAACGAAGATCAGCCAGCAGAACGGCGATAATTGGGTAGAAGTTCGGTACTCGGGAAAACTGGAGAGAAAGGTACGGAAGGTTGCTGAGACAGATCAGTACATTGAGATTTTGCTTTTAGACCGTCAGCATCTCATGCGCTTGTATAAAGACCATGCAGACATCTACATAAACGGGAAGTGGGGATGGGTTGCGAACGGGAAGTGGGTTGATTAGGAATTCGATCGCGAGAATCGCGATGCTAGACAGTGTAAGGCTTTTTACCGCGTACCTCAGCGGCAAGGGTCGAGTCAATCGAAACCGAGACCTTCATGAGCAGTGCAAGGATTGGAGGCGAATCGGGAGGCACTTGAAGAAGAACGATCCCGTCGCGTCTCGAGCTAGATTGTGACCCTATATTTTTTCAGGGGTTTTGGATGTGACCCTATAAACTCCGAACGGGCTAAGAGTCGTGACCCTATAAATCGGCGCATTGATTGGAGCGTTGGTTTTGCTCGTGCGCTGCCTGTGCGCTGCCCGTTTTTCGGCGCGCGTCGGATTCTGCGCCGCCACGTTTTGAAACCTCGATTTTCCCAGGGATTTCATTGGTTGTTCGGTTCCTGTCCTCTCCGCTCAAAAACCCTGGTTTTCCCAGGGTTTTTCGCGTTTCTGGGCAATTGCATGGGTATTCTGTAGCGTCCATGCTGGTTCGGAATATTTTCCTGCATCGAGTTGAAGGGGCCATTTTTTAAGGCATCCGAGCTTTGTGGTGCACTTGGTGAGATCGGCAGAGGCGAAAGCAGCCCCCAGACATTGAAGGCCCACAAAATGTTTGAAGATGACTTCAACATCGAGGATCTTGACCGACTCATTCCTATTGTCGACCGTCTAATGCAGTCGGGAACGCTCACAGAAGAAGAGAAATGGGCGGTCGATCAATCATGCCGAGCCGCCAGTGATCTCCTCTTCATTCGCCACTCAGAAACTGCCAAGGCGTTCTATGCTCACCCAGATATCGAAGAACGATGCGCAAGTTCAATTCGTGAATGGCTTGTAGAGAACAGCGGCGCGAAACCTGGGACAGTCACTGCAATATGCGGGAGGATGCACGTTGCATCGTATGACCTTGACGGAAACTTAGGCTTGTATCCATTCAGAGATTCGTGACAAACGAACTAGTCGAAGGTTAGAGCCGTTACATGAACAAGGCCTCAACTATGGCTCCGAACTCCAAAACGGCTCGAAAAACTCAAGGTGCCATTTCTTGAATCCTCGCTTCCCTCGATTTGTGCTCCTGCTGGCGATCAGCTGGGTGGCTATGACAACGATCCACGAGATGGGGCACATCATCGGTGGAGTATGCTGTGGTGGATCGCTGATATCGGCAGATCTGTGGCCGTGGCATCTTCCTTATAGCATCTTTGAACCCGATCCGTATCCGTTGGTGACACTGTGGGCTGGATTGATTATTGGTGTCTTAGCTCCCGCCGCCCTGGCGATGATTGTTCAGCGTGAATGGATGTGGTTCATTGCCAACTTTTGTATTCTCGCAAACGGAACCTACATTGCGACTGCTTGGCTTTCTGGTGACCGCTACCTCGATACCCCAAAACTACTCGAACATGGAGCGAGCCCGATCGCGATCGCGTTATACTGCTTGCTGACCATCGTATTCGGCTATGTTGGTTTTCGCCGATCGTGCATTATAGCGCTAGCCGTGGCAAGACCGACCAATGCCAAGGACTCAAAGACCGAAGACAACCCACGCGATGCACCCAAGTAGCCGATCGGCCGCAAATTTGAACAATAGTTTTTTTGTTAGCGACGGTGCGATCGTCGCCGTACCGCCAAATGACCAAGGAGACACTCATGCGTGTCGTAATTGCAATACTCGTCTGTGCAGTTGCGATGATCATCGCGGGGTTCGTCGTAAACCGGTCGTCAATCTTATTTGAACATCAACTTTCCGCACGGCACCGACTTACAATTCGGCAAAAATCGCGGTCAGCGAATGAGATTGTTCTTGGTATCACTTACCACAACCCACCAGCAATTGGGATGTATGCCGTGGCCGAACAAACCATCGCTCGTCCTTCCAAGCCGTTGTCGTTTTCCGCAATCAAGGACGCTAGCTCCGGTATCATTTGCGTGTTTGACGACAACGGTATCGGATTTCTTTTGCTTTACGATCCAACCGAAGACGATCTATGGGATTCGACAGGTCATTCCGGCGGATGGCACGGCTCGAAATCCAGCAAATGGGAAGCTCGACTTGCCCAGTTAGTAGTTCGAAATCCGACGATACCCTACACTGAGCTGCCGGGGACCCCAGTGAGGGTCGCAGAACCAAGCGATACAGACTTAGTCCTTGAACAGCCGTTTTGAACTGTATTGACTCAACTCGTCGCCCTCTGTCATCTCAACCGTTCGTAACTTAAAATGAGACTGATCGCACAACAACGAGATCGGCGATTCTGGTTCCTACGGTTGGAGCCACCCTACGAAACACAGATTCCAGCTTTGGGCTCACCTTTTGTTGCAATTGTCGTTTCGTGAGATTCATCGGTAACCCCTGAGCAACAATCCAACTTAAGTGCACAGCTCGTGGTAATGGACTGTCGCTACATGCTAGCTTGGGGAACCAACGCCAGCTCATGGGACGATTCCGTTGACATGGCTTTCATACTTACTGATCCGAATTTCGATCCGCCCCGTGATCGTCTTGTGATGACGACTTGGCACGACAATGAAACAATCGAAGATGTTTTGTAGTTTGCACTGATGAATTCAAATTTTGACGCTCATGAATTTCACGACTATTTGGTGCTGATGATCGGCGCGGATCCTGTTATCGAAGCCGAACTTCTCGCCACAATCCAGAGTCAACTTGCAACACAATAAGAGTGCAAACAATAGGATGCACCCGGATACCCGTTGCAGAGCAAACTCCCAACGCCACTGCGTGCTTTTACTTTCGCAACCGCTATTTGGTATACTGACTTCGTCAATCGCCCCATCTCGCATGAGCGATTTGAACTCCATTGAACAATGCCCGTGCCGGGAGTCCCTGAGCGATGCAGGCGAAGGCTTTATCGGCGGTTTTGACTTGCGCTGAGCCTCCTGCTTGCGCCGGCTGAATTGAAACATAGTCGGGAACAGAACCCGAACAAAATGCAAACTCCCCCGAGACGAACCAACGCAACAAACTTGTCGGATGACGAGTTGCTGCTGTTCGACTTCCTTTTCGACAAGAGTCTTTCCTTTCATCATCTTCGAATGGAGGACTATTCGTTTCACATGAATTGCCCTTATTCGCACAGTCTGACCGATGCGGATTTAGAATTGACGCTCGCCTCACTGGTTGCCCGAGGGTTTCTAAATTGCAGAGTTGGGAAGATATGGCGGATTGAAACCCGTGATTATGTTGATGGAAAAACCTATACAATGACAGCTTCTGGTGGCTACCTTTGGGAACTCGAAAGACTTCCAGACTGGGATCAATATGTTGCTACATGCCAATGGATGTTAGGCACTGACAATCGTGAAATGATACGAATCGTCTGCCAAACCGAAGAGATCGGCCGACTTTGCCTGGGTGCAATGTTCGCAGCCGGTTTGATTGCACCAAGTGGCCGTATCAGGGTTCGAAACGGGAAGCGTCCCACTAATTGTTGAAAGTTGAAAGATGGTCTCCCGGAGGGCAGAATCTGCCCTTCGCAACTTTTCAATTTTCGTCGGGTGCAACCGACGGGGAGACCATCATGAATGAAGTTAGTCTTTTGCAATCTCTTGGGCAAGTTTCTGCGTCAGAAACCGGGGAAATCTTTCGAGCGTTCTTACGGGGCCACATCCGCCAGATGATTTGTGAAGTCATGGCTGCCGAAGTCACTGAGCTTTGTGGGCCCAAGCACGATCCGTCATCGAGCGATCTTTATCGCGCGGGATCCGCCTCGGGGCGAGTGCTTTTGGAGGGCGATCGGGAGGAGGTCGTTCGGCCACGTGTGCGTCAGAAGTCCTCAGACGGGACCAGCTGCGAAGTCGAACTGGCCAGCTACCGGGCGGCCAAAGATCCGCAGCAGTTGCAAGCTCAGATCGTCCAAGCGATCGTCTCGGGCGTCAGCTCACGAGCCATTGAGGAGATCAAGCCAAACTCTCCGGGCGTCAAACGCTCCAGTGTTTCACGGCTTTGGCAGGAGGCTGGCAGCCGGTTCGTTGAGCGACTACGCGGTAAAGATCTTGGCTCGATCGCGTGGTGTGCATTGATGCTTGACGGAATCCGATTAAGCAAGGACCAGACAGCAGTCGTGGCTCTGGGGATCGACAACGAAGGTAACAAGCATGTCCTGGATTTCGTATTGGGAACCAGCGAAAACATCGAAGTTTCTCGTGACCTGATGAGTCGAATCGTCCGGCGTGGTTTCGCTTGCTCACATCGTCTTTACGTCGTACTCGATGGCAGTGATGCGTTGCGTGGGGCGGTAAAAGAATCCTTTACCGACTGCGTCGTGCAACGTTGCTTGGTGCATAAGGAGCGAAACATCAAAGGCAAATTATCCAAGCGTCATTGGGGCGAACTATCGCGGTTGTTTACGCGCATTCGCAGTGTGCAGGGGATCGGGGCTGCTGAGGAAGTGTTCAAAGAGTTGAAATCATTCTTGAAGCCGATCAATGCGGAGGCTTACAAGAGTCTACAGGAGGCCGGTGAGGACCTTTTGGCGTTGCAACGTCTTAATGTCCCCAACACGCTTCACCGTTCGCTGCTGAGCACCAACGCGATCGAGAACTCTTTCTTAAACACACGTCGCAAGATCGATCGAGTAACCCGTTTTCGAGCCGAGACGGATCAAGCCTCACGCTGGCTTTCGTATGCGCTACTCGAAGCGGAGAAGGGCTTCCGCAAGATCGCAGGGCATCAGTCGCTACCTGCCCTGATTGCGGCATTGTCGCGTCCCGAGGCGGCACCCACCTGATCGGCTTCGCCGCCATTTTCAATCGCCTCGGCGATTGAAAATGGCGGCGAGCAGTTGAAAGTCAAGTCAAGTAACCCTAAGTTTTCACCAGCGAGACCATCAAGAGTTTCAACAACAAATGGGACATCCCCTGGGATTCGACAAACCAGGAATCAAGCCTCCTATTTGGATCATCGTCTCGATGCTCGCTCTCCAGGTCCTCGGCATGATATCGATGGCGATTGTGATTCTTGTGCGATTCGATCATGGGTCGAAAAAATTGATGATCCTAACGAATGGCCGGCCATATGCCTGGCGGAAGTGCACCCAATTTCTTTCAATTGCCTGTTTGCTTCTGTTTTATCTTCTATCCAATATTTCGGCCGCATTTGCGGGTGCTGAGTTCCTCCTCGCCGGCGCGGCCCCTTCTTTCCTCGCATACTTGGCCTTCAATCGTTTCGCCTTTGCCGGAGCAGAACAGATCGGGCCACAGCGGCCGAGCACTTTGTGACAACGATCAGGATCCTTGAACTCGGATGACTGACGCGTCTTATTCGAACCAGGGGGCTTTGACTTGAACGATCCAATCGGCGACTTCGATACAGAAGTCCCTGTTAGCGAGCATCTGGGCGGACAAATAACTGTCACTGTATCTTTCATACTCAATGTCTTCGTAGCAGTACTCTAGGTACACGCCTTCATCGAGAGCGTAATGTGTGATTCTTACGGCGAAAGGGCCTTTATCGGTCATGTCGGTGTACACTCCGTTTTTCGCGAAGCCATATTGGAATTGGCGCGTTGGTCGGTGACGCTCGACGTCTAAGTTAGCGATAGCCAAAACGGTTGGATAACGCTGGGAAAATTCTGCTATCAGCGTGGCAAAATGGCGTATTGCCATCGCCTCATCGGTCTCATCCCATTTCAAGATCTCCCACCAGCCCATGCTCGTGTTTCCGCGATCAAGTTTACGGACTAGCCATTCAGAAAATTGGCGAAAGGGTGGAACCTCAGGCGACGTCACGATCCCCCTGCTGAGAGCAAATCGATATCCATCCATGAAGGCCCTAATCTCACCCACAGTCGCAATGCTATACGTCTCAGGGTGGAGTCCCATGTCAAGAAGCACAGCGTAGAGGTCAGGCATTTGCTTGGAGAGTCTGTGACAGGTTTACCGTGATCATTCGCCACGAGCGGTCGCCCCAGCGCAAGTCACCATGGCCGATCTAGGGCTTCGCGTCCAATGGTTTGTTTCGTTTTTTTCTGGTCGCGATTAACATTACGAACGTAACCGCGCATGACACCACCATACCAACTGTGGTCGGTGCGATCAAAAGGAACCAGTTGGGATCGTTGAAGTTCTCGGTCAAAAACCAACCCACAAAGCAAGCAGATGGCCCGAACAGCAGAGGAATGAATAACACGTACTGCCGTCTCGTTTCAATCGCGATAGCGAGAAGAGTGGTTGCGGTAACGAACATCATAAAGATAGCAAGCATCCCGTTTAGCCCACGAAACGCATCAGGCATGTGATGACCTGGCAAACTCTGCGATAAATACCGTTCAACATCAGGACGTACTAAAAATAGACCGAGCGAAAAAAGTGCAGCGATTGACGCGAATCCTTGGAGCAGCCTTAAACGAGCGATTCGTAACATGTCGCGATCAGAGCCTAAGTTCGATTTCGTCCGATTTCCATTAGAAAAGAATCCATGTAAGTCCTGGGTTTGGGGCGGGAGCCATTCGAATAAAATCTGGCGACTCAGACCCGTGATCTTAGGTCGCTGTAACGACCGCTGCCACATTCTTCCAACCCCAAACCCATGGAGCAAACCAACATGTTGATTCTCGCTCTCGACCTCGGCAAATTCAAGACAATGTGCTGCTTTTTCAACACCAAAACACGCAAAGCTGAATTCCAAGTCGCTGCGACTGAACGCGATTATCTTGCCAAAGTCTTCGCGTCACGCAAAGTCGACCTTGTCGTCATGGAAGCTTGCGGCCCCTCCGGTTGGATCAATGACCTGGCCATCAGCCAGGGACTCAAAACTCTTGTTTGCTCAACCAACGAAGACGCTTGGAAGTGGTCCAACGTCAAACGCAAGACCGACAAAGACGATGCCCTCAAGCTCGCTCGAATGGCCTCGATGAACGAACTTAAGGCTGTGCACATGCCGTCTGAGAAACTTCGAGAATTCCGCTCCTTGGTCAAATATCGCAAGACGCTCGATCATCGCATCTGCAAGATGAATTGTGCTATCCGCGCGTGGTTCGTTAATCATGGTATCACCATCGACTCGGGCGAGAAGGCCTGGAACACTGGCCGGAAGCGTATCGATTCATTCCGCAAGCCGCTATCGGAATGCGAAGACAAGGAACTGTGGCGAGCCGAACTTGATATCGAACTTACGCAGCTCGATGCACTCACCGCTCAGCATGACCTGGTGGTCAAGAAGCTTGAAGCAATCGGTAAGAACGATAAACGAATCGGACGTATCATGACGATCCCCGGCGTTGGACCAAGAACCGCTGAGATCTTGGTCGCTTGCATCGACGATCCGCATCGCTTCTCTAGCGGCCGCGAAGTGTCTGCCTATTTCGGGCTCGTACCACGCCAATATCAATCCGGTGAGACCGACCGAAACGGTCGCATTACCAAGCGAGGCAACCCATTAGCTCGAACCATCCTGGTCGAATGCGCATGGGCATCGCTGCGATACAATCCATGGGCCAAGTCCATCTACGAGCGAGTCTGCGGCAAGCAACGCACTCGCAAAAAGAAAGCTGCTGTGGCACTTGCCCGCAAGATAGCGGTCTTAGCCTGGGCACTGATGCGAGACGACAAAGACTGGGATCCGAAGCGCATGATTGACGTCACGGAGTCCTTCGGTCGCATGTCGCCTACCCTCAAAGCCACACTCTCCGAGATGAAGCCCAAGGAGAACAGTGACCAACGCAAGAGTCGCCTCCGACGCGAAGCTCGAGCCATTAGAGAGGCTGCGGCTGAGAAAAACGCCAAGGCCAGGCCGGTGAAAACCAAAGCCAAAACGATTGCAAAATCAGACAAGCCACGCAAGACAGCAGCAACCAAGTCTAGTGCAATTAGCAAACAAACACCAACCAAACCACGGCGAGCAAGAAAGCCCGTACCGGCTGCCTGATGCGTTTGACATCGGAGAACGAATGCGCCTTGCTCGCCAATTTACAAAACGAATCATTGGACAACCAGTATCGCGGGCTGATCATTCAGATCGGAGAACGAATTGGACCATGGATTCAACAATAACCCGACAACACCATTTTAACCACGGAGCCAGTGTAACCAGCGATTAACAGACAGCCATCAAGGAGAAGACCTACCCAATCGACTCAACACCCATCAAAACTGACACTGACGGTTCCATTAGGACATGAGCTTCGGCTCACGGAATCGTCAAACACGTCGCCCTAAAGAATGTGTCGTCGAACGGAAGGTAGCTTGCTGCTCACAGAAGCCTCCAGGCAAGCTATAGCCACTGCGGAACAACATCGAATCAAAGATGCTTGAACCGTGTATGGATAACTGAGGGGACGCTACCTGCATCAGCAGGCGCACAAGACCGAAGAGCGTTTACACCTCGAATAGTCGTTTAATCAACATCCTTGTATCGCAGTCACAATCGCCAGGGCCAAGCTCCCTCAAAGCTCTCCAACAAAGGCACCGGTGCCCTCCGCTGCGCCGCTTGTCATTCGCCATACGCTCCGCATGCGCTGCGCCGGGGTGAGCGACCGACAAGCGGCTCCGACGAAGGCACCTACCGGGAACTCTCATGATGTAAAAACAAAAATCCAAAAATCGTGGCGACCGCCGCTTGCAAACCCAGGACTTCATAGTCGCCTGCAAACCCAGGACTTCATAGTCGCCTGCGATCAGCGCTCCGGGAAAGTTGATTTACTACCTGCAAAACCTTGCAAGCCCGGCTCGGTTGCATTGCTTGGTTCTGTGCGCATTGCCCGCATGGCCTCTTCCAAAACCCCACTGCTAAGTAATGCCAAGCCGGTACAGCAAGTCATTACTCCCGGAATTGCAGGCAAAAGACCTCGCGGTGGGTCCGGAATTGCAATGTAGCCAAACGTGACCATCGCGATGCCGCCAAAAACACAAAAGAACCATGACGTACATTCGTAGGCCCGGCCATGTCGTCTCCGTCCGGTCAGAAAGGACGTCAGATACCCCAAAACTGCCGTCAAGCAAAACATGGCAGCGAGAACCAGGACGAGTTGTCGAATAATGGCGAAGTTGACTCCCGGCACGTTGATATTTGGAAGTACCAAAGCGAACGTTAGAGATGGTGCCCAGATTAAGAATGCAAGTGCAAGAATTGCCCTCGATAATTCAAAGAAGAATCGGGGGCGACCCATTGCAAAGATTCCCAAACGTCGAAGATTTCGTACCGAATCGTATCCTATTGCCACCGTGCCAACGAGTCCTGAAATCCACAACGTTAACCAGCCCGACCATGCCAACACAAGATCCTGCACCCAACCGTTGAGTCCGAACATCACGGGCGTCATGATGCCAAACCATGCGAACCATCCCTTGGGCATTGCCCAACCGGGAGACGCTCGACGGTTCGTAAAGATTGCATGGTTAAGGTTCATGGGAACAAAACTGCAGTGGTAACCGATATCGCCGCAGACCACCTATCAAAAACTTAGCGACGCACCGGCGGATTCTTCGGGGCTCCCCATTGTTATTTTCTTCCGCCGGGTTTCCAAATGACGGTATTGGCCACATTCTCGATCGCAGATTGTATTAACCAAAACCGATAGTCGCCGTATCCATTCGCATTTCGTCTCGTCATTGGGTCTTTTTTGTCAAAACCGACGTTAATCGCAGCAACCACCGGGTGAGAAACCATCACCTCAAAACCAACGTCGCAATTTTCGGCATCAAACCCAAACAACTCAAGCAGCAATGCCAGTTTACCATATTCTTCGATCGCGACTTCGCCCCGATGTAGTCCTATCTTCTCTACACCCGTAGTACCTTCGTATTCTGCCTTTCCGTCCCGCCATAACAGAATTCGATACTCCGTGCCGCCGGGTTCGTGGGTAAAGGGATCAAACTGCCCCCACTGTTTCAGTTCAATGAATTCAAATGGAATTTTTTCCCGAAACCCATCTGCGTACTGTTCCTGTACCAATGAAGAGACGAACCCGTACTTGCCTTCGGGTCTTGCCGGTATTGCGATAACCGATGGCTTCGGCACCTTGATGTGGCTTTGTTGGGCAACAGCCACCAACGCTAAGGTCACAGCAGCGCTAAGTGCGATCATAGCTCGCGTTGATTTCCATGGTCGCATCGGCGATTTCTCTCCAGTAAATGACGACAGCGGTAATGGGGCCGCCACCAAGAAACATGGACTTCACAAAGGACGCGATCGGCGGCCTCGCCTCCAACGCTTTGTTCGCCCTGGAGGGACAAGTCAACCTCATTCTACCAATCATTCCACCACCAGATGAGCCTTTTATACGGACGGGCAGAATTTGAGTCTTCTTCCGCGTTAGCAATTAGGTGTCCATATTTCAAAGTCCACTCCTGCGGATTGTCGATCGTATCGCCGTTTGGTGAGTAATAAGTTTTCTTATTAGCTCGTTTCGCTTTCCAACGGAAGGCAAGCGAACCATCGGGAAACCAACGTATAGTTTCGACGCTTTGGATTCCCAAGCTCAAAGTTCGCCGTTCCCATTGCTCCCATGCTCGCTGTCCGTTTGCGTAGCTACCCGTCAAGGCGTATGGACGCGTCCACCATGACCCGAGAATGCCCAATAGAACGGCTACAATAATCGCGCCCAGGAAGAAAGTTCGGATTCGAAAGCGAATTTTCATGGTCGAAGATAGGTTCTCGCCTTCAGGCGAACGGTTGAAATCACTGGGATTCGGCAGGTGACCTGACAATCAAAAAACGCGTGCCCCGCCCCCCCCCGTGCATTTGTTGGTTCTCTGTCAGCGATTCATGTGTTTCGATCGGCGACAATGAAAACCGCATTTTCGATGTCAATCAGGTATATCGTCACGTCAGTAATTTTTACCGCACCATCTACGCCGGTGTGCAGTTTATAGAAGTACGCGACGCGAGTGGTCGGAAACGCCAGCGATTTTGCTGACAAGTCGCGTACGGCGTCACTTCCGAGGGCAAAGTCTAGATATGTCCAATCGGACTTCTCCACTGGGGATTTCCACCCCAGCGAACGCCAATCGTTACCAAAGCCGGTCACATGCGGAGTAAACGTTGAGTTCATTTGAAGTGAACGAAGAATCTCAGATGGGATACGATAGGCAGTTGCCGAATAGCCGTCACCGTTAAACGCTCTACGTGATTCACCGCCGTTTGCTAGTGGAGTCCCCAGTTGAAAAGAAACACCGCAGACCTTTCTTGTCATTACCATTTCGTGATACCAGCCCAAGCCTGGAATCGCGCGAAAGTACATGGCATAGAATGTGATCGCCGTCAAAGAGGTCGCTATGCCAAACCACGCGAAAGTTCTGCCCCGTAGCTCGCCATCGCTATTTCTGATCCGAATCAAGGCGACGATTCCACTGATTAGAGCCAATGGAGCAGCGAGACAGAGAAAGGAACTAAGCCCTAAAGCAAAGGACGCCACAGCAAAAGGATCGCGACGTTCGTTGACAATAATGGGTTGTACCATGCTAGACGTTGCGCCATGTTAGACAAAGATCAGCAGGTTTCCGTAAGCCCCAGCCATTGACTTAACGCAAGTCACAGCGGCCGATCTAGGGCCTCGTGTCCAATGGTTTGGTCTCTCTCTGTATTCTTGTGCTGCTTGCAGGCAGCCAGCCAAGAATCAGTTTACCCATCAAATGTTGACACGGAAGTGCTATCACCAAGACAGCGAAGGCTACCGGCAATGAATGGAGGGCATGCAAACCCGCGGCACCTGCTCTAAGTGCAAGCACTAGGGAAACGAGAAGAATCACTGACAATGGAGTGAATTGTGACACTCGGCAATAGTGCATCCACATCCCGACTGGGAAACATCCGATCATCAATCCAACCGAGTATGCAATTGGTTCGAGGAACGATGATGATTGATGAAAAAGATCAGCAACGCTGAGGCCAGGAATCAAGAGAATCAATGCAACCATTGTGTCAGCAATCCATTGAAATGGATTCTCCTCGCCAACGCGAACGGGGAAGGGTAACCGGTACCAGTCGCGGAAGCGTGCAAGTACGGATCGATCATCGATCGTAGCGGGAGGTGGTTCGTACGGATTGGGTGTCATTTTCATTTGAAAGATCGGATGTTTTCACGGGGGGACGGACCAACACCCTCGTCTTTCAAAAACCTCGCAAGCGTTCCTCCCGTGCCTATCATGGTTCGCCGCTCGATTCGGTCCGTGCTCGTTCACCGCGAAGTTCTTCAAGACGGTCGCGAATTGTATCAACGCCATGCTTAAACCGCGCTGGACTGCCCCCAGTATAGACATACGCACCCCATTTGTATGTGAACTGGGTGTCGTCATGGAGCTTCACCTTGATCACCGCTGGATCCATTCCAGCGATATAAACCAATTCGAAGTCGTAGTCATCCAGGCTGCCTTCGGTAGCGGATTTGATTGGTCTCAAAGCCGAGATCAGGTTTCGCATCAGGCAACAATCGTCAGGAGCGATCGTCTGCCATCACCCGGCACGCGCAAGTGAGGCAACCATGTGCAAATGCTCGATCGCGTGCTCAGGAGCATGGCTTGGTTACGCCATGTTCTTTGTAGGGCGATTCAAGTCGCCATTGCGCCACGAGCCCAGGTCCAATCGTAGCAGACATAATGGGTTGTGTCGAAAAATTGCTCGCGCGTCATCATCAGGGATGGGGCAGCCCAATGGCTGAAGTCCACGCAGTTTCGGAAGCTCTGCCAAGCGGCGGAGCGCATGCAGCGATAATCCGCACCCGTTGCAATCGAGCATCTGTATTCCGGTCAGTTGCGAAATTCGCCTTGCCGCATCATCGTAAACGTCCACGACAGAGAGGTAGGCAGGGCTGGGCGGATTGGCTTCAGGTTTGCTGGCGCTTGAACTTGGCGGTGAGGAGGCTGCACGCACGCGTTATCTGTTTTCGATCAGATTTGTAGCGACTTTCTTCTTGTCGATACGTTCGAATCGCCCTCTGACGCCCTTGATTCCCTTGGATCGTGCAGAAGCTTCGTGTAATCGGTCTCGCACGAGAGCTGGTGATCCAACACGTCCTTCAAGTACTTCCACACTTCGAGACCATTGCGCTTCGCACCGCGCATGAGGGTCATCGGCCTCGCGGACCGCTCACCAACCGGGACATTTGCAACGAACAACCAATTCCTCTTACCCTCGGCAACTTGCCTTACCAGTTGCTCCGCTCGGTTGGACGCGGCAGCCACCCTGGCCGCTGCTGCCGAACACGACAACCGAAATCAAGACCACGTCGGGTCTGAAAGGACTGGTGCTGGTGAACGCTATCACTTGCTCGAGTTTACTCAAAAGTAAAAAACTCTCTTGCGAATGCCTCATGGGTCTTGAATCTGGAATGCGCACCTGCTAACTTATTAGCATATTGCTAATTTCTTAACACAAAGGGGACATGGTGGGAGACACAGAGCCAGTAGAACTTGGAAAACGGCAGCAGCAAATCTACGACACCGTGCTGCGGCTTGGTAGCGCGACCGTCGCACAGGTTTGTCAGAATATGGCAGAGGCCCCAAGCTATTCTTCTGTCCGCACCATGCTTGGGATCCTTGTCGACAAAGGTTATCTAAAAGTTGCCGAGCAAGGAAAACGCTATGTCTATTCGGCAGCCCATCCCAAGCAAAGAGTTCAGCAGAATGCCGTTCGACGCTTGCTAGACGTTTTCTTTGGTGGGTCCTCGACCAGTGCAGTAGCCGCGATTCTCGATTTAGAAAAAGACGGAATAACTGCAGAACAAGCGGCTCAGTTGCGTGAGATGATTTCAGAAGCAAGGAAGCGTGTTTAACTTGCCGTATTCTTTCAATTATGCCCGGGGTGTGAAATGAATTGGATCGAGACAGTCAACACTTATTTGCCAGCGTTCAAGTTTGCTACTGCAGTCGCTCTGCCATTTGTTATTCCGCTATTCGCCGAAGTCTTCCCACGCAGATTTTCTGCGGACTTGCGGTGCAAACTTTGGTTACTCGCCATGTTCTCAATGAGTGCGGCCCCTTTTTTGTACCGCGTCGATGTCCCCTTGCTAATCACCTCGAGAACGACAGCACAAGCAGCGAGACCGCTGAGCGATAGGAGCAACGAATCTGATGACGCTTCCCCTTCAAATTCGCATCCAATTCTTGACGGTCAATCTGGAGCGGAACTTCGTCGCCGACCTGCCGCACTCCCGGAATCCCCGACGTTATCCAATGCCACGGGAAGCCAGTTCAATGCTGTATCCAAAAGCAATCCGTTGTTCTCGTTGTCCACTCTCTACTCAGCAGTAGTTTGCGTATTGCTATGCAAAGTTCTTTACACGCATTGGAGAGCTTTCCTGATTCGTTCTAGAAGCGAACCTGTCGAAAGATTGGGAGGCCATTCTTTCCTGCAAGGATGGTCAAATCAACATTCGATTTCGATCAGAACGTCTAGAGACATTCGGGTGCCAACTGTGGTCGGTCTAATCAGACCGGCAATTCTCTTGCCGAAAGATACGGCAAACTGGCCAGCGGAAAAATTGATGGCTGTGGTTCAGCATGAGAGCGCGCATATCACGCGCCGCGATATTTTTTGGACGACGGTAGCATTTGCTTTGCGGGCTATTTTTTGGTTCAATCCCTTGGCATGGCTCGCTGTCGAACGAATCACGAGACTTCGGGAATTGGCATGCGATGACGTGGCGAGCAAGCAAGCGATCAGCGCGTATTCCTACGCGGAACACCTTGTTGCCATTGCTAGCGAGTTGAGCATAACGCGAGAAAAAAGTCTGTTGACAGCAAGTACCGCGAGCGCCGTCCAGCAAAGCGAGTTAAAACTCCGACTGCGACATATCCTCGACGCACGCCAGAATCGAGCACCATCATCACTTTGGTCAACTCTATCCTTCGCTGTCGCTTTCAGCTCTGTTGCTGCTTTTTGCGGAGCGTTTCTCCCAAGTTCGATTATCCAGACAGTTTTAGCGTCTGAAACACCGCCAACAACCAAGACCACACAAGACACCGTGTTGTTCTCCGGTTATGTCAAGGATGTGCAAGGCAATCCGCTCGCAGGGGTGCGAATCTACCCGGGTATGTGGCAGAGCGAACTATCTGAACAAGACCGCATAAATTCCGAGACGACTACGAATGAAGATGGCTATTTCGAGTGGCGCACTCCCTTGGTGCTTGTGCTTAATATTACCAAGTATGGATACCTATACCAACAGATCGAGGTTGGTGAGCCAAATGAACTTCAGATTGTCCTGCAAGATGCGTTCAAGATTCGCGGAGTGGTACTTGGCCCCGACTCCAAGCCGGTCGCCGGAGCCAAGATATCGGCTTTCATCGAAGCTGACGTTGCACAGCCCCCTCGAACAATTATCGTTACTGATGCACAAGGCATGTTCGAACATGCTGGTGTATCGAGACGGTTTATAAGTGTTGCAGCAATTGACGATGACGGCCAAGCTGGAACTCTTGCCAACGCGAGCAGCATGGATAAGCAAAACATCATCCAGCTTCATCCGCCGAAGAACGTAACGATTAGAGCTAAGGATCACATGGGCAATCCGGTACCAGACGCCAAAATCACCCTGGGATCATGGAACAAAAGTGGCGCAGTTCGCTTTTCGGAGAAGACCAACGACAATGGTGAGGTTGTTTGGCCCAAGGCGCCTTCCGGAACGCTCTTGCTAGCAGCAATGCACCCAGGTTTTCGTACTGCATGGGAAATTCTAGATACGCAATCGTCAGCGACTGCCGAGATCACGCTGTATCCGCCCTTAGACTTCTCATGCACCGCCGTCGACGACGAAACTGGAGAGAGCATAAAGGACTTTTACGTTACACGTCGATACGAGCGAGGGTTCTCTGGACGTTTTGAGGATGAGACGATCGATTTGGGAAGCCTACCCGCAACATTTCGACGGTGGCCGTTGATTGGAGATCGTTCTAAAGATGGAGTCTTAACCTTTGTAAGCAACAATGCGTTCGAAAAAATGGTTTTGCGAGTCCACGCCGATGGATATCAACTTCTCGAAGAAAGCATCGCCTCTAACGCCACTCCACAGCTCCGACGTAATTACCGCCTAACGAAATTAAAACATGACAAGGGAACGGAGATTCAAGTGGTTGGGCCAGATGGAAAGCCTGCAGCTGATACTTATCTGCAGGTTCAGACTCCGGGCATATGGCGCTCACTCAGATTTGATCCGGATTACATGGAGGCCGAGAACTTGGTGTATCCCAACATCAATTTGAAGACGAATTCGGCAGGAATGCTCTTTCTTCCTGCGACCCCCAAAGTGGGTACCGTAACCGCTTGGGGAGACGCTGGTTGGTACTTTGACAACTTGAACAGCTTCGATCCGACAAAACCGCTCGTATTACAACCCTACTCACGCGTTCGGATACGGTTGCCGTTAAACATGCGACAAGATAGGCGTGCAACCTTTGTTTTGAGAAAGTACGTTAGGGTATCGCCCCAAAAAACATCTTTCCGCAATTCCCTTTCCATAAGACTCAATCCTAGCCGTGGTGATATTCCGGACGAGATTGTGGTCGAAAGAGCGTTGGGGGGGACGCTTTCACTCGTCCACACTCCGTTTAAACTTAACGATCCGTCCCGGACCGAAAGCGTTCTTGCTTCCTTTGAGGTCGAACCAGGCTCCGAAATGCTAATCGATCTAACGGGAACATCAAAACCCACGGGTAACTAGACGATGCCAAATACACGGATTCTCGTCCGGTAGCGAACCATTTATTTGTTTGGGTAAACTGCAAATCGGTTACGTTCTGCAAACCATCGCAATGCTTACTTCGATTCGACATACAAGAAGGTCTCTCGCAAAGGCGCAAGGACGCAATGTACTCAATCCACAGCGTCGCGCCTTAGCGCCTTGGCACGCGATTGATTTCCAATCTGAGAACGAAAAGGATCACTGACGTCGAGAGAGGAAAGCATGGACCGCCCGAGGCCGGTTGATCGAGACGTTGAGTGCATCCGTTGGTTAGATTATGCCTGCTCTGAACCCACGGGCTCGACTATGGATCGATCCCTGAGGACGGTCAGGAAGTTGTTGAGCGAAGTGAACGAGTGAGTGACAAACTCGCACCTAGACCGTTTCCTATCAGATCATTCCATCGATTGCACATCAACCCCGGGAAAACCGCTGAAATGAGTCAATCGGTCAGAGCTCGAACAAGGACATTGCTAGAGTGTAAAGTTCAGCGTTTTGAGAAAGCAGGAACACTAATCTCCACTTATTCGCACTAATCAAAACCCGCGACCACCTTGTTGCTGCTCCTTATTAGTGGTGATTAGTGACGATTAGTGTTCTTCTCCCATGCAATCCGAGGATCTGATTGGTCGCGAAGCCATAGGTTATCGATCATATGTTCGGTAGTACACAATTGTTTGCAAATCAACCTTAGATCGCGAAAGACCTGTCGCAACTCTCCTGAGTTTGCATCGACCGATGGGCGAGAGGTGATCCCGATACAAATCAGGGCCGAAGAATCGAGCTCTTCGGTCCAATGCCTTGTTCGCGATACTTCTCGTACTCGATCGATCCCTTGAATACCGTGTCCGTTCGTTGGATCAACCGAGTTAACATCGACACGATGCGCTTCAAATTGATTTTTCCATTCCGATTCAGTTCGGTATGAAGATGCGACATAGTCGATCGCAATTCGGTACCTTCTCCGTATTCGCAGCCGCGCCATATAGAGGAGCAGCGACCACTAATACGTTTTTGTTTCCGAAGATCAAAGAACCACGGAACATGCCGAACACACGGAAATAATTCCACTCCCTTCCCTGGTTTCTGTTCCGTGTTCTCCGTGTTGTCCGTGGTTAAAAATCACCATCGCGACTCGCAGAGTTGATACTGAGTCGTTGTTGCAAATGCGGTACAATCCTTATATCTAACGTGTGCACTTTCATTCCGCGCTGGCACAGCTCATAAACGGATTCGAGCAACCAAGGGCCGAGCACCGCATGGACCTTCATCGCTGCATCGATACTCTAGCCAATGATTTCCTTGATCTCCGTTTGCCTTCCCTCCGCGCATCTCCGCCATCTCCGCGGTTAACCCTTCTTAGGCGATTGGTAATGCCGCCCGTCTAGTACTCTTCGCAGAGCTTATCGATCTTGCTGCTTTTGTTTGTATTCAGTGGCGGATCAACCGCGGAGGACACGGAGTTGATATGGGCCGGATTGCTGATCGGCGCATTAGCCCCATTGCCATTGCGATATACTATTCGCGAACCATAATATTCGCCTAAGTTGGCTTTCGTCGGCCATGTCTTGCGGTGCTATCCGTCCCCAAGCCAACCGACACCCATGATTCAGAAACCTTAGACAATCCAAGCGATGCCTCCAAATCGCTATCGAATGAGTTACGACGTTAATCCATACACTTCCCCCAATGACTTGGATTCTCATGAGCCCGTGCCCCCCAAAACAAGGGAACGCTGGGGGCCGTTACTCTATTTCGCCATTGCAGGAGTCATCGCGATCTTTATTGCCAGTCCGCTCCCCGTTCCTAAATCGATTGCGGTAAGAGACGATCCAAACCCGCTAGGCTATCTTCTGATCCTGATTAGTTTCCCCGTTGGTGGCTTAGTCTACCGAGTACGATCGAGAAAATGGCCGATCGATAAGACCGTCAGGAATCGGCAGATCACCGCATGCTGTGCAACATTACTGCTTCCAATCGCAGCGGCTTTGCTGACCGGAATGGGAGGCCAAGGCTTACACATGACTGTAGTCGGCGGGATCGTATCGCTGGTATTCATGGCCAGCGTACTCATATCCGGAACACGCCGCTGTCGAAACGTGATGTGATAAGGCTATGGATCCAGGTTGCCGAGCCATCGCAGAAATGGCGTTCGATTTTAAAACCTATTCACCCACCGATGGTATTCAACGCTATCGAATTAAGTAGTTATTTATGAATTGAGATGATTCGGTGCAGAAACAAGTATCAATCCGCGGGCTAATGCTTTGTGTTGTGGCGATTGCGATTGGGTTTCAGTGCAATCTTTACACTCGAGTCACTTTCGATTCAACCCTGAACTGGATTGAGCCTACTGGCGATACGTGGAGGAACACAAAGCGAACGCAAGGCTGGCCTTTTGAGGTTTTCGAGCGTTCGCGTCAGAGCCTTGCCCATGTCATCAGGAAGAACGATAAAGGTGGCAATATCTGGTCGATGGTATACTACTCCAAAAAGACACGCCCCATTGCGATACTTGCAAATTTCATAGTCGGTGTTTCGTTATTTGCCATTTTCACCTTTTCGCTTAAGATTGGATATGTGTCATTGAATCTGTATTTTACGCACCGTTCAACGCATTTACCCAATTGTCGTTGGTTCTCATTTCCCTTTCGCTTCACTTGAAGCACCAGACTGATGGTTACAAATCACCTGCTGACCGGATTTACCTTCGGACTTTCGATTTCCGTCATTTCATGGATGGTCGGAATAGTGGGGAATGCCATTTTGCTGAGAACCAGTTACTACGATAAACTCTCCCACCTGAATTTCATTCGCAGCAAAGCCCTGAACCGAGCTCTTGGAATCGAGCAGTTCAAATGGATCGTAAAAAACAGCTTCTTCCGATTCTTCAATCAGAGCATCAAGATTGAAGGCAAGCATACCGACTTGGCCTCGATCCGGCATCAAATGACTCTTGCCGAAGTTGGCCACTTGATTGGGTTTCTTTTCGTGGGAGCCGTCGCCCTGTATCAGAGCATCAATGTGAGCGTCCTCTTTGGGCTCTCCATGATGATCCCGAATGTCCTACTCAACGGCTATCCCTCCCTACTCCAGCAAGAAAACAAGAGACGCATCGACCAGTTCATCGACCGCCAGGCAAAGCGAACCGATGCCCGCCCCCAGCAGCAGCGGAGCCAGTAGAAGGTGGTAACAAGACGTACCGGATTCAATCCAAGCCCTAATAAGCAATTCCGCTTGCGTTCGCTCTTCGTAAATTCGGTTTCCACCAAGACAATCGCTATTGCTTCGATGGGAGTCGGCGTCTTCATCGTCGTGTTCAGCCGGGTCATCGTTTTCCCGGGATTGGAAATGATTCTGGGCATTGAAACATTGGTCGGCAAGGAAAACGTTAGCTACCAACCCAATGGCAACTATGCGTACACAAACCCAGGAGCTATGGCGGCTTGGATCCTAACTGTCTCAGGGATCGGATTGATGATTGCAGCAAGTGGCGCTGTGATTTTGTTTCGCACCCGTAAGCGGGTCGGATGAAGGGCCAGCCACCGACGAGCTGGCCGATGAGCCTGACGGACAAGATTGCCAAACCGATTTGTTGACGGACTAACATTCTTCAAAGAGAATAATGCTCGCTAGGACTGCCACTCTGCGATTGAGTAATACACACCAAAACGCCTAACATGCGACTGCACCTATTGCGTGGTCAAGACGGTTTTTGAATACACATTTTCTGTCGATTGCGGGAGTATTGATGTGTAGATTGCAATCGATCGTTTGGATAATTTCTTTAAGGAAACTGTTTGGTGTCGAAAAACAATCGCAGCGCAACAAGAAGCATTGGCACGGGATTATTTCTGACAGGACTCGCGATCCTTGCGTATGGCGCTATCGCTTTTTGGATTATTAAATCGCTCCCGCCCAACGGTGGACCTACTGGACGTCTGCCAAGTTTATACGTGATAGGGGTTGGGATTGTCGCCGTGCTGGCTGGTTTAGCGGTTCGCGATCTTCGTACGCGGCACAAGAATTCAGTTTCCACCGAGGGCGAAAAAAAGAGTATCCCGACGAGCGTCGGTTTACTCATTCTGGCGTTGATGCTGGTACTATTCTTCGTCGTTGTATCTCAACTCTGACCGAAAAGTTTTCGTTTACAAGGGCATATGCGTGGCATGGGTAGTGGTCGACGAGCGTTCCTTCGCCTTCTCGGCGTTGGTACTCAACGCCAACAGAGTTCGCGCGTCGTTGTGGAGCTTCGCCGAGGATTCGTCGCAGCTCGGGGAAGACAAGGCAGCTACAAATGTCTCGGTCCTTTGTGGTGCTCGACATCTGGCTTTGGGATGCTCATATGTTCAACTCCCAATAGTTGTCATCCCAGGGCTGTGATTGAGTTTCTGATGGCGTACACAGACCGCCGTACCGACTCTGGCCAAGATTGCACGTCACAACGCATTGGCTTTCCTCATCCGCTTGTCGGGTTAACGCGGTGCGCGATTCACGGTTTAGGACGCGATGGTCAAGAACATCAAATCTTACTGAACTCCGGTTACGCACTCGAGCGGAGGATTCTAGGTAGCATTGGCAACGTAAAGCGATTATGACTCCTCTTCGACAGTTGCCTCAATTTCGCCACTTGCGACGGCAGCGACGAGCTCTGCATGATCTTGCTCATTTTGGTCGGCATAGGCCGTGGCAAAGTCGCCGATCGCACAATCAAAGTCATCCGATTTACCCATGTAGCCGCTAATCGTCGCTGCATCGCCTGATTTAGCGTGTGAGTGTGCCAACGTTTGGCCGCAGATTGTTGCATACAGCATCGCCTGCCGAATTGAAACATCGACCGTGACGCTCGCGGACATTTTCATGTCTCGCAATTGTCTTACGAAGAAATCTCGGCCGCGCCGACTTCGGGTCCACCCCAGGAAGATGTCGCTGGCGGACTGACAAAGGCGTTGCCCCACCACGACGCGCTGGCCATGGTTTTCATAGCAGCTTTTGGCGACGTAGGGTTCCAAAACAGAAGGACCTGCTTGTTTGAATTGTAGCAATAAGGGGTGATTCTCGGAAGAAAAGAACAGCCCCACAAAACACATCGTACCGACGCTTCCGATCCCCACTGCTTTCACGACGACATCCGCGAGGCTGTATCGATCAAAAAGAATTCTTCGTTCATCGGGCAAAGACAGTCGGTACTGCTCCAATACATCGTGGATGATATCTTGCTGATCGGAATCTTGTTCTTGGGTGACATGAAACATCAAAGGAGGTTGGTCGATGATTCTCCTACGTCCTCCGACCTCTTCACTAATCTTTGGGTAAAGGTAATCGCTGATACGCTCTTTGGCCTTGGAGACAACTTTTTGACGAGTGTCTTTGATATCGGCGTCGGGTGCAGAGTCAATGAGCAAGCGGGAATCTAATTTGTAATACCAAACATCGAGCGGGCACATCTTCGAGAACTTCCTCAACTGCTCTCGATAGGCACGAACGCACTCGATGGCGATTGCCTCGGCATCCTTATCGGTTAGGCCGATTTCACGCGCGGCAGCGACAAAACTGACCGCCAGTCTCTTGAGGTCCCATTCCCATGGCGCAGGAAGCGTTTCATCGAAGTCGTTCAGATCGAAAATCAAATTACGTTCGGGAGTCGCGAACAAACCAAAATTGAGCAAGTGGCAATCCCCGCATGCCTGAACCCGAACGCCCGTCGTCGGAGTGCTGGCCAAGTCAGCAGCCATGATCCCCGCAGAACCACGTAAGAATGCAAATGGACTTTGCATCATTCGTCCGTAGCGGATTGGTACAAGTTCGGGCATCCGATCCCGGTTGGACTCCTTGAGAACTTCGATCGGGGAACGTCTATCCCTCGGAGCATTCCAACCGGCGTGACTTTCACGTGCTACTCCCTCTCGAAGAGCTTTGCCGATGGCGATGCGATCATCCCGGGAGCGAAACAACGAAGCGTCTTCGCCTTCGGCGGCAGGGTTTGTATTGGCGTTGGAGATATCGTTTCGCATGGATGATCGTCTAATACTGCAAAGGTGCAATTCACCCCTAAGAGCGAGTTTTGAAATTGCACTGAATTGAAAAAATCGCTTTGGCTGGAGGAAGCGAAAAAGCTTCCCGGACACCAGGGGTCCTTAGCGATCATAAGTGGACTGGATTATCCAAGTTGCCTATCCGACAAGCAATGGCAGTTGATTCAAAAACTATTCCCCCCCGCCAATCTTCGAGGACGAAAACGACTCGATTTTGTTTTGATATCCTAGTCGACTTGCTCACGCCCGCCCTCCTGGATCGATCGAGTCGTGTTCTTAGGGTTCTTGAATTTTGTAGGCGATTGCTTTGCCGCTCGTGCTTCGACATACTGGTCTGTGCCTGCAGGTGCTGCAGGGTCTTGTGCTCCGTTCGGGGTGTGTCTTTGAGAAAGACGTATGAAAGAGACCGCTTACCTACTGCAATCTGTATTGGTTAGCCTCTGGTGGCTCGGACTCGCTTCCGACCAAGTCTTCTTTTCTGCTTTTCAGTTTGAAGAGATACCGCCCTCTGCGTTTTGGGCATTCCTGATCCCCGATCTCCTTTTGATCGCCGGCCTATCGGCAATTCGCGCTCACATCCAGACCACTTCAATCGAACATGTGATTTTGGGAGCATTTGCCTATGCAACACTCTACTGTTTGAACGCCACAATTCTGACTGCCAGCGGTTTCCTGCCGACCGGACTGATGCTAATCGGCCTTGCGTACAATTCGTTTCTCACCTTCAATGCTTCCTTCTTCCGTGTCTGCTCAACCACCATGACATGGAATGTAATCAAGACACTCATCCAGGTTGTTTGCATCTGGATTCTGGCATTGGTGCTCATTCCGTATGTAATTCTGGACGCATTTGACGCTTTAATGCACCCGAGCATGGGGCCATCGCTGGGCGTCGGTCTATTTCTCTTTGGCAGCTTTAGCGTTCTGGGTTTAACCAGCGCGTTTTTCATGGTTCGAGACGGAAACGGGACTCCACTCCCACTTGATCAAACCAATAACTTGGTTGTTTCAGGCCCCTACCAATACGTTCGCAATCCCATGGCCATTGCGGGAATTGGACAAGGGATGGCACTTTCCGTTATCTTTCAATCGGTGCCAATTTTGATCTACTCCGTCCTTGGGGCTTTGGTTTGGCATGTCGTAGTGCGACCATCCGAAGAACGCGATCTGGCGCTGCGTTTTGGGGAACCCTACGAGGTTTATCGCCGACAAGTTTCTTGCTGGATTCCCACCCTCAGTCGACGGCCCTCGTAAATCGAGAAACTGCCTATCGAAACGTGCCAGATGTTAAGCGATGGCGGCCTCACCGTAGATTAAGGAACCACAGACCACACAAAACACACCGAAATAAAACCATACCCATTCCTTGTTCCCTTTCCGTGTATTCCGTGTCGTCCGTGGTTGAAAATTCCATGCGACTCAAGGCAACGATCACGTGCCACACGGATTAGACGGCCCCCACCTTCGTTGAAGACGAGTGTTCGGGCGAAGCTAACAATTGTGGGAAATAAGGCCATCCGTCGGCAGGATTTGGTTGACCGTCGAATCACTATCGAGTAACAACGAAGCACAAACGGATATCCGAGCGATGGTGTCTATTCCCGAGCATCATACTTCGGTGTAAGTACGTGATGCTAAACCAAGGAGTTCTTATGCGAATCATACTAACGATACTTGCCCTCGTTGTAGCCGGTTGCGACGCCTCATCAACTTCGACGTCGTCTCTCAATTCATCATCATCGTCGCTGGGCGCTTCGTCGAAGCCACATCAATCGCTACTCAAGGCGAGGAAGGGATTCGCAACCAAAATAATCAAGTCGGGGGAGTCGGTGGGCGCCCCGGACAAGCCACATGGGAGCGAATTCGAATTGACGCAATATCCGTCTCCCATCGGCCCCTTATCCGCTTACGTGACGCCAAACCCAGGTGACGGCAAGAAACACCCAGCGATCGTGTGGATTACAGGGGGTGACAATAATTCAATCGGTGATGTGTGGACGCCACAGGATCGGAGCAACGATCAATCTGCCCGCGCGTTTCGCAAGGCCGGGATCGTCATGATGTTCCCTTCGCAGCGGGGCGGGAACGACAATCCGGGGAAACGCGAGGGGTTCTATGGAGAAGTGGATGACATTCTTGCCGCGACCGAACATTTGGCAAAATTGCCGTATGTCGATTCAGAAAAAATCTATTTAGGCGGACACAGTACAGGAGGAACGATCGTCATGCTGGTCGGAGCGTGCTCTGATCGATACCGTGCCATTTTCTCGCTTGGCCCGGTCGCCGCGGCAGAGCAATACGGTGGTGAATATGTGTACTGCGATCCGAACAATCAGGATGAAATGCGACTTCGTTCGCCAATCTACTGGATGCACTGTGTTACGAGTCCTATGTACGTCCTGGAAGGAGAAGAAGGAAACTGGGATGGCGCGATTGAGGTCATGGCGAAAGAGAATTCCAATCCGAGAATTCATTTTTACAAGATCGCTGGTCATGACCACTTCAGCGTGATCGCCCCACTCGCAGAGTTACTGGCTAGCCAAATAGTGAAGGGGCAGATCGACGTAACACAGCAAACATTGCAGGGTTTGCGATGACGAGCAACGATCGGTGGTGCATCGACCCTACCTGCGATGCTTACTCTGTGGACACCTGCCATTCGCTGTAGGGAATGCGGTGAACGAGCTAACCGTTCTCTCCATGGGACGCATGCGAGATTGGCCGAACACGCAAAAACCCCACAAGTCGCAGAGACCTAAAAATGGTATGTTTGTTCTTGCTCTGTTTCCCCGATGCTCCAAATGGATGACCATCTATGCTTTTGTGCCTCCGTCTACTGCTAAACGCCTCAGCCACTTTCGTCTTGCTCTCAGCAATGATGGGATCCTACGCTCGGTGTGATGACGTGACGCATCGCTTTCTCGCCTGTGGAGCGAAGACATATGTCATGGAAGCGGATGGAAAGGCATCTTGGACCTATCCGCACAGCACTCGAGATGGATATGTGCTCGAGGATGGTCGCATTGTTTTGACGCTGAGCAAATCACCGAAGTTTCCCTCAGGTGCGGTGATTGAAATCAGCCAAGATGGCAAAGAGCGTTTGATATGGAATGGAACACAGTCCGAAGTCAACAGCGCACATCCAACCGAAGAGGGAACGTTCGTCATCACGGAGGCCGGCCCCAATCCACGATTGCTTGAGATCGACAGCGAGGGGAAGGTGTTGGTGGAGTTCCCGCTTCAGTGCCAAAAGCCTAACCATCATATGCAAACGCGAATGGCGAGGAAGCTCCATGACGGCACGTACCTAGTACCACACCTCCTGGATTTCGCCGTCAAGCAGTATGACAAAAAAGGGGATATTTTGAATGTGATCGATACGAGTGTCCAAGAGGATACGGAACGAACGATACACACATGGCCTTTCACCGCTATCCGCCATGGCGAAGGGCACACCCTGGCCTGTTGCACCAATGGGAATCGCGTCGTCGATTTCGATGCAGCGGGCAAGATCGTATGGGAATTGACCAACAAGGATTTGCCGGGACCGTGGTTACAGGATCCTTGCGGAGGCCAAGTTCTTCCCAATGGAAACATCGTGATCACAAGCTACGCGGCCGGTGGTAAAGATCCGAAGGGACCCAAACTGATCGAAGTGAATCGCGAGAAGGAAGTTGTGTGGACTTATGTCGATGGACAACCAGTCGGAATCCACCACTTTCAGATTTTGAAAACCAATGGAGAGGTACTTCGCGGCCCCACGTTGAAATAGGCGTTGCCCCCCCAATCTAGGGAGATACGTTTGTCGGGGGATACGAGTGAACGTCGGTATGATCCTAGCTCCGAATTCGATGTGGCGGTCAGGAGAATGGTTGCTAGGATAGGACAAATGAATCCACCGGACAGGAACTCGACCAACTTGACCTCCGTGCCACTTCTTGGCATGGCGGTCAATGCAGCGTTGGCTTCGCTCAAGATCGTCGCAGGGGTGTTCGGGAATTCGTATGCGTTGATTGCCGACGGAATCGAATCGACGGCGGATATTGTCACGTCGCTAGTTGTTTGGGGTGGTCTGCGGGTTTCGATCACTCCAGCAAATGAAAAACATCCTTATGGGTATGGGAAGGCGGAATCGCTGGCAGGAATCATTGCGGCGATTGCATTGCTGGGAGCTGCTGCGGCGATCGCCTTTCAGAGTATTCGTGAGATATGGACGCCACATCACTTACCCCACTGGTCGACACTCGTTGTGCTCTTGCTCGTTGTGGCGGTCAAGGAATCCCTTGCACGGTGGGTTGGAAATCTTGGAACCGAGGTCGATAGTTCCGCGTTGCAGGCGGACGCGTGGCACCATCGCTCCGACGCGTTGACTTCGCTTTCGGCATTCATCGGTATCAGTATCGGTTTGATCGGCGGGCCAGGCTACGAACCGGCAGACGATTGGGCCGCCTTGGTTGCATGCATTGTTATCTGCTATAGCGGTATAAGGCTGCTGACAATCGCGGTTCGCGAACTACTCGATGCAGCTCCCCCCAAACACTTCGAAGATCAAATTCGGCAGCTAGCGCGCGAAGTTGCGGGAGTACTCGATGTCGAGAAGTGTCGGATTCGAAAGAGCGGAACAACCTATTTTGTCGAGATCCATGTTGAAGTGGATGGCGATGCGACGGTTCAGCAAGGACATGACATCGGTGGCAAAGTAAGAAGCAGGCTGAAGAACTCATCGATGCGCATCGCTGACGCCTTCATCCACATCGAGCCTTATCGCAACATTCCCCTTCCTGACCGGGAAGCCTCGCGGTTGGATTGAACCGCATCTTCGGGCGGCGAAAGACGAGTCAGATTTTTTCGGATATTCTCGTCATTGTTCGCAGCGTCCAATATCGATTCGATACAATTTGAGCGTCAGGTTTCACGACGCACTTCTTCCATCGCGTCACCTTTTCCCAAAGGGTCCAATGCCCATGCGCCTCCTGAGTCTTCTCTTTTCGTTTGTTATTGGTTTACCATTTCAGACGCTTTGTCTCCTCGGAGAGATGCCCGATCAGGCTGTTGATCTTGGGAAATGCCAAGTCGGATCAATGTTCGAGGAAGTTATCCCATCAGAACGTCTTCCAGCGGGATTCGTCATCAAGCAGGATGCAAGTGAACGACGGAATACAACGGAACAGGATTACCGCTAAGGTTTTATCGAACGATTTTTGGAGGAAGTACAACTCGGAAATGATCGGAACCAAGCGTATCGATTGACCGCTAGTTAGGCTTTTGTCGAAAGTCCCATCAAGCAAGGGTTTAGACGATGTTAGACAAGATCAGATCCGCCATTGCCCGTACGCTGTCCATGGCATTAGCAACTGTTTGTATTCTCTTGGAGGAATCGAATGGTCAAAATGCCTTTTCCCCTTGTGATAAATCTGAGATCGAGACGTTGGTCATGGATTTTGGCATCAATGCCGAGCGAAAACATCACTTCGGATACAAAGCCGATGTAAAGCTTGAGCAGCATGGTTTTACAGACCCGAGAGAGTCTGGAACTACGACATGGGATGTTCTGTGGTTTGAAGACCGAAAGTCAAAATCGAAACGCCAAGACGTTTTAACTGTATTGCCCAATCCAACGGATACGTCTTATTGGGTTGTGGCAACGACCCACAAGGGGAAGTTCAATGTATCGATGGGCGACCGGACCATATACAACAAATCAGTTCCGAGTATTGGGCTTGCGCCGATTGCCGAGGATCCGTGGATGGCCCCTATCTCCGAACCGCGTCTTGTGGAGAGGGGAAAAGCGGGGCGCCCTGGTTATTGGGCAGATTTGTTGTCGATGGACAAGCTACTCTGGTGCGAATCAAACGGTCGACTAGTAAGGGGGGAATGGACCCTCGGTGAAGGAAAGTACAAGACTTACGTTCAAGTCTATTTTGATAGTGCCAAAGATGGAATGCCCGTTTTAACTCGATTTGTCATCCCAACGGACTACGAGAAACGATTCGCGAAGTTTGGGAAAAGATATAGTTGCGAAATCAAAACGAAGTGGCTCAAAGAGGGTGACATCTATATGCCCCTTTTAGTAGAGACAGCGATTGAAAACTACTCTACCAAGGGCGTGTTCAGATCAACTATGGATTACAGTGTGGAGTACACTTGGAAATCTAAGCTAGTTACCGAAAAGGGTGTCGATCCAACCGTGTTTGAACATGCCAAGATTCCGAGTGAGGAGTTGTCAGGCATGTTTGATCCTTAAGTGATTGCAGGGTGAGTTTCGCAATGAGTTTGCGTTGCTTGCATCTATCCCCAATCCACTTGTAGATCGGTTCACCGGCGACTACCAACCGCTAGCTGTCGAGGTCCTCATTGTAAATTTCATCAACGCCGGCCCAACCATGTCTGTGAGTGTCGACTGCCTGAATTCGACACCCCTAGTAGCCCTTCATGCGATGGCTCAGTTCGCCATGCCCTCCTATCCCTGCAACGAGCCCTTAAATCGAGCGAGTGTGTATCTATGAGACCGATCCTTATCTACCTTGCGGCGATGGTTGCTTTTCAGCTTGGCTCAGTGCCGCTTCTGGCCCAAGACAATGCTCGCGATCTCATGCTATGCGTTCTCGAAGAACGAACGGAGCCGATTCGGTACGAATTTGATTTTGAACTCCGTGACAATTCGTTTACTGCGGTTGCTTCGGAGAAGCCTACCGAATACGGGATGCTAAAGGTGACGAAAGGGAAATTGAAGTCGGATGAGCTAGCTGGCTTTTACTACGTAGAGATGGAAACGGAGATAGTTGATGTGCTAGCCGAGACTAAGTCAGAAGAGGAAGCCATCACGGAAAAAGCCAAATATTATTCCGAGTTTCCTGCCATGAGATTGATCCTACCTGATATGCAGTTCATGGTTGAGCCAAGAGCAGGTGTGGTAACTCAGGTTAGTTCTCGTGGTCGACCTGTGAAGGGGATGATTGACTTTGATTTTCGAACACTCGGGTGGGCGTTGGACTCCGAACACCAATCCAAAGATTCCCTGCGGCAAATATTACAACACCGCATTGAGAATTGCTCCCCAGACCCAAAGGACGAGTACACAAACTACCGGGTGAACGACGACGGGATTGCCTCTTTTCGTTGTATAGGTAGGGATTATTTCGTGGACACCAAGAGGGATTACGGGCTCACGAAAGTAACCATTCCAGCGATCATTCCGCGGAGTGGTGGTAAAGAGCGGGTGTCAGCCCGAACGGATATTGAACTTGAGAAACTGGGGGAGAGGTGGGTACCAAGCAAGGTAAAGATTGAAAACTTCGAGCCTCGCGGGCGATCCAAACAAGAGTACACCTTCAAATGGGAATCGTATAACAAACCGATTCCTCAATCCTACTTCTCCGAACAGTATCTGAATGACCGTCTTGAGGCGCTTGTCGACGCAAAAGACAAGCGCCTTCAGGAGAAAACCGCTAAAGAATCCTCCAAATATTCTGAAAAAAAGTAAGTTGCGGCCCCCTTCTCGTTTGGCTTCCAATCGGCCCGCCTGCGTGGGCGCCCCCTATAACCACACTATTTTGTCCTTACATATTTTTTCACGGGTTGCATGAACAATGGCATTAAACACTTTGATCAAAGCGACATTTATTTGTCTTTTAGCACTAGTGCCACAGATCGCTAACGCTCAAAACAAGTTCGTTTCATGCGATCCGTCCGAAATCGAATCTTTGATTTATGATTTTGGTATTAACGCTGAGCGGCTGAATTCATTTGGATACCTTGCGGAGGTTTGCCGAGAAAGAAATTATATTGCCAAGCAAGAGCCATCACAAAGTCTTCAGTATGACGTGGTCGCTTTCGAAGACCGAAAATCCAATTCAAAACGAGTGGATTGGATGCGTTACATCGGCTCCCAACCTGTCCCCTTAGGGGGCTGGAGCGTCTTTACTGTGCTAAAGGGAAAAACCTTGGCATCCATTGGCGACCTCCCAATTGTCAATGAAAAAGGAGAATTCTCCCCCGTTGGGCGGTCCCCTGTTCCAGAAGACCCTTGCATGGTCGCGATCGCCGAGCCTCAACTAACAACATCCGGTGGCGCCGGTAAACGTGACTCTTGGTCCGAACTTCTAGACATGAAGAAGATGCTTTGGTGTGAAACCGATGGGAGATTAACTCGGGGGGAATGGACATATGGCACCGGAGAGCACCGCGCGCATATTCAAGTTTACTTTGACAAGACACAGGGTGGAATGCCGGTTCTGACGCGGTACATACTCCCAAAAGACTATGAGAAGAGATTCGTTCGTATTGGTCGGAGGTATTGCTGTGATATTAACACGAAGTGGACTAATTACAATGACGGGTTTGTCCCGGCCCGCGTCGAGTGCAGGATTGAGAACTATTGGGGCGATAACGATCTCCGTACTACAGAGAACTTTAGTATTGGTTACGTTTGGAAGACAAGCCTGGTTACTGCCAAGGGTGTTAATCCCGATGTCTTCGTCCACAATAAGATTCTAAGTGAAGAGCTTGTTGAAACATTTAAGGCAAAGTGATTGATGGCAACGTAATTGTTTTGCAAGTCATTCGGTTGATTCAAAGCACTCTACCAACCACTTGTCGATTAACTCACTGATGACCACTAATCGTTGATAATCAAAGTCTTCGTTGTAAATTTCATCAACGCCGGCCCAACCATGTCTGTGAGCGTCGACTGCCTGAATTCGACACCCCTAGTAGCCCTTCATGCGATGGCTCAGTTCGCCATGCCCTCCTATCCCTGCAACGAGCCCTTAAATCGAGCGAGTGTGTATCTATGAGACCGATCCTTATCTACCTTGCGGCGATGGTGGCTTTTCTGCTTGGCTCAGTGCCGCTTCTGGCCCAAGACAATGCTCGCGATCTCATGCTATGCGTTCTCGAAGAACGAACGGAGCCGATTCGGTACGAATTTGATTTTGAACTCCGTGACAATTCCTTTACAGAAACTGCAGCAGCAAACCCGACTCAGTATGGAGTTTTGAAAATCTCCAAGGGCAAGGTAAAATGTGATGAGCTGGCGGGATCCTATTACATGGAAATGGATACCGAGATTGTTGATGTACTGGCTGGCTCAAAGCTGGAGGAAGAAGATGTCCTTCGGAATTCCAAAAGCTACACAGCCTACCCTGCAATCCGAATGGTCCTCCCAGACTTACACCTTGTGGTTGACCCAAGAACAGGTGAAATCCGCACTATAGGTTCGAATGACGGGCGGGTGCGAGGTGTTGTTGACTTCGACTTTCGAACACTTGGATGGGCAATGGATTCAGAGCACCAAGCGCGAGATTCTGTGCAGAAGATCTTACAGCACCGGGTTGAGTTCACGTCTTCGAACCCGAAGGAAGAGTACACAAACTATCGGATGAATGAGGATGGAATCGCAATATTTCGTTGCATTAGTCGAGACTACTTCGTAGACACGAAGAGGGATTATTGGTTAACGAAAGCAGTTCTCCCGGCGATCATTCCGCGGAGTGGTGGCAAAGAGCGGGTGTCTGCCCGAACGGATATCGAGCTTGAAAATCTAGGGGAGAGGTGGGTACCAAGCAAGGTAAAGATTGAGAACTTTGAGCCTCGCGGGCGATCCAAACAAGAGTACACCTTCAAATGGGAATCGTATAACAAACCGATTCCTCAATCCTACTTCTCCGAACAGTATCTGAATGACCGTCTTGAGGCGCTTGTCGACACAAAAGACAAACGGCTTCAGGAGAAAGCCGCTAAAGAATCCTCCAAATCTTCTGGAAAATAGTAAGCTACCGCACGTTTCAATTTGGGATAGAGAAGGAAGCTTTTGAGTGACTGCATCCCCCAACCACTTGTCGATCAAGTCACCGATGACCACGAAGCGTTGGTCGTCGAAGTCCTCGTTGTAAATCTCAGCAAGGCCGGACCAAGCGTGTCCGGCGGAGTAGGACCTGGCGCACTTATCTTTTGAAGGCACCGCGATGGTAAAAGCAGTCCTTCGCGGGGAAGCAAATTCGGTGTTCCAATTTCATTGGAGGCGAAACCATATGCGTGTCGATACGATGCCAGTACAGCACTCCGCCGCGACCAATTCCTTGAGGGCGTCAGACCGGTTTCTAGACTCGTGCGAAAGCGATTCAGAATCCCGTTGATGCCTGGAAGTCAGGTCCCGATTTTTTGGGGCTTCCAAGGAAAATCCGGACTGGGGTTGATTAGTGGTTTGTTGATCGGTTACACTCCTCGTCGATACGGAACACACGGGCTCAACAACATCTCGTTTTGAGACGTCGCGAGTGTGATGTGGAGTGTGACCTCGAAAAGGCCACGCTCGACAGTATCGAAAACCCTGCAAAATCATTGCTCGGCTCCGTAGCCAAGTGGCTAAGGCAGCGGATTGCAAATCCGCCATCGTGGGTTCAACTCCCACCGGAGCCTCTTTCCAAAGACCCAGTGCTAGCGTTTCAGCTGGCACTGGGTCTTTGTCGTTTCTGGATCGGAAAGTTCGTTTCGGATTGGGTTTTACCCCACGTGAGCACACCCTTCGGACCGATAGTTCGGGACCCTTATTGCGCCCAGAGTTGCTAGGAAGCGGCGTTCACCAGTCGGTGGATCGCTTTTCGCAGGCGGTCTTCTTCGGCCGACCGATGGAGAAACCAATCGACGCACCAAATGCGATGGACCGGCCAGCCACGTGCTTCGAGAACCTCGTTGCGAATTCGGTCGCGATCGCGAGCGGATTTGGCTTCCCGGTAACCGGCACCATCCGATTCGATTGCGATCAGAAAGTCGGTTGGAGAATTGGGGTGCCGGACCGCGACATCGAGATAGCAGCCCGAGACCCCGACCTGAAAAACTGGCTCCAGGCCCATCGACCGGACGACGCTCGCGATGGCATCCTCCAATGGAGACTCGGGAGATCGAGATGGTGGCGTCGCCCGCTCCTGCGAGCACTCTGTCTGGATGAACTGGAGGAATTCGCGGAACGCGCACACACCGCGGCTGGCATTCGCACCGACTGCAATTTGGTCGAATCGAAGGGACGAGAACACCTCCATCCGCTTTCTCGCTCGGGTTACCAAAACATTCAATCGCCGCCAACCCGCGTCGAAATTGATCGGGCCGAATCGCTGAAACACCTTGCCCGTTGTGATATCCGGGCCGTAGGTGTACGACAGGAACATCACGTCCCGCTCATCCCCCTGTATGCTCTCTAGATTCTTGATAAAGAGCCCGTCATGGCGTTGACTCAACTGGGCCACTGCTTCTGCGGCACGAGGATCACGGCGACAAATCAAGGCAACTTGGTCGTCGATCCACTCCGCTTGCAACTGATTGAATGCGGCGACACCGAGGGACTCGTCAGGATTATCTAAGGCGTGCTGGACAATCGCGTGGGCAATCATTTCCCCTTCAACTTGATTGATCCCTTGAGAGAAACGCCCTTGTTCGACGAAGTGGCTGCGGATTCCATAGCCAGCATCCGGCCCTTTGGGGGAGGGAAAGACGATCAAGTCTCCGTCATAGAATTGCTCGTTGGAAAAACGGATTAACTGCTCGTGATGGCTTCGATAGTGCCATCGCAATCGGCGACATGGCTGGAAGGCGCGCATGGCGACATCTAAAATCGATTCCGCATGATCGAATTGCGTTTGGTCGGCTTCCTCCTCTTCAGAAATCTGGCGTTCAAAAAAATGGGTGGGGGGCAATTGTTTAGGATCTCCTACCACCACGAGTTGCTTGGCACGCAGTATTGCCCCAATTGCGTCTTCGGGTTTGATCTGAGACGCTTCGTCCATGATGACAAGATCGAAGGAAATCGATTCCGCGGGCAAATAGCGTGCGAGTGACAGTGGGCTCATGAGAAAACAAGGCTTCAAGGCTTGCACGGCACTTCCCGCTCGGCTCATCAAATCGCGAATCTTGCAGTGCCGCAGTTTCTTGTTTACCTCATGCTTGATAAGCCCCAGTTCGGTGAACTCGCCAACCCGGCCTCGGTTCGAACCGGTTGGGATGGGACACTGGATGAGATTCCCTTGTATCTCTTGAGACTTGAGCGTCTGAAACGCGTGATCCAGCTTCTGGTAGGAGGCAATCGCGTCTTCTAGTTCGGTGCGGGTAAAAGTTTCTCCCCAATGCGAATTGGAAACGGCGCCCGATGCAATCCTGTCGAGGAGAGTCAGTTCGAACACATCCCCCAGTTGCTCCGTAATGGGCTCTTGCTCAAAAGCCCTCCAGACAAAGGCTTCGCATTGGCATCGTTTGCACCGGGCGATGGTTCGGCAGAGACCAAACCACGCCTCTAGCCGCCCAAATTGGGAACCGAGGCGGTCCATAGGCCCTACGAGATCGTCTTTGAACTCATTCTTTTCGCCGTGTGTATTGGGAGTTGTCCAGTTAGCCCAATCCGAATTCATCTCCGAGGTGGTTCCGATGAGACCGCGGATCTCATCCCACCGTTTCGTCGCAATCTCCACGTCCAACGCGCTGCGACATAGGGACTCGCACAGCTGCTCCGCGCCCATGCGATCGAGTTGGCGGATGGCTTCCGTTCCCAGCTCTAGCAGCTGAAAATTCCGAAGCCACTGGATTTCACTTCCGATCGCGCCTCGTTGTTGACGGACGTACTCCCAAATCTTTTGTCGAGTAGGATCCGGCGAGTCGGTAAGAACCATCGCGCGTGCGTGAGCTTGGCGATGTTCAGCCAGATTGCTGAGGATCTCTTCAAGTTCAGAAAAGGGAGAAGTCTTTCCAATTCCCGCGAGGTTGGCAAAAGCCTCCAATTGCTGGATACCCGATGCCCAGTGCTCCAGAAGTTGACTGGAGTCATCCCATGCCCCTTGGCTATGGGGCATCGCCGGTGTGAGAAGACGCTGGGCAACCGGGAAATCAAACTGGAGAGTCCATTGATCCCACGCGCGGAGAAACGCCTCCCAATCCAGGTGGGCTGTCAATTTGCTTTGCAGCGAGCGAAATCGGTTTGCCTGTTTGGCATCGGCGCCGAAAGATTGCAAACGAGCGACTCGGTCCCAAATTTGGGAGACCAATTCCCAATCGGTTTGGTCCTGTTGGAAAAGCGGTCCTAAACATCGTTTCCATTCCTTTTGATTGGAAAATTCGGTTCGCTCCACTTCAAACAGGCGAAGGGACTCCAATGCGTGGATGATTCGAGCGATGCCAAAGAACCGATGAAAGGTTGCAAACCTTTGGATGGACCGAAGGGTTCTGCGATACGTGGAGTCGAAGAAACGCCACCATCGGCTGGCGTAGGGTTGCAGTGACTTCAACAAGTGTTTCAGTTCGTCAGCACCGGGGGCCTGCTCTAGATCAAAGTTCGTTTCCAATTCTCGTCGACTGGATCGAAGTCGTTGATTTCTATCGAGAGCCGCCTCGATGGTTTTCTTTGTGGATTCGAGGAACCATTCTTCGGGTATCGATTCGAGTCCGTTCCAGACAGGTTCACCTAGCAAGGCCAGCATCTTGGCCTTACGAATCGATTCGTCGATCCGCTCCAAGGGTTCTTGAATTGCATCAGCGATCTTGTGCACATCATGCCGAAGTCGTTCTTGGAGGGAGCGAGTCGTCGAAACCCAGCTTTGAAAGGCCTCCAGGGTGTGAACGGGTGAAAGGGGATCGAGTTTCTTTAACAGATCCAGAGCGAGGTCGTTCGGGATGTTCGAGTGGTCGCGGGAGTGTTCTCGCCACGCAGGCCAAATGCGATCGAGCCTCGCCTCGCATCGATCGATTGTTTCGATGCAGGCTTCCAGTTCTAAAGCGACCGACTGCAATTCCGGGTCAAGAAGAGCTTCGCAAGAGACTCCCGAACCTGACCGATAGGAGGCTTGAAGTTCTCGGATGCGAGCGATGGGCGGGTCTCGCAAAAAGACATTCGATCGATCGCGTGCACCGAGTAGAGAATCGAGGGATTGCCGTTCTCCTTCGATCGAATGCGCGAGAAGTCGTAATTGGGTGACGCATTCTTTGACGGTATTCAATCGAGATACAGAGCAGTCCTCGGGAAAGAACCCAAACCATTCGCTTTGAGAGGGGTCCCCGAATTCATTGGCCGTGCGAGCGAACGCGTTGAGAGCTGACTTGCACTCGCCCAGAACGTCTCGGGAAAGATTTAGATCCAATTCGGCCGTTTGCAATGGAACAAGTCCTTTTTGTCGCCATGGAACCATGCGCCACATCAGCTGATGGAGCGGTTCACGATAGGGACCTGACTCCTGGTTTGTCCAATGCAGATACGACTCGATGGTCTGCTTCGCGCACTGGATTTGTTCGCGTGTTTGGGACAATAACGGATTAGGGGGTTCGGACGGGCAGTTCAACCGCCTAGCGAGTGATTCGAAGACGTACTTCGGTGCAACCGAATGTCCGTGCATTTCCAGGCAGTAGTTTCCAAGCCCGATGCTATCCAATCGTTTGGCGACAACATCGAGTGCCGCAATTTTTTCTGCGACAAACAGAATTCGTTTCCCTTGGCTGATCGCGTGCGCGATTGCATTGGCAATGGTCTGGGATTTTCCCGTCCCTGGTGGTCCTTCGATGACCAAGCTTTTTCCTTCCGAGATGTCGGCGATCGCTGAATGCTGAGAGCTGTCGGCATCGAGAGGTAGTTCGATTTTGGAGGCAGAGGGGTGAACATCGATGGCATAATCTTCTACGTACAGAGAGGGCTGGACGTTTCCGATCGATCCGACGATGAGTTGATAGGGTAGTGCATCCGCACGGAGAGCATCGGTCCGCTCCCAATGTTCGGGATGGATGTCCGCGTACATGGAGAGTTTGTGAAACGAGAAGAATCCGAGGAGCATAGTCTCTGCGATTTGCCAATCCGGTTTGCTTTGCAATACGGCTTGAATGGACGCGAAGAAGGCTGAGGGAGTCTCATCTTCCGCTCGTTCGGGCAGCGTGAGGCGAAAGTCCGTTTCCAGTTTTTTCCGAAGGCTCGGATTGGTCTGTACGTCGTCTTCATCCCATGCGACGAAGTACTCGATTTCGCCGGAGGGTTGAACGCGAGAACGAATTTCGATGGGGATAAGAAGAATAGGAGCGAGGCGATCATCGTCGTTCGCTGGAGCGACCTCTTTCCATTTCAAAAATCCGACAGCAAGGTGTAGGTAGTTGATTCCGGTTTCTTCGATAATTGTCTTTGCGTCGCGTGAGACGCTTCTCAACAAACCGTCTAACTCCTCGGCTTGATATGGGGTATGCAAGCACTCCGGTTCGCTATCGACGGTGAGGGGAGTGAGCCTCATCGGCCGGAACTGGTCGACCAATCGATGGAAGACGGCATCCGGCTGTTGGCCTTCCAGCAAGACCGTCTTTCGTTTTCCTATGCGGTAGTTCAGCAAAGGGTTTCGCAGGCTCAGGTCGAGCAGTTTGGATTGGAAACGCAGCAGCTCGCTTCGAATGTCGATCGCGTTTTCAGGCATAGTGATGAGAGTCAGTGAGTGAATGGGATTGTGGGTGCATCGGAGTTTCGAAGTCGGCCACCCATCGTAACTGCGAAGAGGATTGGGTATGAGGAGGCACCATCGACGTTACGATTGGCATAACCGAATTAATTGGAACGCCCTTTTCGTGAAAGTTTGAGGAATAGGAAGACTAGACTCGATTCCGGTGACATTGTTGGTTGGACAAATTTTTAGGCATAGTGCCTAGAGTCCGATTTGGTTTCCATTCACCGAATTCGCCATGCGTTCACATTGCCTCCAAACGCTCGCGCTGTTATTCGCGTTTTTCTGCATCAGCGAGCCACTCCTGTCTCAGTCTGTGATTTCGAGGAACACATCCTCGATCGATTCGCAGGGTGGATTGGAACCGTACCGAGTCACAGAAGTGGCGACGGCGGAAATAGGCTTAGTGCGTGAAATCTACGTGAAACGAGGGGAAACCGTCGTCGCAGGAATGCCTCTTGGGCGTTTAGACGATGAGCAGCAGAAAGTGGCATTGAAAGAGGCGGAGGCGGACGCCCTGGCGACGGGAATGATCGAAACCGCCCGCAAAGAAGTCCATTTCAACGAGAAGCGTGTGGCTGTCACCAAAGCGCTTGTCGAGGATGGGAAAGCCAGTCCCAGAGAGTTGGAACGTTATGTCATGGAATGGGAGATTGCTGCGGCAAAGCTCCGAGCGCAGGAGGAGTCGAAGCAGATTGCGAAGGTCCGCCGCGAGAAAGCCATGATCTCTCTCAAAGACCGCACCATTCGAGCTCCCCATGATGGCGTGATCGATGAAATTTTTCGCGGGGAAGGGGAGTACATTGCAAGCAATTCTCCATCCTTCGTGCGGCTCATCGACGTTTCCCGTCTCAGAGCCACGTTTATGTTACCGGAAGAGTTGGCCGACAAATTTCGGAACCGTGTCGAAGCCGAGATCAGGTTGCCGAGCCATTCCGTGGTTTCTGGAAAGATTGAGTACCTATCTCCCTTTGCGAGTGCAGAGGGGAGAACCATCGTCATGACCGTCTTGATCGAGAATCCTGATTCGACCATTCGATCTGCTCATTGCGAGCTCGTGTTGCCCTAGTTGGAGATTCGACGATGACCGATCCTCTCTCATTCCGACCAAAGGGCACCGAGTCCCATCCAGTTCCGTCCTCGGTACTGAGCTCACCATTGATCGATATGGATACCACGCTTAGTCGGTTATCCGACGCTGGTGCGATGCTTGAAGAGTCCCTCGACGCGAGCGAGCAAATTCTTCGCGAGTTGGCTGTTGGTTCCCAACTGGATGAAATGCAATCCGGCGTCAAGCAGCATGGAGATCGGGTGGCGATCCCTTCTCCGACGCCTCCGGGCCTGGACCCCATGGATCCCCATTTCTTGGACCGTTGGCTTTCAAGTGCGAGCCAAGTCTTCGAATCGGCCGCGGGTTTCGTTTTGGTAAACGCATCCGGGAAGATACTCGAGAGTTACTTCAAGGGATTTGATAGTGTGCCGCTGCGGCTGCAATCGGGCATGCTGACCAAGATCGCGAAGCAAGCGATACTCGATTCGAGCGTTCTCTTGTCCGTAAGCAGTATCGCTGCAAATGATTCGGAGGATGATCCCACTATCCCCGCTTCGAGCAGCAACTCCTTTTGCGTGAACCTCAATCGATTGAGTCAGATCACAAAGAGACCGCTTCTGGCGTGGGTATGGCGTCTCCGTCACTCGTCGGGCTTTGCCATGCTCATTGTGGATGCATCGATCGATGCAGAAGAAAAGATCCGATTGGCCCAGATCATCGACCATCAACCTACAGAAGCGAGGTTGATCCGGCTCGAGCGTGAGCTCGACGCTTGGTATCTCATCAAACGATGCAAATGGGCCATCCGTTGGTTCCATCGAGCCGACTGGATCAAGACACACCCGCGAGCCTTTGCGATTCCAGCGATCTGCGCCGTATTGAGCTTAGTGTGTCCGGTACCGTATTACCCCAAACGGGAATGTGTTTTCGAGCCCGAGTTCAAGCAGTTTGTCCCCAGCCCCGTCGAAGGCCGTATCGCAAAATGCTTCGTGCGACCTGGGGATCGCGTGGAAACTGGTCAGTTGTTAGCCAATCTCGACGGCGAAGAGATGAAGCGAGAGCTCGCAACAGCCGAAGCGGAATTAGAGGGTGCACAGAAAAAATTCAATTCCGCCCTGGCATCCAAATCGTCCGGTGAACTGGGACTAGCCAAGGTGGAGATACAAAAATCAGAAGCCAAGATTCATAATCTGCGAGATCAATTGCAACGTCTCGAAGTGAGAGCGACCACGGAAGGGGTGATTGTGCAAGGCGATTGGCAGAAGAGTGTCGGCATGCCAGTGACACTGGGACAAAATCTGTTTGAAATTGCAAAATTGGAATCGATGACCGCGGAAGTCCATTTGTCCGCACAAGATCTGGGCCAGATCACAGTAGGGGATCGGGTTGCAATCCGCACGGATGTATCGGGAGGGCATACGTTCCTGGGTGAGATTGGTCGCATCGAACCTCGCGCCAAGATCGAAGATACCGAAGCGATTTTTGTGGCAGATGTCGTGATCAGTGATCCCCACTTCGAATTGCGTCCAGGCATGAAGGCCAGCGCGCAAATCACAGCTGGTTGGCGATCTGTCGGCTGGTTGCTTTTCTCGCGCCCTTATCGATGGTTTCTAAACCAATGGGTCTGGTAGTCCAGATGCAGGAGTCCTGAATCTATGTCTAACAAGAACCCTATTGTTCGATTGCGACCTGAGGTGAGCTTTCACTGCGTGCCTACCCGGCAGGGAGTACGCTATGTGGCGGAGGACTTGAGCCGGGACAAGTTTTGGCGATTGGGCCCGCTCGAATACGAGCTATGTGCACTGCTGGACGGCGAGTGGCGACTGCAGGAAGCCGTGGCCATCGGACGTAAACACAGCCGCGTCATCGGAGCGCAAGATCCTAGCAAAGTTCAAAAAACGCTTGTCTGGCTAATGCAGGCGGGCATCTTGGAACGAACCGACGAAGAGTCTTCGGTCGCATCGCTCGAGCCTGCGACAGCAACACCTCCTCCGAAGCTTTTTGATCCTAGTTTTTTTCGCATACCGGTTCTGAATTCCGAGCAACTCGAAGCGATCACAAAACCTTTATTGTGGTTACTTTCCATTCCCGCAGCTTGTGTCGCAGCGTTGATCTGGGGAATCGGGATCAGTTTCGCGATTACCGATTTTCATAAGATCACATCGCTGAGTTCGGAGCTCTTTGTCCCGGGCAGCTATTGGTGGTTATTGATTGCCTGGGTTGTGCTCAAAACGGTGCATGAATTGGGACATGCTGTCGCATGCACTCGAGTCGGAGCGAAGCCTCGTTCCGCAGGCATTGGATTCATGTTTTTCGCACCATCCCCCTATGTGAACGTCACCAGCGTTTGGAGAATTGACAATCGATGGTCTAGGATCCTCGTCAGCGCATCGGGAATGCTTTTCGAATGGACGATTGCAGCGGTTGCAGCGATCGGGGTTTGCACGTTGGAGTCACCCAATCTTCGGTACATGTGCGCTTCTATTGTGACGATGGGGACTTTTTCAACCCTCGTCTTCAACGGTAATCCATTGATGCGATTTGATGGTTACTACATTTTGATCGATTTGATTGGACGTCCAAATCTGTGGCAGGACGCGCAAGCCACGGTGAAACAGATAGGGCGTCGAATGTTCTTTCGGTCCGAGCGAAACACACCCATTGCACCGATGTTGTTGCTTTATGGACTTGCAAGTTGGGCATCGCGAATGCTGACCATGTTGACGATGGGCTGGGGTCTTTGGGTCGCCTGGGATGGAATCGGCATGCTGGTCGTCGTAGCGTTTTCGCTTTTGTGGTTCATCGTACCGCGTGTACTCGCACGCAAATCAACATCGCCGGGGTTGGGATGGCGAGCGATCATGAAATCGTTTCGGGAGCTTGATCCAACCAAATGCAAACGAGCCGCGTTGCTGCTTGCGGGCATCATCGTTCTCGGATTCCTTCCCTCTCCGCTGCAAATCTACTGGCCTGGCTGTGTCGACTTTATCGAACCCTCGGAGCTCCGCGTGGATGCGTCAGGGTTTGTGAAGGAAGTTCTGGTGCACGATGGACAAGGGGTACGCGAGGGGGACGAAATCATTCGAATGGATAATCCTGCGCTGCAAATCGAGTACGAGATCGCGGTGCAGATGAAAGAGTCCAGTGAGCGTCGATGCCACATGCTCCGCGCGCAAAAGAAAGAATCGGAATTACAAGCCGAAGAAGCAGTTCTGGAGGCTCTGCGATTCCAGTGCACTTCTTTGAAAGACAAATTGGATTCGCTCATCGTGAAGGCTCCTCGAGATGGCGTCTTAATGATCCGAGCGTCTCAGAATTTGAAAGGCAACTACCTGGAATCAGGCAGTTCGATCGGTTTGGTCGTCGATCCCGCGAAGCTCGAGGTTCGAGCCAGTATCCCCCAGGACGCTTGGGAACGAGTTTCGTGCACGAACGGGGAGCCGATGGTCGTTAGACTATCGAATGGCGAGCGCTGGGAAGGATCCGTGCTTCAAGTCCTCCCGAGATCGACCGAGGTCTTGAACTTTCCAAGTTTGGGGGGCATCTTCGGAGGTCCCATCGCAGTGCGATCGGAGAAGGATGAGCAGGGGAAGGAAGAGTACAAAACAGATAAACCGAGGCTGGAAGTTCGCGTTGCATTGAAGCCCAAGTCAGTCACTTCATCTGCGTGGAACACAGCTATGGCTCGAAGCCTTCCTCCTGCCGGCATTCATTGCTCATTGCGTCTGGAAAACGAGAGCGAAAATAGTTGGCAATCGCTATGGCGGTGGGTCGACGCAGCGCTGAGGTTTCAGTTCCGAGACGGTCCGACTGCATAGGACACAAAACCCGGTACGCAAAGCGATTCGACAATAAGCCCGAAAATTCCACCTCGAATACCGATTGGACTTTAACGGTTGTATCGATCGTAGGGTCTTCGCGTGGTAAGACGTATCGATTATGCGGCTTCTGATTTTCACGTTCGCGAAAACTTCATCGCAACGTGTCTTTTGCTCAAGTCAAAGCTTTAATCCCAAGATTGCCATGGATACATTGGAGGGGACGAGTTGCTCGATCGAGACCTCGCACCAACCTGACTCACAGCTCTCCAAGAATGCGTGCTAAGCAATGTCGCAAGTACCCGTGCCAATCGAAAGCGAAGTTGATTTGTTGCTCCGAAATGCTCAATTGCGCGACGAGCTGGAGCCTTACCTCGATGAATCGGTTGACTTAGTCTCTCTACGGCAGATGTCGCTCGTGGAGGAGAACGAGTTTCTCGCCTCCATTTTGGCTTGGGAGCGAGCCCCGACACTTCCGATCAGTCAGTGGTTTGAGCCCGAGCTGAAGCTTCCCAATCCTGAATCATTGTGCGATTTGGAATTGCACCAATTACTGTGGCAGACGATCACAGCGTTGTATGAACAACGGGTCGTACTTGACTTGACCGATCACCTCAGTGACCGCCAACTGTATTGTCTCATTGCGAGAGACATACTTCCCTCGTACGAGAAGCGTATTGCGGACCATCGTAACTATCTTCACTGGCATTGCTTGGAGGAGAACGATATGGAGTGTTGGTTGAGGTACTATGCGACGGATTGCGAGCGACAGCAATGGGAAGAAGAAAACGGGATGGCGGCACCGGAAAAGTCCGATCCTCCCTACCCTCGAAAGATGCCACGTCGCCCCAGCAACCTTAGCTAAGTCCATGTTGGATTGCTGCCCTCAGCGTTCTTCGTGACCCCTCCAAGGCCGCATTTCATGCGGCCTTGTTGCATTTTGGGTGACTTCTTCGCGGAAGCGGACCGATTTCGAAAATTCCGCGCCCATTCGACTCTCCACATCAACCTTGGTAGGTTAATGGCAAGATGTACCAAAAGGTTGGTTCATAAACCGGAGACAGGAGAAAGCACAATCCGCAGGGGTGGCCGCTGCGAAAGGAGTTTTGCAACATGTACTGGTGGCTAGGGATTTTTGTCGTCCTCTGCTTGTTCCCCGTCTGGCATTTTCTCGCAAAGTGGTATGACGAAGACAAGCCCTCTGGATTCACACCACGAGGGGAGGAAGAATCCTCTCGAAGTTATCCCGAGTAATGAGACGCAATCAGCTCAGTTCGCGCGACCGTTGGGAAGCAGCCACGACAGCGTCGATGAGAGCGCTGCGGAATCCTGCTCGCTCGAGGACAGCGAGAGCAGAAGCGGTTGTTCCGGCAGGGCTGGTAACTTGCTCGCGAAGCACCGCGGGATGGGTTCCAGTCTCTTGCACCATGGTAGCTGCCCCTAGGACTGTTTGTACGGCCAGTTCCAAGGCTGTTTGTCGGCTGAGTCCGCTCATGACACCACCGTCGCTCAGGGCTTCAATCATCATGAGCACATAGGCAGGTCCCGATCCCGAGAGCCCGGTTACGGCGTGCAATTGGTCGTCGGTGCACCGGACAAAGCGCCCTACAGCACCGAAGATCGACTCGCACCACGCGGCGTCTTGCGGGCTAACCCCTTTCCCAACGGCGATTCCACTTGCACCTTGGCGGCTTTGGCAGGGGGTGTTGGGCATCACACGGATTACGCGTTCGCTCTCAAACCAATCCGACAACTTCTTTAGGGGAATGCCCGCTGCGATGGATACGAGCAAATGCTCGTTGCGGGTGTGGTGTCTCAGCGAGATCGCGATCTCCGCAAGGACTTGCGGCTTAACAGCCAGCACCACGCGCGCGGCCTTGTCGAACAATTCTTGCGTTGACTCGGGGAGTGTGCACTCTGGAAATAGTTCGCGCAATCGGGTTTGTTGCGTGGCATTCGGTTCATAAATCACCAAGTCCGAGGGCTTTGCGAGCCCTGCAGCGATGACACCCTTGGCAATCGCCGTGGCCATTTGCCCGCCGCCGAGAAATCCGATTGTGTTTGACATCAGGCGACAGTCCAGTGGGCTTTGAGAACTTCGGAAGTCGCTTGCGACTTGTTCAACACATAAAAGTGGACGCCAGGAACTCCTCGTTTCAAGAGATCATCCACTTGTGCTTGAGCGAACTCCACTCCGACTTGGAATTGCCAGCTTGGGTCGGCATTGTGCTGCAGCCGTGATACAAACGAGTCAGGCAGGGACGCTTTGCAGAGGGATGCGATCCGTTGAATTTGGGCCAAATTGGTGACAGGTAGGATTCCAGGAACGATGGGGATCTCGATTCCTTTCGCCTTGCACTTGTCAACGAATCGGAAGTAGTCCACGTTGTTGTAGAAAAGCTGCGTCACGATGATGTCGGCCCCTGCATCGACTTTTCGCTTTAGGTTGTCCAAGTCGACTTCGGCGTTGGGAGCCTCTTGATGCACCTCCGGGTAGCCAGCCACGGCAATCCCCAATTGGCTGAACTCGGATCGGATCAGAGAAACCAATTCATTCGCATAGCAAAGTCCCCCTTCGGTTTGCTGAAAAACAGTTTCCCCCTTGGGGGGATCACCGCGAAGGGCGACGATGTAGTCCGTACCGATTGCGATCGCGGCACGAAGATAGTCACGGAGCTCGTCCACCGTGGAGCCAACGCACGTCAAATGCGAGGCCACGGGGATGCTCGTTTGTTTTTTCACTCGCTCTAAAATTTCTAAGGTTCTTCCCCTGGTCGATCCACCCGCGCCATAGGTGCAGGTGAAGAAATCGGGCGAGAACTCTGCCAATTCACCGACTGTCACCAGTAATTGCTCGACGCCTTCGTCGCTCTTGGGAGGAAAAAGCTCGAACGAAAGACCTCTTCCAGAACTAAAATAATCGCGAAGCCCCATCCAGACTTTCCTCAAACGGTTGAACTGTCGATAGAATTCCTACCCTCCGGTTCCGCTGGTCACGACCTCATAAAGGTCATCCAGGGGGAAGGGAGTCCCTGTGCCTAATTGACTTGGACAGGAGCTAGTTTAGTTGATCCCATCCGGTGGACAAAGCGGTCTTCGCGTTGCTTTTGCCCTCGCGGATCGAGAAAAGCTAGAAACCGATGCCAATTGTCCCTACCGCTTGCCAACCAAAGAAACTCCTTGAGGGAAACACCGTATGCAAAAGCCTCTCGTTAACCGACGAGTTCTCGCATTCGTCGGGGACATCTATGAAGATCTAGAGCTGTGGTATCCCAAGCTTCGGTTAATCGAAGCGGGGGCGGAATTTGTCATCGCGGGAGAAGAAGCTCAAAAAGTGTACGAGGGGAAAAACGGATACCCCTGCAAATCGGACATCAGCATCGATCAGGCGAATGCTGGCGAGTACGACGCGGTCCTGTTGCCAGGGGGCTTCATGCCTGACCGATTGCGAAGGCTGCCAAAAGTGAAATCGCTCATTGCGGAGTTTGCGGAGAGCCAAAAGTGCGTGGCGGCGATCTGCCATGGTGGTTGGCTGGCCATTTCTGCCGGAGTCTATCGCGGCGTTCGCGTGACAGGATCTCCTGGAATCAAGGATGATTTGGAGAACGCCGGAGCGATCTGGGAGGATGCTCCTGTTGTTGTCGATCGTCATTTTGTGAGCAGTCGCAAACCCGACGATTTACCTTGGTTCGCCTCCGCGATGATCGAAGTGATCAGCCAACGATGAGCGTTGATCGACTCGATATTGCGGCAGAGTACTTCGAAAAGCTGGCGTATACACCTTACCCTGTTCAAGAAGAAGCCATTTACGCTTACTTCAGCTCCGATCAGGGAGTTTTGGTGTGCGCTCCGACCGGCACCGGCAAAACGCTCATCGCAGAAGCGGCCATCTACGAAGCCTTGCGCACGGGCAAGCGTTGTTATTACACGACGCCGCTAATCGCCCTAACCGACCAAAAGCTTTTGGAGATCCAACAAACGGCTTTGAGATGGGGCTACCCCATCGATTCGATCGGGTTGGTTACCGGCAATCGCCGGGTGAATCCCGATGCTCCTGTTTTGGTCGTCGTCGCTGAGATCCTTCTTAATCGGTTGATGGGACAAGAAAACGACAACTTCGACGACGTCGCGTCGGTAGTCATGGATGAGTTCCATTCGTTCAATGATCCCGAGCGAGGGATTGTTTGGGAATTGACACTTGGATTGATGCCCAAGCATGTTCGAACCATGCTTCTTTCGGCCACGATTGGGAACAGCGTCGAGTTCTGCAGTTGGCTTTTTCGGTCACACGGTCGCAATTTGGAACTTGTTCAAGGGACCGAGAGAAAAGTTCCCTTGCAATTCGAATGGGTCGATGATGCTTACCTCGATGAACATCTCGAGCGGATCGCAGAAGGTGACGAAGCAAAACGTCGCACTCCAGGATTGGTATTCTGCTTTAATCGCGAGCAGTGCTGGCAAGTTTCGGAGCTGCTAAAAGGAAAGAAGCTCATCGACAAAGAGCGGCAGGCGATCATCACCAAACGGATTGAGACATTCGACTTCTCTAAAGGCGCAGGCCCCAAACTCAAACAGATCCTCATCCGCGGCGTCGGGGTGCACCACGCGGGCATCATGCCCAAGTACCGCCGTCTCGTCGAGCAGCTTTTTCAAGAGAAATTGCTCAGCGTCACCGTATGTACCGAGACGCTTTCCGCGGGGATCAATCTACCCGCACGGAGTGTCGTTCTACCAAGCATTGTCAAGGGTCCGTTCGGCAAGAAGAAGATTGTCGAGCCCAGCACTGCGCATCAGATATTTGGGCGTGCGGGACGCCCTCAATACGACACGCAGGGATTCGTTTATGTGCTCGCACATGAAGACGACGTGAAGTACCTGCGATGGAAGCAGCAGTACGATCAGATTCCTGAGGACACCAAGGATCCCAATCTTCTTCGCGCCAAGAAGCAGCTTAAAAAGAAGATGCCGACGAAGAGAGCGGGCGAGACGTATTGGACTCGCGAGCAATTCGAAAAGCTACGCAATGCCCCCGCTGCCAAACTCGAGAGTCGCGGCATGTTGCCATGGCGGCTGCTCGCCTATCTGCTTCTCAACGACTCCCAGGTGCAGCCGCTTCGCGATCTTGTCGGACGGAGATTGCAAACCGCCGATCAGATTGCCAAGGGCCAAAAGGACCTCAATCGCATGCTCGTTACCCTCTGGAAAGCAGGTTTCATCGAGCTGACCCCCAAGCCTCAGCCGTTGCAACCCACCGCAACCCCTCCCTCTTCCCAAAAGAAAACGACTCAGCCACGTTGGCTCGATATCGACCTCCCCGAAGCCGAAACGGAAGAAGACGAGGACCTGCCAACGGCGGGATCTCCTCTGAGTGAAGAGGAACCGATCGCGTTGGATCTCGAATCGTACCGTCCGGAATTAGCTGTACCGACTGATCGTTTAGCCTACCTTTCGCAGCTCCGCAGCATCAACCCGATTTACGGACTCTATTTAGTCAACATGCTGCAGTACGCAGATGAGGGGGAACGTATCCAAGCGCTCGAGAGCGTTCTTGAGTTGCCTGCGAACATCGCCAAGATTGTTCGGGTCCCGTTTCCGGATCAATTGCCACCTGGTCCGCTCGCCCACTCGATCTTGCATCCTCAACTCCTCTCTCTGGGACTGGCCAGCGCCGCAGAGCTCACCGGGCGAGCGGAGGATGAAGAAGAAGAACCGGACGCCGAGCAGCTTCAGGCGGAGGCTGGAGGGATGAAGGGTCGCTATCGACGTTGGGAAAGTCGAGACGAACCACCTCCTCGGCCCTTGGTGCTCGCAGAGAAATTGCGGCGAGTCTTCGATTACGAATTTCCTGGCGTGCATGATGTTTTCACACGCGGAGTTTGGGTCGTTGGCGAGTTGCTCGAATTCGGTGGCGATTTCAACAAGTACATCGTCGCACGAGGGCTTCAGAAACACGAAGGACTGCTGTTCCGACATGTGCTTCGATTCATACTGCTGGTCGAGGAGATCGCTCAGATCGCGCCATCCGAAAGCAAGCAAGAGGATTGGGAGGATCCACTCTACGCGTTAGCCGATCGATTGGTCGAATGCTGCCGCAGCGTGGATCCGGAATCGACGGATGAAATTTTGCAGGGGGAAAGCAAACGGCCCCATCCACGATCGGCCACTAAAGTATCGCTTGAATAGGGGTACCATTGCTAATTGCCAATGGCCTCCCGAATCGGTCTTTCAATTCAGTCGATGGACCGAACCCCAGACAGTGAAAGATGGTTGCCGCCAAATCTTGGGGTTCGACTCGCCCCTCCAGTGGGTAGGCTCCTTGACGATCCGATGCACCGAAGACAGTCCCGCCCTTTACACCGCCTCCAGCGAGTGCCCCACTGAAGACATGGCCCCAATGGTCGCGACCTCCGGCGGCATTAAAGCGTGGGGTTCTACCAAACTCTCCGATCCATACCACGAGCGTCTCATCCAATAAACCGCTTTGCTCCAAGTCTTCTAGCAAAGCGGAGTAGGCTTGATCCATCGGGGGCATCAGTGCGTTTTTGATCCGTTCATTATGTTTTGCGTGGGAATCCCAGGCGGGGGCGACATCTTCGTCGTTTTCCCATCTTGTCCAATTAACTTGAACGAGCGACACCCCCGCTTCGATCATGCGACGCGCGAGCAAAACACTCTGACCGAATCGATTTCTTCCGTAGCGATCCCGCACGGCTTCTGTCTCCTTGTCCAAGGCGAATGCACGTTGTGCAGCAGGAGTTTGAAGCAGTTCCACCGCCTTGGATTGCCAAGAGGTCCAACGTTGCACCGAAGCATGCGATTGGATTTGGTCGAGTCGTCGATTGAGCGCGTGGAGAAAGTCACGACGCTGCGCAAAACGTTCGCTGGAGATATCGTTTGGAAGCGCGATGTCGGGGACTCGGAAATCGGGTTTGTTAGGATCGCAAGTGATAAGCCAGGGGTCGGATTGACTATCGAGCCAGCCCGCGTCCTGCCCCGGCCAAAGAAGCCGGCCAGTGTTCCAGATTTCTTCCGGCAACCGAACAGAACCAGGCAATGCACCTGAGTCCCCTTTGAGATGTCGAACGACTGCTGCAATCGAAGGCCAATTGTTGGGGGCACCGGGGAGAGCATTCTCCGAATTCTTAGGCGCGTGGGGATGCCCGGTCAACATCCAATAGCCGCTCGAAGAGTGCGCATTGTCGTCCGTGGCCAATGCTCTTAGGACTGCGATCTTATTCGTAAGTTTGGCAGTGAGAGGCATCAGCTCGCCGACTCGCAGGCCGGGCGTGGCTGTTTCGATCGAGCCAAATTGCCCTCGAACTTCCTCAGGTGCCTCAGGCTTCGGATCCCAAGTCTCATGCTGCGGAGGCCCTCCTAAAAGGAATAGCACAATGCAGTGTTTCGCTTGGCCAAATCCAGATAGGCGCTTCGGCGCATCTCCCTGCAATGGGTCGGCCCCCTTGGCGTTTTGGATTCGTAATAGATCAGCCAGGGACAAGGCTCCTGCACTGATACCACCCACTTTCAGCCACTCACGACGAGATAGGCCATCGCATAGACGGGCAGAACGACCTTGAAAAGATAACATTGGCGGAGACTCCGACCGGGTTGCACTTCCAGAGGCGAGGGAAGTTTCGTGGTCTTCAGAGATCGTAAGGAGGGAAGGAAGGGGATAGGCGACTCAAAGGCTGGACCCGCATTGTAACGGATTTTTGAATGCAACGCCTGCTTGACGTCATGTCCCCACTGAGGAGCACTTGAGACGATAACACACCACGCGTATAGAGAAATCGACTATACTTTACGAGGACTCCATCCCACCTCAAAGCCACCCACCCGTCCCATTAGGATTCCCTCCCATGGCTTTCTCTCGCAATGAAAAACCGAAGGATTCGGTTGATTGGCATCATTCTGGACTCGCCAGGAGGACTGCGCTTCAAATGGGTGCGGTTGGAATTTTAGGGCTGGGGAGCAATCATCTGCTCGGGCTCCGCGCGGCGACTGCTGCTGAGAATTCGCGCCCCACCGGCAAGGCGAAGTCTTGCATTTTCATCTTCCTTTCAGGTGGACTGTCGCAGCACGAGAGCTTTGACATGAAGCCCGAGGCACCCGAGGATATTCGGGGAGAATTCCGTCCTATCGCGACCCAAACGCCGGGGCTTCAGATCTGCGAGCATCTTCCTAGATTGGCCTCGACAAGTCATCTCTGGTCCCTCTGCCGATCGCTTTCGCACCCTTCGAATGATCATTCGACTGGGCATCATATTTTGCTAACGGGTCGATCGAACTTGCCTACAGGCTTCAACCCGAACCAACCCAGTCGGTCCGATTTCCCCTCGATTGCCGCCAACGTGGGTTATGCTCTTCCCTCCCAAAATAACTTGCCGCCTGCCGTCGTTCTTCCCGAGCGATTGGTGCATAACACCGGACGCATAATCCCCGGCCAACATGCGGGCGAGATGGGACAGAACCATGACCCTTGGTTTCTTGAAGCGTCACCATTCCATAAGGCTTCCTACGGCGCATTTCCTCAATACGCATTCGACCATCAGCAGAGGCCTGGAACAGACGATCGCGTGTTCCAAGCTCCCCAATTGACTCTTCCTCATGGATTGGGAATGCGAGACGTGCATGGGCGTCTAGAACTTTTGGAGAACCTTAATAGACAAAAGCGACAACTCGAGGTTGCTGCAGTCACGCAGCGTTTCGATGCACAGCGTCAAGCGGCCGTATCGCTCATGGTGGACCCTAAGGTTCAGAAGGCGCTCGACATTCGCAAGTTCGATGCGAAGCAAGTGGAGCGCTATGGCCCCCATTCGTTCGGCTGGTCCTTGCTGATGGCGCGTCATTTAGTCGACGCGGGGGTACCGCTCATCCAAGTGAACTTGGGAAACAATGAAACTTGGGATACCCATGGCAACGCCTTTCCCCATTTGAAAGACCGATTGCTACCTCCCATGGATCAATCACTGTCGGCGCTGATTGAGGACTTGCACGAGTCTGGCCAACTCGACGAGACGCTGATTGTGATGGCTGGCGAATTTGGAAGAACTCCGAAAATCACTCACTTGGCCCAGCATTACAAACTTCCTGGGCGAGACCACTGGGGAGCGCTCCAGTCTGTTCTTTTTGCCGGAGGTGGAATACGTCCCGGTGTCGTGGTGGGCAAGTCGGATGCGAGAGGAGAATTCCCGGTCGATTCACCTGTCTCTCCCGAAAGTTTTGCAGCGACGATTTACCACTTGCTCGGTCTTCCTCGCGAAGCGGTTTGGATGGACGCCGTCGATCGGCCCCATGCGATTTATTACGGTGAGCCCATCGACGGACTGATCTAGTTTCACCTCCTGCCCACCTGGATTCCCTCCCTATGACCCGTTCGTTTCGCTCCATGCCCCCCTTCACTTGGTTACCGCTCCTGCTGCTCGCGTTGTGCTGCCAAACATGTGTAGCGCAGCTTCAAGTCCATTCGGTCTCTCCCGTTGATTGGACTATCGGCGCCAAGAATCGAGTGACCTTCACAGGCAAAGGCATGTCCGACGAGATTCGGTTGCTCTTTACCGAGAAGCTCCAATGCAAAGTCCTCGCGTCGACCAGTGAGAAGCTGGAGGTGGAAATCGATGTTCCACCAGGTATGCCTCCGACCGAAGCGGGTGTTTGGCTCTCAAGCAAATCGGCAGTCAGCTCGGCGCATCACGTGATCTTGGATACGCTCCCCTACGCGTCCGAAACGGGCACCGACAATCACTTGTTCGAGAACGCCATCGCCGTCTCGTTCCCTTCGGTCATCGAAGGCAAAACGGAGGCATCCCACACGGACTTCTATCGGTTCTACGCTTTCGAAGGAGATTTGCTTTTCATCGATGTGCTTGCACAGCGATTGGGAAGCAATATGGACAGCTATGTGAAATTGTACGATCCCGACCGGAAGCAGATCGCATCGGTCGACGACACCGAACTGGGACCCGACAGTCAATGCCACGTCGCGATTGAAAAAAGCGGATGGTATACCCTTGCGGTACGAGACAGTCGATTCCTTGGTGGTGGCAATTACCTCGTCAGGCTCTCACCCGCCTATGATGACCAAACCATCTCCCCCCTTCTCGCGCACCGATCCCCAAAAGATGGGCTCGAACTGAGCGACCCGAAAGGGACACCGCATTGGATCCTTCCGAGTTCAAACCCGTTTGCGTTTCCGTCCATTGTCTATCAATCTTCCACATCGGTACTGGATGAAACAGATACGTCGCTCAAATCCAACTCCCCTGCCGCGCCGAAGCCGCCATTTACCTTGGTCGGTCATCTGCAGTTAGATTCCGAGCAAGACTCTTTCTGGTTTCAAGCCGAGAAGGGCAAGACACTTCGAATCGCAACCCAAACCCGATCCCTCGGCTCACCCGCTTTGTTGAGAGCTGAGCTTTGGAAGGAGGGAATGACCAAGGTCGCCGAATCACCCGTCCAGGATCAGGACGAATGGATATTAGAGTTTCCTGTCACGGAAACGGGGACCTATCAGCTTCGGGTCAACGATTTGCTACGGCGAGGCGGCCCGAACTACGGGTATGCGATCGAAATCAAGTGGAAAAACGACTTCGACGTGGTGTGGAAAGTGGATCCGAAAGGGACGGAAGCACGCTTGGCGGACGTGAAAGCGGGTGCGATTGCCGTTGATTTGGTTGTTCAGCGTCAAGGATACGAGGGTCCGATCGAAATTCGATGCGAAGAACCTGCAGGTTGGCGGGTTCTCAATCCACGCATCGAGGCGAAACAAGTCGGTGCACGGTGCTATGTCCAAGCAGCCACAGATTGGGAAGCGGGCGAGGTCCAATGGCTTCGCTTCGTTGCATCCCCCGTGTCCCAGGAGGCCAGCGGAAGCGACCTCCCGGCAGCGAAAGTGGTTTCGAATCTGTCTTGGCTTCGAGCTAAGCATCCCAATCAACCGTATCCGGCTCGATGGAAACAGCACCGTGGAGTCGTTCTGACAACGGCTGCATCAGACGCACCCGCTTCGGCTCGTGCACCGGACGTGTCGCGTCGCAGTCGAGAAAGCGAAGCGTTGGAATGGAAGATTGCCTTGGCTGCATTGCAAGGTTCCTTACCGGCGGGGGCGGAGTTTCCAGCCATGGAAATTGCAAACCACTGGACGGTCAAGGGAAGCGTTAACAAGGAACATGTTCACTTGTCCCTCGCTCGAACGTCGACCGCTGATAAGTCGACCGCTGATAAAGTGTATCCCGAATCGTTTTCTGTCCCCTTCTATTATGAAACGCAAGGGATTGGACGGCTTGGAACGTTCGAGCTCCCGATGGAATGGTACGACTCCCCGGAGCGCGTCGAGTTTTTTCCTCAACGCATCGCGGTGCATCGGAGCCGGGACCATCAGCGACTTTCGTTATCCGGATGGGATTCGTCAGGCATGGTCCGCGATTGGTCCGATTACGTCGAGTGGACGGTTTCCGATCCGAAGTTGGGAGAAGTGAAGGGTGGGATTTTCTATCCCAAGGATTCGGGAGCAGGTACCGTTACAGGGAAACTTGGCAAGCATAGCATCCGTGTTCCCGTAACCGTCGAACTCTCAGGCAAAACGGCGTCTGTGGAATTCGAGAACGAAGTGCTCGTGGCGTTGTCGAAACAGGGATGCAACTCCGGTGCATGCCATGGTTCACCGAGTGGCAAAGGGGGGTTCCGGCTTTCGTTGAGGGCGTTTGACAAAGAACTAGATTCCCTCACGCTCGTAAACGAATACGCTGCACGCCGAGTTAATACCCTCGAGCCGGACGAGAGCCTGTTGATCAAAAAAGCCTTGATGAAGGTTTCGCATGGTGGCGGCATGCAACTCAAGAAAGGGGAGGCCGCTTACCGCGTCCTTCATGACTGGATTGCGGGAGGAGCGAAGCTGGATCCACCTGATGCAGCGCGCTGCGTAAAGCTAGAAGTCTATCCCAACGATGCGCGAACCCTTCCGCTCCAGACTGGTCAACAAAAGCTCATCGTCATGGCTCATTTCGCCAATGGCACCTCGCGAGACGTCACCGACTTGGTCTCGTACGAGAGTTCGAGCAGCACTGTCGCAACGGTGTCCAAGCAAGGGATCGTGACGCCCAAATCACAAGGGGAAACGGTTATTTTGGTTCGGTTCCTGGAACATATCGAATCGATTCCATTCGTCTTTATCGACTCCCAACCAGAATTCCAATGGGTTAAGCAACCTGAATTGAATTGGATCGATGGGTTGGTGGATACAAAGCTCGAGCGATTTCAAATCAACGCATCTCCCGTGTGCGACGATGCGACATTCTTGCGTCGTTCCTCGCTCGATGTCATCGGTCAGCTCCCGACGCCGAGCGAGACGCGAGAGTTTCTGGCGAGCACGGATCCTGGCAAACGTTCCAAATGGATCGATCAGCTTCTGGATCGGCCGGAATACGCGAGTTTCTGGGCACTGAAATGGGGCGATCTCCTTCGTGTGACAACCAAAGGAGTGACCGAAGAAGGGGTCTATAAATACCACCGATGGATTGAAGAAGCATTCGCTGCCAACAAACCTTACGATCAGTTCGCGAGGGAATTACTACTCTCCAAAGGGAGTACCTTTCTTCATCCAGAAGCCAACTTCTACCGGACGGCCAAAGATGCACAGGAGAGCGTGGAAACCGTCTCGCAATTGTTTCTAGGGGCAAGATTGCAGTGCGCCAAATGCCACAACCATCCTTTTGAACGATGGACTCAGGACAACTACTATGGGCTGAGCGCGTTTTTCAATCGGGTGCAGCGCAAGAACACGACGCGCCCCAATGAACTGTGGATTTGGACTAGTGCCCAAGGAGAGATTCAACAGCCTCGCACCGGAAAAATCATGGCGCCTTGGGTACCGGGCGAACTCGCTGCGTTGGCTGCCGACGCAGACCGTCGGCAAGCATTCGTCGAGTGGTTGGTGAATCCCGAGAATCCCTATTTCGCTCGAGTGGAAGCCAACCGAATTTGGAGTCAACTTTTTGCGAGAGGTATTGTCGATCCGATCGATGACTTTCGCGATTCGAATCCTCCTACCAACAAGCCGTTGCTTGATGGTCTGTCGCAATTCTTTGTCGAGCAAGGTTACAATCGCAAGGCATTGTTGAGAGTCATTCTTAATAGTCGCACGTATCAAGCTGATTTCGCAACCCATCCTAGCAATGAAGAGGATGCGCTCTACTTTTCGCATCAAGAGCCAAGGTTATTGTCGGCGGAGCCACTTCTCGATGCGGTGAATCACTTGCTCGGAACCGAGCAGCGGTTTGGGGTATTACCGGAGGGGACCAAGGCGACGCAGTTGCCCGCACCGGACGTTGCCAAGCTCGAATTTCTGCGAGTCTTCGGTCAACCAGAGCGTTCCACCGTTTGCGCCTGCGAGCGTTTGGATGAATCCAATTTGGGAATGGCTATCGAACTGTTCAATGGTTCGTTCCTCTATGAAAAATTGCGAGCCCCCGAGAATCGCTTTCGCCGCATGCTTCACTCCGGGAGCGATTTGAAGGCAATCATCCAAGAACTCTATCTGGCAGGTTTTTGCAGGGAACCTAGCGAAGAAGAGCTACAGCGATGCGTGGCTCATTGCCAGTCGAAAGACAGCTTGGAGGCCGGGTTGGAAGACCTTTGCTGGGTATTGCTCAACACCGATGAATTTCTGTTCCAGCACTAAAGAACTACTTCGATCCATGCTTACTACTGTTGTTCATCGATCCAGTTTCGTCGTCGTTGGATTATGGCTCGGCACCTCGGTTCCAAGTCTTTCCGCCGACGAGCCTAAGGAGATTTCGTTCCGACGCGATATTGCGCCGATCCTTCAAGAGCACTGTGTCGCTTGCCACGGAGCGAAACGGGCGGATGGAGGTTATCGCCTAGATACCGTCGAGAATCTCCGATTACCAGGCGAATCCGAGGAACCCCCTCTTTCTCGCGATCTAAACAATCCAGGAGAGATCCTCGCGCGCGTTTGTTCGAGCGATCCCTCTGTTCGGATGCCGTCAGACAGCGAGGCCTTGAGCGCTCCTCAAACAGAACTGCTGAAGAAATGGATCGCATCAGGAGCCAAGTTTGATGTCGACGACGAGCGTTCACCACTCTGGATGTCTATTTCCCCGAAGATGGCAGCTGCTCCCCAAAGCTATGCTCAGCCACAACCTATTACATCGATAAGCTTGTCAAGCGATGGGGAAAAAGTCTGGCTTGGAGGGTATTACGAGCTCTTGGTATTCCCAAAACCGGAATACGGTTTGGGGCAACGCGTTGCTCATCAATCTCAGCGGGTCACGGCACTCCTGCCAACTCGCGAGGGACAGTGGATCGCAGCGGGCGGTGCCCCTGGTTTAAGCGGAGAGATCCGGATTACGGAAGCGAGTACGCACGAGGTAGTCCGAACCAAGGTCTTGGGCACCGATTTGGTTCTCGATGTCGCACTCCACCCAGCAGGTACGGAGTTGGCGTGCGCGATGACCGACGGAACCATACGCATTTTGGAACTCTCATCCCTTCAATCGAAGAAAGTTCTAGCCAGCCATTCGGATTGGGTAACCCAGGTTGCGTACAGTCCGGACGGCAAGCAATTGGGGAGCGCGAGTCAAGACAAAACTGCCAAAGTTTTCGATACGACGAGTTGGGAAACGGTTGCTAACTATTCAGGTCACCAGGCTGCTTTGCGAGGCATTGCGGCAGCTGGAAATGGAGAATGGCAAACGGTTGGCGCCGATCGACAGTGGCATCGCTGGACCACAGCTGGAGCGAAGAAAACAGCCGGGTTGGCATTGAGCGGAGATCCGGGAAAGATCGCCGTTTCCGATACGGAGACCATCGTTCCATGTTCCGACGAGGCTTGGCATCAAGTCGACTGGAAAGGGAACAAGATTACCCGTTCGGTGCGAGTTCCCATGGCCATCGGGTCCGTTGGTGTGGATCGCGAGCGAGGCACGGTCGTAGTAGGTGGCCGTACCGGGGAATTTGGAGTCTGGAGTTTGGCGGACGGAACGATGCTACGGATTGTGGAAAGACCGTTTCCGTAGCGGGACGAGCGAATTGAGAGTTGGCAAATATCCCGTATCGTCAATACTGGTGTGTCGCTCAGCTTTGCTCCGAATCGGTTCCGCGGTCGCCACATGATGATCAAAAAGTCGGGTCTTTTGTATGCGATCGCGAGCGCATTGGCATTTGCGATTATGGGCTATTGGGCAAAGCACCTCAGTCGCGAGATGCCTTCAACAGAGGTCGTCTTCTTTCGAGGATTTCTCGGTGCCATCTTGTTGCTTCCTTGGTGTTGGAATGAGTTTGGGCATTTCCGAAATCCTGCGTCAAAGTATTTGGTGTTGCGGGGAGTAGCGGGTGCTGGATCTGGACTTTGTTATTTTGCAACGATTGCAAAGACCACGGTGGCGAACGCCCGCGCAATCGCCGATGTTGCGCCGATCTTCGTCGTCTTACTCGGTTGGCGCTTTCTGGGGGAGCGACCGACGAACAGGCAATTGGGATATGTGCTAGTGGGATTATCGGGCACGTCCCTTCTGGGAATTCCGGGTGCAAGCACGTGTCCTACCGATGCTTGGTTAATCGGGTTGCTGGGAGCTTTGTTTGCCTCGCTCGCCTACTTTTCTTTGCGGCAGGTAAGTCAGATCTTTCCCATGAGTCTTACGGTGTTCCTCTTCATGGCAGCTTTGGCGATGACAGCCTTGTGCTTTATCAGCACAGGCTGGGTATTGCCTACCGAAAGTCAGTGTTGGGTTCTCTTTGGTATCGGGATCAGCGGAGTGGTTGCCCAATTATGGATGACGGCTGCGTACGCTCGCCTTCCGGCATTCCTAGCGACTTCGTTTGGACTTTCTTCGCTCCCGATCATTGCAGCGATCGAATGGGCTTTTGATCAGGATATGCCGGAGCCCTTCGAGTTGCTCGCCTATGCGCTCGTTTTGTGTTCGGTGATGCTCCATGCCCATTCGACATGGAATCGCACTCCCGTTGCGGCAACGCCACCGGAGTGATTCGGTTCAACGCGTTTTAGAGATTTGAACGAGGTAAGACGACCGTAAACGTTGCCCCTTGTCCTGGAATGGATTGGAGGGAGATCGTTCCTCCTAGTTCCTGAACCCGTTCTTTGACAATGTACAATCCCAGTCCGGTACCGGTCTCTTTGTAGGTAACAAACGCCTCAAAGATGAAGTCTTGGTCCTCAGGTTCGATTCCTTTTCCGTTATCGATCACCGATGCGTGGAATGATTTCTCGTTCGCCCCGGTAACGACCCTGACTTTGGCATGTTGATGTTCCGAGCAAGCTTCGATGGCATTTTTGACGAGGTTCATAAAAACCTCGTTCAGTGTTTGTTCGCTCCCCGCCACGGCGATTTGTGAGGCCCCCAGTTCGAACTCCAGAACCGTGCCGCGTTGCAAGGCATAGTAAGAGAGGATCGATCCAATCTTCGAAATGACGGCATCGGGTTCCGAGTGGGAATTGGAATCCTCCGGGAGTCTTGCATAGTCGAGCACTCGTTGGAGTGTGAGATGGAGGCGATCCACTTCGGAAACGATCATTTCGACGTCGTGCCGGTGAGGGCTACCAGCCGGTGTTTCTTCGGCGACGAGCGATGCGATGGTACGAATGGAAGAAAGAGGATTGCGAAGCTCGTGAGCGAGAGTTCCTGAGATCATCCCGAGGGTCGAAAGCTTTTCTTTTTGAAAAAGGTCTCGCTCCATCGTTCGACGCATTCGTTCTTCGACAAGGTTTTGGAGGGTCGCTGCGAATTGATCGACCAAAACAAGGAGTGAGGTCAATTGTTCATCTGCTAACTGCAGGAAGCTTTTATCATTGCCGAAAAGAATCGCTCCTCGAATGGACTGGTAGTTCATGGGAAAAGCGGCGTCGCATCCCAACGTATCCATCGCCTCTTCCAGGACCGAACTGTTTGTATATCCCCGTTCTAGAGGAGCGGTCCGATCGACAAGAGCACGGAGAAGATGGGCCAGTGCATGGGGGTCATTTTCGGGCACCCAGACCTTGTACGGAGAGATACGAACTCGTGAGGTGACAGGATCTACTACACGGAATTCTCGATAGTTCTCTGCGGGCTGACCGGCATCCAAATACAAAATGCGTACCCACGTCAGTTCAAAACGGAGGCGCAGTTGTTCTGCAAACCACTCACATCGAGCTGAGATATCAGGGGATGTTTGTTGCGTGACTGCCAGTGCGAGCTCTCGGATAGCATCGCGAACCTCAAATGCTCTTGGACTCATCAGGAATCGAAGAGACTCGCTGGCGCGGCGTCGAAAAGGCCGAATCCAATAAATCAATAAAACCAAGATAGCCAACTCAAGCAAGACAAAATCCACATTGATAATTCCTCGCAATCGATTGGCGACAGGCTGTGCAATCAATTGATGTGCAAATAGCCCAGCAATCAAGAAACCACCGTAGACAGTCGTCTGTTCGAATACGACCGGTAATAGTCGATTGGTCAATACGTACCAGACCAAGACAACTGAGGGGAGCAACGGAGCGATCGCCAGACCAATACGAATGGGATACTCCCATTCCGGCCGGTCGGAGAGAAGTACATAAGCGGTTGCCGCCACGGTGAACAAAACGAGAAGAGATGAAATCCATACAAAGAACCATCTTCTGTTCGAAAAGGGGGTGGTAATGGCGATGGTTGCGAAGATGAGCGTGCAAACCCCGTTTGCGGTAGCAAGCCAGCCGATGTAAAGAGGTTGGATGGGCCGGACGCTTTCCATGAAGTTCCCGCGTGGACCGGTAAATATTTGGTACACCGCGGGCAATAGTAGTAGGAGGGGAAAATAAAGAGCCCAGTACAATCGACTGTGGCGTGACATAATTGGTATGGGGTGGCGTAGACTCGTGCGCAGGTGCAATGCAGCGTGGAGCATCGCTGACGGCATGATAAGCAGCCCGGTACACAGAATGAGCATCGCACCACGGTCACCGATAAATGCCGCATCGGTCTTTTCATGGAAGAAGAACAGACGTCCGAAATAACCTAGGTGAAAAAGAAATGCGCCACCGACGAGCCATTTCAACCAAGGTGCCGCATACTTTCGATTGATCGGTTGGCAAAGCAGGAGGAGCAACACCAGCTCAAAGAGCCCTGCCAGCCCTACCAATAACCACTCCAACCGTTCCAGCATGTTGTAGGCGTTTTCAAAGAGATAGATTTTGAGAAGGGATCATCCAATCCTCGTCGAGCAATAGTTCCCATTCTAGTCCAATCGGGCGTGCTTGGAGCATCGAACGGAAGCCATCGCTCGGAAGAATCAAGGTATCTTGATACGTCGGCCTTTGCTGAGTCCAGTATTGCCGGAAGACCGGCTCACTGTTCAACGATGCGTCCAAGATAATGAAAAGGGGCCGGGCGTGGTGCCCCTCTTCATTTCCTAGATGCAAAACACGAACATTTCTTAATTCCTCAACCCTCAATTCCTCCACCCGCAATAGCGAGTAAAGATGATCGCGAAAGATCAGATGATCCCCCGGGCGTAAAGACCCCAAGAGCAGCGAGCGTGAGGAGACGCGGATACGATCCTGCCCCCACCAAGTCTTGAGCAACTCTCGGACTGTCTTCATGAGCCCGTTTCTCATTGGGAACTTTCAGCAGAGGTCATTTTTCGAAGGGCGTCGAGCTCCGCTTCGAGGCGTTCCTTTTGTTCCTGCCGTAAAAACTCTTGCTCGAGATCGCTGGGAACATCGTCGTCCCCCATTTCGGAAAGCGCCTCCAGTTTGGCTTCCTGGCGATCGATGCGATCTTCCAGCTTTTGAAAGTGTGAGAATGCCGATTTGCTGTGGGTTCGGTCCAACGCTGATTGAATTTTATTGGTCGACTTGGCGCGCGCAAGCTTCGCAACCAGCAGTGTCTTTTTATGTTGCGCCTGACGAATCTTGTCTTCCAAATCTCGGACAGCTGCTTTGAGTTTTTCGACTTCGACCACCTGTTTGTTATGATCCGACTTGTACTGCTCGAGTCGCTGTGTGCAGGACAGTCTTTGTTCCAAGGCGGTTCGCGCCACCGATTCGTCCCCTCGCTTGATGGCCTGGGTCGCGCGTTCTTGCCATTTCGTTTCCTCTTCGGCCTCCTTGTTAATACGTTTTCGCATCAGGATTTCGTCGGCGACCGCATCGGCGACACTGGATCGAACGACATCCAGCTCGTTCTGCATGTCGATCAACAGTTGATGCAAAACCTTTTCGGGATCCTCGATCTGCTCTTTGAGCGCCGTAACGTTCGATCGCATGATCAGGGTAAATTGAGATAACCAAGACATAACCATTCTCCTTGAAAGGAAACAACAACCAGGGGAAGACGGGAATGGAAACTAGATCAATTCCACGTCGCTAACTCATCCGACAACTCTCGAATTCGAGCACGAATCCGATCGCGATAGATTTCACAGACAGCACCGAGTGCAATGACAACGACTCCAATCGAGAGTCCAGCAATCCACAGTCCACCCGGTTTGTCCATCGCTGTCCGTACCAGGATCGAAATCAGATCGATTGCTAGGAAGGCCGTACCCGTTGCCATCAGCACCTTGATCCGCAGGCCGATGGCTAGCAGGACAACAAGTACGCTTAAGACCATGAGGGAGATCAGGTGCCACCAGCTTCCTTGAACAATCTGGGCCAAGGGGGAGACCAACGCAACGAGCGAACCGGCTAGACGCAGGTTGTAGGCGGTCGACTTTGTCAGGTTGGCTCTCAGTAACTCCACCATGGCAACCATCGAAAATCCGAGTGGGACCAAATAAAGTTGAAGATCGCTCCACCCTACGGTTCGAGTCCACGACGTTAGGCCCGCGTTGAGTAAAACTAGGAGCGCCCAAAAGCTCCAAGTGGACTTGGTAACGTACGCTTCGAACGCGGAATAAAAACTGGCCAGAAACAAACAGAAGGTGGTAACGGATTTCCCGTGCTCGTGAATACCGAACAGATGCGTCATCACGAACCAGACACTCAAGCACGATGCGATTCCCATCGCAACGATCTGGAATGGGTGAGCAATGAACTTCCAATCTTCCTTCGTGAGAGATCGCTGTGCACACCATGCGAGGCTGATTGCCAAACAGGTCCACCCAATCGGCGTATACTCCGCAAACTCCGCGAATGGGATCTTGGCGGTGCCTAGAAGAATGGCTCCCAACAAAAGTCCGAGGCAAATCCAGACACGGGATTCATTCTTCGCCCAATACGCCTTGGCCATCTCAACGCCGCTGAGCAAAAACAAGAGTGCAGTTCCGACTAAACACCACTGGATATCAGCACGGGTGCTCACGCAGGCGATCCAGGTCATCTTGAAGATAAGAAGCATCAGGCCTCCTTCCCAACCACGGGCGAATCTTCGATCAAGATGCGGCAATAGAGTTTGAATGGCGAGCAAACTGAACACAAAGAAGCTCAAAACGGTTGAGACATAGGATCGACTCTGCACCCAGCCTGAAACGAAAAGGATCTCAAAGGGATTCACTCTCATGCCGTGGCACATCAGCATAAATGCGTAGTAGTGGCAAGCTACTGCCCCGGCCCCAAAAGACGAGGAACCAAGGGATGGTTGCCTCACCCCATACAGGACAACCAACGCGATCAACCCAGCCCATGCCAAAAGCGGAACAACAGGGATGCAGCAAAGACAGAGAAGCAAAACGCACCAAGCCGTCGCCGTGTGCTCGAACCACTTCACCCAGGGCTTCGCATCCTCGACATGGCGATTCCAAAGACTTATCGGCAAAACCAACGCTCCAACAACAAGCCCCCATAGGAGCGGGATCGCGTCCTCTTTCGTAGAAATCCAGTTCATGTGAAGAGCGAATCCGGACATAGCTAGCGGAGCCATCAACGTGAAGATGAATACCGAGAGTGGAAGTCGAAGCACCGCAATACTGCCCAACAACCAAGCGATAGTCAGAATCAGAGACAATTGAAAACTTCGATCAAGGTTCCAATGGATATCCAACAACATGACGAAATGCATTCCACAGCAAGCCATGGATAGGATCGAGAACCAATCCCGGGCAGGGACGCATAACGCATCCCATAAAGTGCCAGCCGAGACAAAATCGGGTCGATTTCGATTTGGACTTGTTGCGTGGAAATGAATCATTTCGCTCCAACCAAAGCCGATTTGGGAGTTGCGTGTCAGCAAATACCCCACACCGGAGCCGATCGTCGAAACAGCCGAGATTAGCCACATCCAATCACTCGCATCGTGAGCGATTCTCGAGAAGAGAAGAGCAATGGCAAATGTCCATGCAATGCAATGAGCTGCACCCGAGATATATCGGCGCGTCATGGTTGTGTTCAACGCATGCCCGATCATCACGAGAGCGAGCCAAATCCAATCGAGTTTCGACATGCCAGCCCCGCCAACCCGGAGAGCATGTGTCGCCAACGTCAGGGAAAGGATGGTTAGCAAGATCAGTGCGAACAATTGCCCGAGAGGAGCCAGTCTCCCTTTCCATACCGGCCAAAGTTTTGCAGTTGCATCGGGAAGACTGAAACGTTGAAGCAAACATTCGGCTGGTAAAATAAACAACAGGTTGCACCAAACTCCCAGCAGAACGAACGACATGCTCGAATCCATTTGCCACCCGAACATAGCATTTCCAAACGGAAGTGCACTGTAGATCGCCGCACTCATTGCGAAGAGTGTTCCAACCATGTATCGACGATCATTCCACATCGCCGCTTGAAAGGTGTAGTAGACAACGTAACACGCCGGAATCAGGAACATTGCCTTGGTATTGCTAGCGGAGAAGAGGAGCAAGGCGAGCCCCAAGAGATTGGCGCCCCAAATGAGTGGCATATAAAAGACGCGCCAGTCACCCTGTGCAATTCGTAATGATTTTGACTTCAAGGCGTACGCGAGGGTCGACCAGCTGAGAATCAATGGGAGACAGGTCAATCCGTAGAAAGCGATCGGCAGTTTGGATTCATTCAATCCCGATGCGGCAGTCGAAGCGACACCGCGTGCCCAATCCGCAAACCACACCGGACTGATGATGTATCCGATCACGACCAGACCAAGTCCCACCCAAGTCAGAACAGATTGTTTCGATTCGTATGCCGCCCAGAAATAGATTGCCGCAGCCAGGAGACTCGCAGGGACAAGAAGTTTCAGATCCGGACCGAGATGAAGGAGGACATTGCTCGATAGAAACACCCCTGCGGTGGCCATCAGCAGACAGATCACCAACGTCACCCCTGCAGAAACAGGCCAGGTCTTCAAAAGCCCACCGGTTCGCACACGATGAACATGCAAAAGAGATTGCGCTGTGACGGCGACAGGAATTGCGCACAGGACCAAAGCGAAACCAAACCAATGCTGCGATTCCACCCATCGCAACTTAGAAGAGAAGAGAAGCAACATCTCGATTCCCATCAGGCGGACGGGGAAGAATTGGTATGCGCTCATCGGTGCACGGTGCTGTTCACCGAGCCAAAAGAGATAGCGATTGATCTTGATAATTCCAACCGTTCCCACGAGCCAGATAGCAATGGCCATTCCTGTGGTCGGGATAGAGAAGGAATCGGGAATGCTCCCAATAACACCGAGGAGAACAAAACAAATCTGATAGGTGATTTGCCTGCCCGACAGAAGCTCTCGAAGGATGCAGTCCGAGATATAGGTAACAACCCCAGTCCCGACGACGACTGTAGGAAGCCACTCCCAAAGGCTGATGGTCTGATGGTTACTGAGCCACCCAAGCGAGAGAAAGCTTATCGGCAACAGAAAGAGAGTGATACCTCGCAACGTTGCGGATGTCGCTTTCAAACCCAACAATCGATTGCTCGCTTCGGCGAACCCAAAGATGGTCGCGATGTATCCGAGAATCGAAAAGAACTTGATCGACAGATGCCAATCTTCCCATTGCTGGGCGACTAGTTTCAAAGAGCAAACGACGATAATCGCCGCTCCGATCAAGAGCATCCACTTGATGCTTCGTTCTTGCAGGAAGGCTTGAAGGAACTGTTCAAGAAGGGGGCGACTTGTCGTCTTGTCGTCGCCCTCTTGATGGGTTGCATGTTGCATAACAGAGAACCTTGCACTCGTGGGGGAAGGAGGTAGACGTCGCTTCGTTTGCGTCCACCATCACTACCCAATACACAAAACGTGCCAAGTGTCCTGTCTGAGAAAACAAATATCCTAAGTACTTAATAGGAAAGACCTTACGCTCACACAATTATTTGCCCGTTATCGCTGGCTTCCGCGCGCTGCAGAGGAGAAACTGCAGGGAGCATGCAGGGTGAGGACTGCAGTTTCGCCGGGTTGGCGAGCGAGGCAGGTCCGGATTGCGTCAGGATTTTCCGCGGAGAGTCCGCAATGCGCGGCGGATGATATATTGCGTGTGAAGGGAGCCGGACTCGCGTTGCCAGCGATCGGTGATCTCGACCACCCAATCCGGTTTGGTTTTGCTGGCGTCGTTCAGCCAGTTCGCAACCGAGTCTTTGACGTATTTGGAATCATCCTCTTTTAAGGGTTCCAAGATATCGATAGCCAACTCCGGGCACCTTTTGAGTTGCGCGATGTGAAAAGTCCACACACCTCGCGGTCGGGTGAGTTCGCTGGCGAAGCGTCGCAATCGCTCATTTCGGCTTCCCGTCCAAGGCACGAGGCGCCGGATGCACTCCTCGGTATCGCGGAGAACGTCATTACGGAGGGAGATCCAAGCAATCTCACGAAGCCCTGGGTTGGAATCATCCGCGAAGAGTTTGATCCAAGCTAGTTTCTTTAAGAACGACAGCGGAGCGTGCCCGACGACCAAGGCAGCCCATTCACGCACGACATCGCTGGCGTGGATGGACATCGATTTCCAAGCGTTATCACCGACCTGAACGACTGTCGCCAGATAGGCTCCAATCCATTGGCTCTTTTTGAGCGCTGCCAATTCCCGCGTGTCATTTTGAACCAATCGAATCGCTTCGTCAGAGATCGGCAACGACAATTCCTCGGAGAGATGTTGCAGTAAGCGAATGCGATCCACGCTAAGCCATTCCACCAAATTCTTGGACTCCAAGACGCCCAACGACAAGCCCTCACGGACCTCATCAGCGACTTCCACCATGCGTCTCGCAGGTTTGCGATCTTTCCACTCTTCAAATGTTTTTCGACTCATCCTACCCCTTCGGAAGCTTGCTACAAAGAATGCCAGCGGAACAGTATAATCCAGCGTTGTAACCTCCTGTTGGGCACGTGCTACTTCGTCCCGTTCTGTCATCCTCAAGGGCCGTTTCATCATGCCATGGTCGATCAACAAGCCAGTTTTGGTTCCCTTTGATTTCTCCGAACCTTCTCATGCCGCGATCGACAAGGCTCTGGAGATGGTGGAGGATCGATCCCAAGTCCACGTGCTGCACGTTCTCCCAATTTTCGTACCTCTCGCCCCCGAGGGGATTCCGATCGAGTGGAGTGACGACCAGAGAAGAATCGATCAAGCGATGGACTTGCTTAAGAAGGAATTCGCGGAGAAACGATACGGAGGAATCACGGAAGAGGTGATGATCGGTGATCCAGGAACCGTTTGCGCCGACCGCGCCGAGCAAATCGAAGCGGGTCTGATCATCGTCCCATCGCACGGCCGAAGCGGGCTGACTCGACTGTTGCTCGGGAGTGTTGCCGAGCGGATCGTTCGGTTAGCGAAGAGCCCCGTACTTGTTCTGAAAATCTAATCACTGGGTTTGTTCGAGCCTGCTCCAGTGGTTTAGGTAGAGTTGGTAGGCGGGATGGGAATCGGATTGTTCTTCGAGCATACTTCGGACTTGCTCGATCAATTGCGACTCCCGTTCCGATGTGATCCGTCCCATTACCAACAGCGATCGGAGGTAAACGAAGTATGTGTCGAGTACATCGCAGCGGCAGTACTCGCTGATTTCCGCCAGTTTCCCCTCATTGTAAAGCTCGTGAACCATGTTCCCCTGAACATCAATTTTGCCGGGCTTCTGAATAATTTGAGCGGCTAGGTTCAAACCACCGCGGAACCAACTGCTGCCAAAGTTGGTCAATATCTCATGCAGATCAAGGTGAGAGCTGACGTTGTACCGATTTCGGTATTGCTCAAACGCTTTGTCGTAAATGTTGAACCACGATGGAATGCTTACTCCATAGCGATAGGCAGACAGTTCCATAAGCGGTAGATCGAAGGAGCGACCGTTAAACGTGATAAACGTGGGGCGAGCGTACCGTTCCCACCCTACCCAAAAGTACTTCGTGATCACCTGGGGACGATGTTGCGGTTCATCGAGAGAAACAATCTCCATCAAGCTGAAATCGTCGCGAATTTTCGCAATCACGACAGCGACGGGTATGTGATAGGTGTACGGGATAAAGTCCTTCCCTGACTCCTTCAACAGTTCAAAACGAAAGCGTTCGCAAGCTTCCTCCGGTGCGAGCCCCAAACCTGGGTAGCGAGTCGATGCGATCATGGCACCATCCGCGACACTTTCGACATCGAATAGCAGATATTTGACTTCGTTGCTCGGTTGGGTCATTTCTGTGTCTTTGGGCGTACGTGAATAGCAGGCCGGTGTGCTCGGCCGGGGGAGAGCGAGTAACTTCTACGGGAACTTGGTCGGCCGCTTTTCAACAAAGGCTTTCAAGCCCTCGGAAGCCGACTCGGTGCTCATGATGGTGGCCATCACGGCGGCTCCACTGGTGAGGTGAGACCAAGTCGATTCGCCAACCATCTCATTGAGCAATCGCTTGGTCATTTGCATGGACTCCACCGAGGACTGTGCGATATCCTGAACAATCTCATTTCCCTTCGCCCAAATCTGTCCGGAGTCTACCAAGTAATGGACCAACCCCCAATGGTAGGCCTGTTCAGCACTCACTGGATGGGGATGCAGCAACAACCGCGCAGCCACCGAGGCTCCTGAGCGGAATGCGAGAAGCGGGGCGACCAATCCCGAAACCAACCCTACCCGGGACGCGAGCGACGCGAAGCTCGCTCGTTTCGATGCCACCACCAAATCCGAGGCTAATACCAGACCGAGCCCCGCCCCTAGCACCGGGCCGTCGATGGCGACGACGATAGGCTTCGGAAATCGAAGCATCGTTTCATACAACTCCTGAAGTTCCGTTGTCACATCCTGCCATGCGGCCAAGGACTCTTCGCTCCCTTGAATCTCACTCCATTGCTTCAAGTCTATCCCCGAACAAAACGTTGAGCCCGTAGCGGTCAGGATGACAGCGCGCACGCTTTTCTCACGGTGAAAATCGGCAAACGCCTCGGTGAGATCTTCGATGGTTTCGCGTGACAAGGCATTCCTGGTCTTCGCGTTGTCCAACACAATCGTTCCGCTGGGTGCAGATGTTTGGATGCGAATCCTCAATGATGACATACCGACCTTCGATGCCGTGAGAAAGAGAACAGGTAGCGTTTCGTAATGATAACGCGACTTTTCTACGAGAGATACCATGCTCAAGCGGTAAATGGAACGAGGCCGATGCAACCGCTCGAGGAAGCATCGGCCTTGGAAGATTCAGAATGAAGACGTCTCGCAGGGAAAGATCGAGAACATTCCTCTTAGACGGACTGTTCGGAAGGAAGTTCGTATCCTTTGCGGTATTCTCGCGAGAGCATGGTATTGGCTCGGTCGTTCCCGACAAAGGATTCGGAAATGGGGTCAAAGACCAAATGAGGGCCAACCTGAACTTGAAACGACTCTACGGAATTTTCCTTCAAATGGTCCACAGTCCGATCCCATGCCTCCGCAACCTTGGATGGACCCGCGATCTTCGCAACACGTTCGGCCGCGTCCTTCTTTTCCAACTTATCCCCCATGAGCAAGGAAATATTGCCGAGATGGCACAACGCGCTCGAGAGATGTCCTTCTTCGACGTCGGCGTTGAGAAGTTTGTGATCGCGTGCTCGTACCGCCTCTTCAAAGTTCTTGTAGTGGTAGGAATCGCTTCCGCCGTCAAAGGTCTTGATCGGTTTTCCGTCCAAGTCGAATGCCGTTCCTGATTGGTAGGTGGTCATGACAAGGTATCCTTTCGATCCTTCGACGATGATACCAACGCTCGCGCCTTTGTAATCACCCGTCTTCAATCCTCGGACTTCGAACGCCAACTGCTTCTCGCCGAAATCATGAACAACGAGTTGCGTATTGGCGGTCTCACCTGCGTCCTCGTAGCCTAGGCGTCCACCGATGGAGAACGTCTGTTCGCAAAGCTTATTCGCATTGAGAGCCCATCGGCACAAATCCATTTGATGGATACCTTGATTGCCGAGATCACCGTTGCCGTATGCCCATTGCCAGTGCCAGTCGTAGTGAAACTGTTTGCGCGTTACCGGCAGGATGGGAGCTGGACCGGACCAGAGGTCGTAATCGACTTCCTTGGGAACCTCGTAGGTACCCTTCGGTCCGATGGAGGGTCGACGCTTATAACACAGCCCCCGAGCCACGGAGACTTCTCCAATACCCCCGGAATGGATGAATTCCATCGCCGCACGCATACCCGGATTCGATCGGCTTTGGGTGCCGGTTTGTACGATACGGTTATGCTTGCGAGCCGCCTGAACCAATCGTCTCCCTTCGAGCACGTTGTGGGACACAGGCTTCTCGACATAAACGTCTTTGCCTGCCTGCACCGCCCAAATCGCTCCGAGCGAATGCCAATGGTTGGGCGTCGCGATACTCACTGCATGGATAGATTTGTCTTCTAAAAGCTTCCGGACGTCTTTTACCCAAGCCGGTCGCATTCCACCTTGCTTTTCCGCAGCGGAATCGCAAGATCGCTGCCCAGCCCGTTCATCGCAATCGCATATGTGAGTGACGATCGTTCCTTTTTTGCCCGCGAAACCACCGATGTGGGACTGTCCTCTCCCCCCGCCTCCAATCACCGCCACGTGGATCTGCTCGTTGGGACTCACCGAGGGCGACTGATTGTCCTGCGCCATGGCTGGGGATCCGAACCGAGATTGGGCTGCTAGTAGCGCTGCCGTGGTCAGCATCGATCGTTCGAGAAACTCGCGGCGAGAATTGGGTCGGGAACGGGACACGCTCATGATCGAAAACCTCAGAAAGGGCAGGTAGGGGTGCAAAGACGCTATAATACACCAGTTCAGGAGAAATGGCATCCATCCGGGACGAGGCGGGGAACCGGAACGTCTGGAGTTTGCATCGAAAAAGGAGACGTCGCTTTGCGATGGATTGGGAGTTCTCGTGTGGCTACTCCCAGCCCCCGGCCCTGCCTTGTTTTTTCTGGCTCTGGATACGTTTCCCCTCGATGCGGCGCCGCTGAGATCCTCGAGTAGGTCGCGTCGGCTTACGGACCGTCGGTGGCGTCATGGCATCGAGAATCATATGACGAAGCCGTTCGCGACACGCTTGAATGTTGCTGAGCTGATCGCGATGGACTTGGCTGGTGATCTGCAACATTCCCGATTCCGTCAATCGCGAACCAGCGAGCGCCTTTAGCCGTTGCAAGGTCCCAGGGTACAATGCCTGGGTACCTGCGAGATCCCACGTCAACGTGGCCTTCGAGTTGACCTTGTTTACGTTCTGCCCCCCCGGCCCCCCACTTCGCGAAAATGTAAATTGCAATTCGCTCGCTGGGATCAGGACGTGCTCATTGATGACTAAGTCTTCCATCCCCGCTCCTCACCTTTCTCAGCACCCACCGCTCCACCCGCTTCTTTACCCAACAAATACACGATGTTCGATTTCACGATGCTCGCCTTCACGATACCCCACCGCAGCCAACGACTGAAACACTTCCTCATTGTCGCCATTCTAGGATTCGTCACAACCGTATGCCCGTTGAGAGGCGTGATGGCCCAGGTTGGTTCGGGGGAAACCCAGTCCCTTTGGACCCGCGCGCAAGGCGAGGATTGGCCCCGCATGCTCGGAGCGCGTTATGATTCGACGAGTACTGAGAAGGGCATACGGACCAATTGGGGAGACCAAGGCCTGCGCGTGGTCTGGTCGGCACCGACGGGGGAAGGTTACGGAAACGGTGTCGCGAGCCATGGTCGCTGGTTTCAATTCGATCGCTTCGAAGATCGTGAACGATTGACTTGCCACCACGCCGAGACTGGACAGATCCTTTGGACCTGGGAAAGCCCCGTCACCTATTTCGATGCTTACGGATACAACAACGGGCCACGCTGCAGCCCCGTAGTCGATGGAGAACGAGTCTACGTTTATGGAGCAGCGGGCAAACTGGCCTGCGTGTCCACAAGCGATGGGAAGCGGATCTGGGAAAAGAACCTCAATGAGGAGTTTTGGGTCATCCCCAACTTCTTCGGCGTGGGTGCCTCGCCCTTGGTCTATCGCGATATCCTCTGGGTAATGGTCGGGGGGAGCCGTCCCGACGGGCGGTCCGCCGCGGATCTTTCGGTCAACGATGTCCCTTCCTCTCGCCCAAACCAATGTGCGCTGGTTGGTTTCGATAAGCGAACCGGCAATGTACTTCATCGTGTCGGCAACTATCTCGCTAGCTACGCCGCACCGGTAGTCCGCGAAATCAATGGCAAGGATGTCTTGCTCGCATTCGTTCGCGAAGGGTTGCTCGCATTCAATCCCTCCGATGGCTCAGACGAACGCTTTTATGCTTGGCGAGCGTCATCACTGGAAAGTGTGAACGGGGCGCCACCCACTTTGGTGCAGGGCGATGTTTTAATCGGTGAAGCGTACGAGAAAGGGGGCTCACTGCTTAAGATAGGATCCAGTGGACTGCAAGCTATATGGACCGACGGCAAGTCGCGCCGTGATCAGGTTTTCCGCCCCCACTGGACCAATCCATTGGTCATCGGTTCGAACGTGTTTGTCAGCAGCGGTCGGAATGAACCCGATACCGATCTGCGGTGCTTGGAATGGAGTAAGGAAAAAGGCAAAGTGGAAGTCACAACCACTTGGTCCATTCGCAATCGCGATCGCATGACAGGGATTGTGATCGATAACCACTTGCTCCTTTTGGGAGAAAGAGGAGTTCTGCAATTGGTGAAGCCCAACACATCCCGGTTCGAATTGGTGGCAGAGATGGACCTCACGAACCAACAGGTCCCGGGAGAACAACGCCCTTACGTTCATACTCCAAGCTGGGCGCCCCCTGTCGTTTCGCACGGCTTGCTTTATGTTCGCGGTACGGACCGAATCGTGTGCTTGGAGTTGATCCCTACGAGTTGAGGTGGTGAGGTCCCCATCTGATTACGAAATCGAAGCTGGATTATTCACTCGCTTGATTTCCAGCTCCAAAAACTCTTGGGGAACTTCGGCCTTGCTCATCCTTCGTTCGCGGACCATGGTCCGCATCCGCTCCGCAAACGCGTTGTAATCGGTCGGCTTGAATACAATCTCGTCAACTCCACGCAGCTCAAGGTCTTTGGTTAGCTTGGGTTCCAAAACCGCTGTATGCACAACGATAAACGGCCTTTCTCGGCTTTCTAGCAATGTAGACGCCAGTGCGTATCCGTTGGTCTTGGGCATCGCGAGATCGGTGATCACGAGATCGAATGTGCCACTATCCAAGGTTGCAAAAGCGTCAGCACCATCGGTGGCGCAAAGACAGCTGAAGCCGATTCGTCCGAGAGCAAAAGACAACATCTTCCGCACGACTTCATCGTCGTCCACGATCAATGCACTCATTCGTTCATTCATCATCGGTTACAACTCCCTGGCGAGTCTCTTGAATCGCTTGCCCCTGTCGAAGAATCCTATGTTTGCATTCGCCAATTGAACGATGGCAGGCATGTACTTCTCGCACCAATTGTTCGAGGCCCTCCGTCATGGTGAGTCTATCCTCCGTTTGTGCGGCCATCTCGACCTTTTCCGCTAACTGCGCGAGCCGGGACGCTAATACAACACCAGCGCTTCCTTTTAAGGAATGAGCGAATGCACTGGCCGATGCAAAGTCTCCGGATTGCACGTGTTCGATGAGAGCTCGCAATCGATCCGAGCTTGTCGCGAGGAATGAATCCAAAAGCGAGACGGCAAAGTCCATCTCCCCCATGCATCGCTCTTCAAGGAAGGCCGACTCGTTGAAGGTAGAATCGGGTGGATCGCAAGACTCGCACGCGGGGCCGATCAAATCGGAATGCGATTCGTCGGATGGACGATTTTTGATCACGGACTCAATCTCTTCGAGGAGAGATTTAGGAGTGAAAGGCTTTGAAAGATACGCATCCATTCCGGCGGCTAAGCATCGCTCTCGGTCCCCCTGGATGGCGTTGGCAGTCAACGCAATGATGGGCACGCGAGTCTGAGCGTGTGTACTCTGTTCAAACTCTCGAATGGCGGCGGTGGCAGCAAAACCGTCCATGTCTGGCATTTGGCAATCCATGAGCAGGACATCGAATTTCGATCGTTTATAGGTTTCAACTGCACTTTTGCCGTTGTCCACCACTTCACAAACCCAACCATGCCGGGTGATCACCTCTTCCGCAAACATTTGGTTGGTCGGATTGTCTTCAGCCAACAGAATGTGCAGCACACGGGAAGGGATCGGGTTGGCTTGATCATCGGTTGGAGGAGCGATCTCGGGGAATGTTCCTAGTGGCAAATCGAGTTGAAACCAAAACTCCGAGCCAAACCCCTCGGTGCTCTTGACGCCGATGGATCCTCCCATCGCCTCAATAATACTCTTACTGATCGACAATCCGAGTCCTGTTCCGTTGAATCGTCGGCTCGCAGACTGATCCACTTGGGAAAACTCTTTGAACAAAAGTCGGAGTCGATCTGCTGGAATACCAATGCCTGTATCTTTGACCCGTACACGTACTTGGGCCCGCTCTTCGGTGGCTTCCACGGGATCCACAATAATGGAGATCAACCCTTCGTCCGTAAACTTCACAGCGTTGCTAAGTAAATTGGTTAAGACCTGACGAATCCGATGACTATCTCCGAGCAAGCACAAGGGGGACGGATGTTCGAATCGAAGACGCAATTGCAGATCTTTTTCTTCCGCCCGGTGGCCGATCAACTCCATCGACTCTCGGATCAGCTGCAACAAGTCAAACGGGTGTGAATCGAGCTCCAATTTGCCAGATTCGATCTTCGAGAAGTCGAGAATATCATTGATCAGTACCAACAGATTTTGACCGCTCTTACGACACGCATCGACAAATCGTTGTTGACGTGGTTCAAGCCCCGTGTCCGACAGCAGTTCTGTCATGCCGATGACACCATTGAGAGGAGTACGCAACTCATGGCTCATCGCTGCCAAGAATTCACTTTTCGCTTTACTCGCTTGCTCGGCGGCCTGCTTTGCCTGTTGGAGATTCTCCTCCGATCTCTTTCGATCCGAGATATCGACTTGGGTCGCAATAAAGTTGGAGAGATTTCCTGCCTCGTCGAGCACAGGATCAATCTTCAATTCGATCCAATAAGGCCTGCCGCTCGCATGATAATTGACAATTTCCGTTGCGATACTAACCCTTGCTCTTAGCGCCTCGCGAATACTCGTTACGGCTTCTGGATCCGTCAATTCTCCCTGAAGGAATTCGCCGGGCTTGCGCCCAATCACGCTGTTCGTTTCAAATCCCGTCAATCGAACAAAGGCTTCGTTGCACCATTCGATCTTTCCCTCCGCATCGGTGATCACCACGGAGTGCTGAGTTTTGCTCGCGACTAGGGAAAGCTTTTCTACTCGATCGTGATATTGCTGGAGTTCCAGTTCGGTTTGCTTTCGACAATCGATATCCTCAATTACTTTCACAAAATGCTTCGGTTCGCCGCTCGAGTCGCGAACGAGAGAGGCCGAGAGGCGCACCCACACCGCGTGCCCATCTTTGCGAACGAACCGCTTTTCCAAGCAATACGATTCCATCGCGCCGTCAATCGCCGCGTGCATCGACGCATTGCTTTTTTCCAAGTCCTCGAAGTACGTGATCGTTTGCGAGGACATCTGCAATAGTTCGGAGTCAGAATACCCCAGAATGGAGCATAGGATCGGATTCACCTTCATCCACCTTCCCTGTACGGATACCTGAGCGATCCCGATCGCGGCATTTTCGAAAGTGCCTCGAAAGTTTTGTTCGCTCTCAGATAGTGCCGCATCCTTGGTATGCTTTTCGGTGATGTCGACGCACACACCGATCAACAATCCTGGCTCTGGAAGCAATGAGCTCCCTGGCTCTTCTACAAATCTTCCTTGGTATTGAACGAACCGAATTGCACCGTTCGATTGAACAATGCGAAACTCTGTCTCAAAAGTAGTGCGACCGTCGACGGCAGCTTGGAGCGCGGCGGAGAAGCGTTTTCTGTCATCGGGGTGCACCGTTTCTTGAATGGCAAGGAAACTTTCGCAAGATGGACCCTCCTCCCATCCGAAAATCGCTCGCGTCTTCGCATCCGCGACGGCTTGCTGTGCTCGAAAATCCATTTCGAGAACACCGATCTTGGCCGCCCCCAACGCAATGTCCAATCGCTCTTGGCTCTTGAGTAATTTGGTCGCCAGCAAAGCACTCGACGGCAATCGAAGGGCGATCGGCATGATTCGAACTAGCACGATTACCGTTACCCAAGAAACGATGGCTGTCAGGCATTTCACCAATCCCGAGAACCGATAGACGGGCCACCAAAAAATGGATGCTTCGATCAGATGCCCCAGACCGCATGCGAGGATGAATGCAGCAAAGAGCCAGATAACTTTCGGAAACGGCAGGTCTTTTTTACGCAATATGAAGAAAAGAAGAACACATGGAATCGCGAAGTATGCGGTGAAGATGCCTAAATCAGAAAGGATGTGTAACCACCCCACGTCAGTCGACCATACACCGCAATACCACCGGGCGGGAAAGTCACCAGTGTCGAAAAGCTTGGCGACGAATGTCTTTACGCCCTCGGTTTCAAATGGACGGCGAACGCCTCCCGATGCGAGAGTGGCAGGGATGCAGCAAGTCGTCTGTAAGGACTCCGACTTGGACGGCTGCAGGTCAAGGAGTGAATCCGCCTCAACGGGGGCCATACAGATCGTCAGGAACAATCCAGCGAGGATGGACGAGATCATGAACTGTTCCTTGAAGCAGTACTTGGGACCTAGCACTGCGGATGAAACGACATCACTTCGCATTGCCACAATACGGCGCCTCCTAGGTCGGACAATCGGAATAATCCGATCGAGCGACACTTCGTGATGCAAGCGTAGCTCGCGACGGTTGCGCTGCACAAGGCGGACTGCTTTTTTGTGGGATTTTGCCAAGCCGCAGATCGAAAGCAACCATCGGGATTGGCACGTACCGATCCGTGCCGCTCGTCGGTTCGATCAGGGTGCTGGCGATAGGCTCCCGCCGAAAAGGAAAGATACCGTCGCTCTGGTAATGTTCTCGTCGCTCATGAGAAATGAATGAATGACCGGAAATGTGCGGATTTCCGACGCGGTCTCCAAGGTCGCTTCCGAAACCGTGACGATCCCGTCGCTAGCACCTTCCAGGAAGGGGTTTTGCAATCGAGATTGAGAAATATCACCGATCACAATCGCAAAGGGGCAAGGAGGAGTTCCCAGTTCACTTTGAAGCTTTTCCCAAGCCGCCCCGAGATGAACTCCCGACGAACCGGCCAAGGTTTCAAATACACCAAATCCCGTAAGCGACTTCGCCAAGGCAGAGCCGTTGTTGGGAGGCCCTAACATGACTGCCCGTTCGATGCGTGGCAGCAATCCTTTTGGATCGCCTGATCTCTGCAAGTCACCAATCATGTATCGAAAGACGATATTGCCAAGGCTATGTCCGACGAACCAAATTTTTGGCTCCCCCTCCAAGTTTTCTAGCAACTCACGCATCGCCGTTGCGTGGTGCGCAATCGAATTTCGGGTGCTCGCATAAGTCATCGACACGCATTCACGCTTTTGTGTCGGAAGCTCGGGATGTGCAGCTTCGTAACGACGAAGCTCTTCGGCAATCGGCACCATACTGCCATGGGTTCGGAACAAACCGTGCGCCAGAAGAACGACAACCTCCGGTGTATTAGCATTCGAAGCCGTTTGCTTCGTCGCTTGGAGTTCATCGAGCATGGCTTGCTTTCCACCCCATGCGCGACGGATCCCCTTCGGATCCAGCAATCGCCAATGATGGAGGGTGCTGTTGTATTGAACTTTCCATCCATTCCACCAGCGGAAGTCGGTCCAAAACTGCTTTCCCCCCAGCGTGGGAAGTGGAATGTTCCAAGCCTTCTTTCCGTCTTCCATATCTTCCGTTACCTCCTCCAAGTCGGATGTCTGATCTTGAGCGACCACGGATAGTGAGCCTATTCCCGCGCCAAGGCCGAAGACACTCGCCAGCAACAGCCGAATCGCTGGCAACATCAGATCCTCACTTCCGCTTCGGAAGACTCCCCTCCTGCTTCGTGAATTCCGAGAGCTCCGGCGATCAACGCCAATGCTGCTCGCTCGGATCGATTCACTTTGTTGCCGAATCCAAACGTCCCGCCTGCGGCATTCGCGATCGCCTGGGACATTTCATAAAGCACGTTTAAGAATTCCGAAGCGTGCTCGGGATAGCGTTCGAGAACGAAGTTTCGGCAAAGGAGTAGACGAGCTGGCAATACCATCATGTCTTGATTCCCAAGCTCCCGCACCAAGGCTTCGCAGTCTCGATACAGTCGCCGGCTCGCTGCCTGAAACACCTCGCTCACCAAAGGATTGCGATGTTCACGCAGCTGCGACACCAACTCTTCGAACCGACTCTGTTCTTTGGGATCCACATCGCCGTCGAAGGCCGATGTCAAAATAAAGCAAAGGGAGGGTGAAGACTCTAGTAAGTCTCTGTGATCGGGCTGGTTCATCGATCGACATGCCTATCCGAGGAAAGAATTCAACTCGAAGGCTTTATAGAGGGGGAACAGACCGCTGGCAACCCAAGGGCGATATTGGGTTTAGATTCTTATTTGGTTCTCAGCCAATAAGCGGTCATGGCAAAAATGACAAAAGTGAGCATGGCACTTCCTCTCTTTGGAATAAGTATCGACGATTCCGTCGCCGCGATCACTTTTGGTTCCAACGATCTGCCATCTCCGAAACGGCCTGGAACAAATCATACCAGTGGCGAAAGGATTCCAAAGTATCGACGACCCAAGCGTCGTCGCGATCGAATCCTCGTTCGCTGATGCGAATGGTCTCCGAAAGGTGGTGCCCTGCATCGACACTTTTGATTTCGTTCGATGCCTGCAGTTCCAGTCCTTCATCCGACTCGCCCCATTCGCCCGCATCACTCTCATCGACTTCATCCAGGGGTAACACGTCCCCCATCACCAGATTCACAACCCACAACGCGGCTCGATCCAGATCTACACTATCGATGACAGCTCGAACCGATCCACTTTGAACGTAAAACTTGGCCATGATTTCTCTTCCTTGATCTTGTAAGTGTGTCAGCAACTTGGTTGGAGGCACCACTCCTCCGCTCCTGGACGTGACCTTCAAGATGAGGGGTCTCGGAGAGTCCAGGAGCAGAGGATTGGTCGCTTTTGGGAGTGTCAGGGCGATCCTTCGGATCTTGTGGCTCAGAGGTGATCGACGTCTGCTTCGTCGCCAACCACCGTCGCCTTGACAACCTATTTATCGCCCACCCTTGGACACGTTAGGTCCCACCGCTCAAGAATTTTGATTGGAGCTGGAAATATCTTGCGAATCCTGGGTTCCCAATGGAATAAAACAACTTTCGGGATACCGGACAGAAACCAAACAAAGCCCCTGGCCCGGAGCGGTTTGGCTCGAAGAATCTCGCATCTTGGACTCCAACACGGACTGGATCCAGCGCGGCGAAAATCGACCTACCCCAACTTCGCACAGCGCTCCGACGATATTGCGAACCATGTTGTACAAAAACCCATCCGCCTCCATCTCGATGGAGATGTTTTGGCCATCGAGATAGGGAACCGACCGAACGGGTAAATCGTAGATCGTTCGAATGCTCGATTTGCGAGGAGAGCCTAGGGTCTCAAACGCTTTAAAATCATGCGTGCCTAGCAATAAGTCTGCGGCACGTTGCATGGCCTCGACATCGAGAGGTCGCGGCACCCACCAGTGAACTCGGGCATGCAGTGGGTCCGAAACCCGCGCATTCCAGATTGAGTAGCAGTATCGTTTGCTCTTTGCATTGCGAATCGCATCGAAGCCGTCGACGACGTGCTGCACGGATCGGACCACAATGGACCTCGGCAAAAATCGATTGATCGCCGGGACCAATCGTTCGGGCGGTGCCCTCCAATTTTGCAATCGAATAGAAGCGACCTGCCCGGTCGCATGGACTCCCGAATCGGTTCGACCGCTCCCTTGTACATGCACCTTCTCCCCAGTCGCCTTTTCGATCGCGATGATCAAATGCTGCTGGATGGAAGGTGCATTGCTTTGGACTTGCCAACCGCCGTACGTGGTACCGTCATAGGCGACTGTAAGGGCAAACCATCGCATCTAGAGAGTCCAAGCTCCGTCGATAAGTCGCCATGCTTTTCGCGGATTGCTATCCTGCAAGAGATGTGGCAAACGGTCGTGACGAACCGCATCGTAACATGTCAACTTCGCAAAACGAATCAAACTCGCGGGGATCCCAACGGCTGTAAATCCTGGATGGGCCGTCGCAGGGAACGGTCCACCATGGTTCATCGCTGGGCTCACGGCGACACCGGTTGGCATCTTGTCATTGAGCAAACGCCCAACCTTCTGCAACATTTCCGTAGCGATGGGCCCATACATCGCGTCATCGCTCCCATCGGTTGCAGAGTACACGCAGCCGGTCAGGTTACCTTCGAGGGACTCGATCGCTCGAAGGATTTCCATCAAGTCTTTGCAAACGACAATGAGCACTGCGTTGCCAAACGCTTCGGTTTGGAATTGAGACGGTGCGAGAAGGAACGCTTCACCGGATACTCGAAGGACGGTGTTCGCCACAGCGCATCGTCCGCCCGCGATCTTGTCTCCACCAGCCAACAACTCGGCACCTGCGTCCTTGAGCACGCCGATGCTCTTGACCAGCGAGCTTTCCACTCCCTTGGACAACAGGGTTCCGGGCGGAATCTGCATGTACTTCGCGACGACCCCTTCCACAAAGTGTCGAGCCTCGGGCGAATCGATCATCAGCAGCAACCCGGGATTGGTACAAAACTGCCCAGCCCCCATCAAGCCGCTCGTGACATATTCCTCGATCAGTTTGTCCCCACGCTCTTTCAAGGCGCCGGGTAGGAACACGACGGGGTTCACACTGGAGAGCTCCGCATAGAAGGGCTTTCCGACGCGATCGGCAGCCGCTTTTAACTGCAATCCAGCATGCCGCGAGCCCGTGTAACCAATCGCAGCCAATCGCGGATCGCTCACCAATTTTTCCCCATCCGCGTGGGTCGTTCGGTAAATCAGCTGGACCAATCCTCGCGGCATCCCCGTTTTCTCGATGGCTTGCAAGGCCAGCTCTGCAAAGCGCTGCGTGGTGGCTGGGTGGGACGAGTTCGCCTTTCCTATCACAGGATTTCCGGCTGCAATCGCCGCGGCAAAATCTCCCCCCGCCAAACTGTTGAAGGCAAATGGAAAGTTATTGGGGCCGAAGACGCAGACCGGCCCGATCGCTTCGTACGAGGAGCGAATATTGGCCTTGGTATCGATCGTCGGCATAGCCCAGGAACCGGTGCGCGCTACGGCCGCCGCTTGCTTGAGCTGGCTCACTGTTCGTGGAAGCTCGACATCGCCGAGCCTGGGTGAAACGGGCAGGCCGGTCTCTTCGTGTGCCAAGGCAACCAATGTTTCCTTATCAGACTGGATCAAGTCCGCGAACGTTTCCAAGAACTCCGCGATCGTATTGGGATGAATCGACCGCAGTTCTTTGAAAGCTTGACTCGCAGCCGCGAGCGCTTGATCGAGCTCGCTCCAAGCGCTCAGCGGATAGGTTCGAGCAATCGATTCGCCGGTCATCGGATTGGTCGCTTGAAAACTTCCGTTGGTGTTGGAGTCGATCCACTGACCGTTGATTAGAACTTTTTCCATGGTGTTATCGTCGATTTGAATGAGTTAGGGAGCTGAATGAAGAAACGGCAATCGGGTAATCGCTACCCCTGAACGATCACGTTGGATAGCGTTCCGATGCCGTCGATCGATATATGCACTCGGTCCCCAGGAGCGAGCGTGAAGCTGCTGTCGGGGACAATTCCGGTTCCCGTTAAGAGAAATGCTCCATTGGGCATGTCGTTGTCTCGCAGCAACCAGGAGACGAGATCTTCCAAATTCCTCGCCATCTGGGAAACACCCGTTTCCCCTGTGAAGACTTGCGCACCATCGCGATGAATTTCAAGTCGAATTCCAATCGTCGAACGTTCGGGCATCGCAGACGCGAGTGTGACCCACGGTCCCAAACCACAGCACTCGTTGTAGACCTTGGCCTGAGGAAGATACAAAGGATTGTCCCCCTCGATATCTCGACTGCTCATGTCATTGCCGATGGTATACGCCACAATCTTTCCGACTCGCGAAATCACCAACGCCAATTCGGGTTCAGGGACATTCCAAGTCGCATCGGTTCGAATGCGAAGCTTTCCAAGATGGCCGCTGCACCGGTTGGGCGTCGCTTTGAAAAAGATCTCCGGTCGGGCTGCGGTGTAGACGCGGTCATAGCAGCTCGCGGCCGCCTCGCTCTCTTCCATCCTCGCTGTTTGTGATCGTTTGTAGGTCACGCCAGCAGCCCAAACCTCCTGCTGGTCGATCGGCGGGAGCCAGCACAAGGAATCCAGTTTCATCGCATCGCCAGGGGTCGGCAGTTCGACTGCGAGCCGCTCCAGATCCGGCGACGAGAGAAGATCCTGTAGGGTCGTTAACCCAGCGGCTCCCAAATCCAAGACCGCGGCTAGATTGTTCTGGATCCGAACGACGGCGACATCGGAACCGATTTGAATGCGTCCAAGTTTCATGAGGAGGAAGGCCTAGCGCGACAAGGGAATACAAATGGAGACTTTGAATCGGTATTGAACCAGCTTGGGGATCGATTGACCAGTACCAGCCCCCTTGGAGTTCCCGTCCCCATCGCCGCGCGAACCACAGATTGAATTGTTAAGAAATCACTAGACGGAGCCCAACAACGGACACATAATTCTTGCTAATGCGAGAATTACGACCTAACGGTTGTGACGGCAAGACAATTTATGCGGTTGTTTTTCGGCAAAGCTCCTTGGACGGTGACTTTCCTCGCTATCCCCACTCGGACGCTGACCTAGGCTTTTCCACTCCCTCCAGCCTGCGCCCGTCGACCGGCCAAGCCATGTCAGCTCTGGATGGATCCCCTAGAATACGAACGAACCAATTCAATATCGTTATCTCCCGACGACAAGCGAATGGGTTGTGCGTACTTGTTTTGCATCGTTGTACCTCTTTGGAAAATCAGAATGAAACGGTATCGAGATCTGATGTTGAGATACTCGCTGTTGGCTGCGGGGACTTTGCTGTTCCCAACCGCAACGGTTGAGAAGAGTTTTGGACAGGAGGGAGCCGTACCCGAGTACCCTCCCTTTGAAAAGGTGACAGAGGGCTTCACTAAAATGGAGTCAAAGTCCCCTGACCGAGCAGCGAACCCAAACGGTCTGTGCAGCGTTTGGACTCGCGAGAAAGACGGCCAAATGCTTTTGGAAATCCCAAAAGACTTTGCGAGCAAGAAGTACTTTATCGCTTTGACAGTCAGCGCTGGTGATCAATTCGCAGGACTGCAGTCGGGTGATTACTACGTCTATTGGCGACAATACAACAAGCGACTCGCGTTGGTTCTTCCAAACTTGGAAATCCGTTCCAATGGCGAACCTGAGTCGAAATCGTCGGTCAAGAGACTCTTCACCGACACGGTTTTGCTCGACGTGCCCATCGTCACGATGGCTCCCCGCGGCGGCCCCGTTATCGATGCTGACGCACTCTTTGTTGGGCAAGCTAGCAAGTTCTTCGGCGGTGCCGTGCGCATCCAAGATCCACAGCTGACCAAAATCGCCAAGGCAAAAACGTTTACGAAGAATGTTGAACTGGCTTTTGAAGTTGTCTCAGCCGGTGGGAAGTTTCAAACGCTTCACTACTCGATTAGCGAAGTCCCAGAAGACTCTGGCTATCGTCCTCGCAAAGCAGATCAACGCGTTGGCTATTTCGTAACCAACTTCACCGACCTCGGTAGTTACGACGACGATAAGAAACGAGTTCGTTACATCACTCGCTGGCGACTGGAAAAACGAGACCCGAATTTGAAGGTGAGCCCTCCGGTCACACCCATTCGGTTTTACATCGAGCACACCACTCCCGTGCGATACCGCCGCTGGGTGAAACAAGGGATTGAATACTGGAACAAGGCCTTTGAATCGGTTGGTTTTTCCGATGCGATCGAAGTCCTCTACCAGGACCCGCGTTCCCCAGCAACTATGGACCTCGATCCCGAAGATGTTCAATACAACTTCGTTCGCTGGCTGAACAACGACGTGGGAACCGCGATTGGGCCAAGCCGCGTGCACCCGATTACCGGAGAAATCCTGGATGCGGATATCGTGTTGACCGACGGCTGGATCCGGCACTTCAATTTCCAATTCCATGACATGATGCCCGAGTTGGCCATGGAAGGAATGACTTCGGAAACGATTGCTTGGTTGGGCGAAAACCCCAGCTGGGATCCGCGTGTGAGACTTGCACCTAGCGCCAATCAAAACCATTTGCGCGAAGTATTTGCCAAGCAAGCAAAGCTCCCGTTCGCGGGGCACCCGATGACCAAAGTGGATGGCCGTCTGATCGGCAACCAACCCTATGACGGTCTCGTCGGACGCATCAGCCAAGTCAATGGTTACTGCAACGTAGCCCTCGCCAAGCAAATGGATATGGCGATGGCACGCATGAGCATGGAGCTTCTCGAAGAGATCTATAGCCAAGAAACGAAACCGGGCGAAGCCGGCGATAAAAAGCCGGAAGAAGGCAAACCCGAAGAAAAGAAACCAGCCAAACCCAAAGAAGACATGCTCGATGGGATGCCGGAATCTTTTATCGGCCCCTTGTTGGCAGAACTGGTCGCGCACGAAGTTGGACACACCCTGGGGCTCCGCCACAACTTCAAAGCTTCTAGCCTCTACTCGCTCAAGGAGATCAACTCCGATGCGGTCGCTGGCAAGAAACCCCTCGCATCGTCGGTAATGGATTACATTCCAATCAACATGCCGTACAAGCTCGAGGAATCGGTTAAAGGTGATTGGACTATGACCGGCATCGGGCCCTACGACATGTGGGCGATCGAATACGGTTACTCCACCGATGAAGCCAAGCTTCCGGAAATGCTCAAACGGACTTCGGAACCTGAGTTGCAGTACGCGACCGATGAAGACACCGGCGGTCCCGATCCTCTGGCCCGTCGCTACGACTACTCCAAAGACCCTCTCGACTACGCTGAAAACCAGATCCGTCTGGTGAAGCTCTATCGCGAACGGCTCTTGGATAAATTCGTCAAAGACGGGGATAGCTGGTCCAAAGCGAGACGCGGGTACGAGTTGACCCTCGGAGAGCAAATGAAGGCAGTCAGCATGATGGCCAACTGGGTCGGTGGAGCCCACGTCAATCGCGACAAGAAGGGGGATCCAGGTAATCGACAATCCTTGGTTCCTGTGCCTGCCGAAACCCAACGCAAGGCTTTGGAGTTTGTCATTCGCAATGCGTTCCGAGACGACTCGTTCGGAATCACCCCGCAAATCCTCGAACGACTCACCAACGACAAGTGGGCTGACGAAGGGATTCGATCGATGGGCGAGTCGACATTCCCCGTTCACGACCGCATCCTCGGGTATCAAGCATCGACACTGACCATGCTGATGAACCCGACCGTTTTGCGCCGCGTGTACGACAATGAGCAGCTGGTTCCACAGGACAAGGATGCGATGACGCTTCCAGAACTGATGGACAAACTTTACAACGAAGTTTGGTCCGAACTCGATGCGAAGGTCGAAGGAGAGGCTTCTCCTCGCAAACCACGCATCTCCTCGTGGCGACGCAATTTGCAACGCGAGCACTTGGAACGCTTGATCACTCTCGGCATGCCAACTAGCACTGCCGCAGTGAGCAAGCCCATTGCCTCGCTCGCATTGCTCCAGCTGAAAGAGCTGAAACGAAAGATCGATGCCGTGCTCGAAACCAAGGCGGGTCTCGATCCCTATTCACTCGCTCACCTCGGCGAAGCTCAACAGCGTATCGCGAAGGCAGTCGATGCCATCTACATCTACAATATGCCTTCGAGCTTCGGTGGCGGTGGCGGCGGAATCATCATTCTCGGTCAAGAGAAAGATGGCGAGACCAAGATCGTTGAACCGACGGAACCTATCGTCCCAACGCAGCCCTAGTACTGCGAGGACAAACGAAAGTCCCTAAAAGAAGTCTGTAATAAGAAGTAAGTCCCATAGGTCGCATGCGACCTATGGGACTTTTTTGTTGAACGTGACATGCAGAGTTGGAGCACCGATAGTCCCCGTAGGGACACACAAAACCATTGCCATATCAATCGTTTGCAAACCGCCCCGCTCGGCATCCCTTCGTTTAACAGCCAGCCGCACGCGTACACGCTCCACCGAAGGTGGATACCAGAAACGCAGAATCATTGACCAGGACCAAACGTCAGCTCCAAGTGCTCGGTGCATTATCTTGCTCAAAGAGCTCTCTCAACCCGCCATCTCGCGTGCCATGCGATATTCTGATTGACCTTCAGCCGACAAGCCTACGTGTCACCACCTCGGAGCGAGCCTCTTGCTCTTTCATCCCGACCGAGACGACGTCCGGGGCCATCAATCCATTGCGAAATTCTGTGTTTCAACGGCCGTCCAAGTCATATTTATCACTCTTAAAGCCAGCAGCGACAAGTTCTTTGTAGCCAGGCTTGAGAGGACGGACTTCGATACCAAACTTCTCGAGCATGGCACCTGCCTTCAGAGATCGATAGCCGACTTCGCAGTAGGTGTACGCGATCGTCCCTTCCGGAATTAGCTCCCGATACTTCTTTGCATCTGGCTTCTCTTGCATACCACGCCACGGAAGATGGACCGCACCCGCGATGTGCCCGTTGTTCCACTCGACGAGTTCTCGGACATCGACGAGCACCGCCTTTTTCTTCTCAATCCGTTCTTTAACTTGCTCCAACGAATCGGTGGTGTGCTTCAATTCCTTCTTCGGCGGCTGGGGATCTTCCGCCATGGCAGCAGGAATGCTCCCACAAGACAAGAAGGGGATAGCGATCACAAAACCGAGCAGGAGCTTTCTTCGCAACATAATTATTCGATGGGGATAGAGGGAGCGACGTGCGTTCCCACCAGTATAGCGAAGCGAACCCAAAAGTCCCTATTTGGCTTCGCTCCACCAGAGGTCATGGGGTTCACCTTCGAAAGGGAGATCCATACGATCGAGCTCGTTCCAAAGACGCTCCGCAGGATCCCCTGCCGGTGTTTGGGTTGCCTCCTCTTCGTACCACATGGCGAACGGCATGGATTCGTCCTCGTCTACCGTGTGCATGGCAGGCACCGGTTGACGTCGCGGCTTGAGCACCAGAGGCTCGACCGGGACGACCGATTCCTCTTTCTCTACTTGAGGCTCAGAAATAGTGGGACGCTCCACTACGATCGGCGCGACGGGTACTGGTGGCAACTCGACATTTGGTATTACCTCCTCCGCTGCGGGTGCAATCGGAGCTGGCTTCGGTTTGGTCCGTTTTTCGACGACTGGTTCGACGATCGGTTCGGGAACTTCAACCACCTCGACGGCCAAGCGTATTGGCTTTTCCACCGGTAGATCGTGGGGTTGATAAACCTTCGCTTCTCCCGATTGGCCTTGCGCCGGGAGAACACGGACTTGAACACCGATATCGTGGAAGATTCGCATGATATGTTCGTGGCACGTGAACATGATGACTTGGTGACCTAATGCTGCGAAATCGCGAAGCACTTGAGCAGCAAAGCTAGCTCGAATGGAGTCAAAATTCACGAGCACGTCATCGAGGACCAATGGGAGCGTCACTCCGCGGCGCGAGTAAGCGGCCGCCAAGGACAATCGCAATGCGATGAAAACGGCTTCTCGAGTTCCTCGACTAAGCACCTCCAAAGGCAAACTCTGGTTTTTATCGTTATCGATTCGCAACGCGTTCTTTCCGAGAGGCGTCCAGACGCGCACATACTTTCCATCGGTAAGTTGCTTCAAGAAGGCCGAAGCCTCGCGGAGGGTCTCAGGCTGTCGCTCGGTCTCATATACCTCGCAGACTTTCTCAAGCATGCAAGTCGTCGCACCGAGGGTTCTCCAGTGTTCTGCACAGGCAGCGATCTGCCTTTCGAGACTGGCAAGTTCCAATTTCGCTTCCGCGATGCGGCGATCGGCGGCCAAACTCTTCATCTCCTGAGACGTCTCCCCTTGCCGTTGCAGAAGAGCAGCAACTCTTTCCTCGGCTTGGGTAATGCGCTGACCGAGCGTTTCCCATCGCTTTTCTAGCTCATGTGCCGGGGTATTCTCGAGAAGTCGCATGACGGTCTCATACGGAACATGACCACCGATCGTACTTCGGATGCGGTGATCCAATTGCGCTACCTCGTTCTCCAAGCGGAGATATTCCGATTTGATTTGCAAATGCTGCTGTAGCTGCTCCGCGTCCTCGACACCCAAGTCGGCGAGGTGCGATTGTCGTGTTCGAATCCACTTCTCCATCCCTCGCGTGGCAATCTTCTGCTTTCGCGACAGCTCTTCGTCCTGCGATTTGAGTTCTTTACGCAATACGATGTACTGTTTGTGCTGGGCGAGGGTGTTGGTGAGCTCCTGCAGTCTAAGCAAAGGCCCTTCGCTGTTATCGGGTGCTGCGGCAGCGGCGGCGGCCCGCAGGGAGATCTGCTCGTCTCGCTGACGTTGATCTCTGCGATCCCTGTCTCGGTCCTTATCCCGATCTCGATCCCGTTCTCGATCTCGGCGCTCTTCGCGTTTTGCTTCTTGGGGAACGCGCACGCCATCTCGGCGCGATTCATTAGGATCGCCCCAAGTCGGACGCGTCGCATCCTTGATCGCCTGATTGGACTCTTCGATCGCAACTTTCAATTGGAGCGACAGAGCCTCGATACGTTGCATGGCCGTAGAGAGCTCGATTTTTCGCTGGGCTAACTCGTCTTGCTGCGCCTTCAACCGACGTCGCGTTTGCGTAAGCGATTCGTAGCCCTCAGCCAAAATGCGAATGCTCTTAGGGGACAAGGATTCGGCCATTCCAAGCTGGCTCAGCATCCTCTTCCAAGATGATCTGGCCGATTTCAGACCATGCATCGCCTCCTTCGCATGTTGCTTTGCTGTTTCATAGCGCTGCTCTGCGGCTTGGAGATTGTGCAACGTCGGGAGATAATTCTCGCACTGTACCAGATCGCTTTCGGCGTCGCGGATGCGCTGCTCCAGGGTTCCGGTGTGTTCGGGTAGTGATTCGAGCAACTCGTCCCGTTCCTGAACGGTTTTACGAAGCTGGGAATCGACGGCGTCGAGCTGCGAGTCACAGCTGTCCAGTTCGTCTTTCGAATCCTGTTCCAAGCTCTTCCATTTAAAGAATGTGTAACACAGCAATCCGATCCCGACGAGAACCAAGAGAAATCCGATCGTTTGCTCGCTTTGGGCAGGGACTTGCGCCGTGCCGCTCGCGGCAATGCGTGACGCCCGCATCAAGTTCCAGCCAAGGAACTTTCCAAGCCCCAGTACGAGCATCATCGAGCCGCCGACAAAAGGGAGCAGCAGGCGTCTTGCATCGTCGATCGGAAAGACCTCTTCCGATTCCAAGTCGACCGCTTGGTCCTCAATCTCTTTGCGATGGCGGCGATATTTTTCAATCCGTTCATCGAGTTGCTGCACCTTGCGAAGGTTGCTCAGCAAATCATGAGCGCTCTTATGGGCTGTTTGGAGATCGCTCACACCTTGTACCGACAGAAATCCCTCGATCTCAGCGGCCAACCGGGACGCTTCTTTTTTATCGTTGAGTCCTTGCTCTTTGGCTTGCTTCAACCGTGTTTGGTAGCTTCGCACGTCCCGCGCGGGGCCTGCCAATTGGCTGATCGCTTGCCTGGAAAGGTCTGGCAGATTGGCCAATCGCTTATCATTGAGCAAAGCCTCTTGGTCTTGCTCCGTGAGCCCCAATCGCTTGGCATCTTCGAGCAACTGCTCTTCGGATTGTTGGCACTCCGATTCAAGCCGTTGGATTTGCAGTTGCAGGCTGGTAATCCAAGGTCCTTGTTCATTGGCTGCGTCAATCTTTCCTGCGAGCGTGAGAATCCCTTTGCTTACAGGTAAATTGGTGGCCCGCTGGCGAAGAGCCTTTCGTTCTTCTCGGATCGATTGGACCAGCTCTCGTTTCTCTTCGATTTCGCGTTGGATCTCTTCCAAGCGGACGTAGCTGTTATCGGGAAGATCGACACGAGCATTCAACGATTTGAGCTTGGTCTTCGTCGATTCGCGCGACTGCCAGGGCTCACGAATTTGGATCGCCGTTTCGACGGTCTTCGACTCGAGCTCCCACTGGCCGACTCGGAGTTTTAGCTCTTCTATTTCGTTTTGTTGGTTGCGGCGGTGAGCGGCCAGCTCACCCCATCGGCGACCGCGTACGGTAAGCGCCTCGATTTCATCGCGAAGCTTCTCTCGCCGTTGGAGCATGAGCGCCATCTGGCCTTGGTCGGCTTCGGTTGAAACGATTTGGCCGCGTGCACCCTTCAATTGCCGCATGACATCCACGAGCGAGACTCGGTCCAAACCGCTCGAAAGTTTGTAAAGCTCGTCCGCCGCAGCGGTATCGTCGAGGGTACTCAGCTCTTGCAGCTCGCGCAATCCGATTGCAAAAACGTTGGTGAAAATGGATTCATCGACACTGCCGAGCAAGGAGGTGAGACGATGCTGCCCCTGGGTAACTCCGTCGCTGCTCGTGACGGTCAGCTGTCCCACGATGGAAGGATCGTTCAACGTCGCGCGGCGAGCTATCTCGTAACCTCCCCCTGGACCGGTTACTCGCATCGCTCCGCCAGGCTTGCCCCCGAAAACTGGAGGCAGATATCGCTGACGTCGATCGGCCGTGAAACCGTACAGCATGGTCCGGAGGAACTGCATCAACGTCGTTTTGCCCGCTTCATTGGGCCCGTAGAAAACAGTCATTCCCTCGGGCAGGGAATCCACAGACAATCCCGACCAAACACCGAAGCCATCGATTTGGATGTCGCGGACCTTCATGACTTCATTCCTCCGAAGCGTCGTGTGGGTGCGAGCAGATCCATTTTGTGCCCGCGGAGCATATCCACACCCAATAGGGTTGATTTATCAAGCATCGACGTGACTGTGGTCGGTTCGTCGTTATCCAAAAGCGATTGCCATACCGGCGTTCCGGGCGTTTCGCATTCTACCAAAGGCTTGAGGTTGATGTTCTTGCCGAGAGCCTTGCGGGTATCGGTAGCTGTACGAAGAAAATCACCGAGGATGGTATCTTCTTCTTGCCATTTGCTCGGGAATGTCTTCGGCGAAAGGACTTCGATGTCGGTTGACCATACGCTGCAGGCACCATGTCCGTATTCGCGACGGACCCAACCCAACATTTCTTCGAGAGCAGCAGGCCCCACCATGGCGGCATTTTCGAGATCCATTTCGATCTTCCACTCGATGATCAAATGTCGCGTGCCGTTTTCGGATTGCAGCTTGGAGATCCGCTTGGACATCAACTGCCTGATGTCGCGTCCCATGGCGAGATCCTCAGCGTCCAACGTCTGGGTGATATAGCGAAATAGATCGACATCCGTCGAAACGATTTGCGCATCGTGGTTCCCATCCACTTCCACAGTGTAACAACCATGTGCACCGCTTTCTTGGAACGATCTCCCTTGAGGCGTTCCGCAGACCCGCATGTGGGGAGCTTCACCATGAAGCGTTTGTCGCTGATGATTACCTCCCAAAGCCCAGTAGTCGATTCGTTGACTGATGAGTGTATCCCGTTCCGCCACACCGTGAGCCAAGCCAATGGTGTAGGTATCGTCTTCATCCATTTGGAATTCGGCGGCGCGAATCGATTCGCGACCATCATTGGATCGGCCGAGGATGGTGGCGAGAGGCGTTCCGTTTCGACGATAGATAACCGGTTCGACTTGCTTCTTGGAAAACAAATGAACGTTGGGTGGGAGGCTGACGGCTTCGGGCCATCGTTCGGGATCGTCCACCGTACCCGACGCCCAGAAGACCTGAATTTTGTTTTGATTTAGCTTTTCAAATTGTTCCAACAGAAAAGCGGGCCCCGCTGCGCCGCACGAAACGGGATTCAGAATATCCCCTGCGAGCAGCACGAAGTCGACATTCTCGACAATCGCAGTCTCGAAGATTGTCTCGGCCGCCTTCCATGGGGCATCGACCAATTGGGATTTGAGATGCTCGGGCAGATCGAGCAAATCCTGCATCGGGCGTTCTAAATGAAAATCACCTGCGTGGATAAACCGAATCGACTCTTTTGCCATCGCCCCCTCCCTGGTGCTGCGAACCGCGGCGTCCTACCTATCTTGCGCCGCGCGTTAGTTTAGTGGAATTGCGAAGACTAAGCCAACATCGATTTAATGGGTAGGGGAGGAAAACTGCGTTGATTTTGGTAATTCAGATCACGTATAGTCCCGCTCATGAATCCCCTCTGCGGAAGCAGGGTCAATCCTCGGACAGAAAAGGACTTCAAGATGACCGCCATCGATCTTGCAACGCTAGCAAACCGCGTCCACGGCGAACTGTTCGCGCGAAGCAATGAATCTCAATCGAACGTCCCTTTGATCACAGGGGCCTCTCCCCTTGCGGATGCAAAGCCCGGCCACATCACCTTGATCGATAACGAGAAGTACCTCCCGCGATTGGAGAACTCCCGTGCTGCAGCGTGCGTGACAAGACAAACCTTTCCCAATTGCTCGATTCCCCAGATCGTGGTTCCAAACCCACATGAGGCTTTTGCCCAAATCTGCCAGATCTTCCGGCCCGCTTGCATTGTACGCTCGGCGACAGGCATCCATCCCACCGCGGTGGTTGCTGAAACAGCCCAGGTGAGTCTCTCTGCCGTCGTGGAGGCACATGCTCACGTGGGCGACCACTCTCAGATTGGAGACCGAACCCATATCCATCGCGGTGCCACGGTGATGGAGGGATGCAAGATCGGTGAGGATTGCCAGATCTTCCCAGGCGTTGTCCTCTACCCAGGCACGGTGCTCGGCGATCGCGTAGTGCTTCATGCCAATTGCGTGCTCGGTGCGCATGGATTTGGTTATCGCATGGTCGATGGAAAGCATGTTTCTACCGCTCAATTAGGTTGGGTCGAGATCGAGGACGATGTCGAAATCGGTGCGAGCACCACCATCGATCGCGGAACCTTTGGCGCGACGCGAATCGGTGCGGGGACCAAGATCGACAACTTGGTCATGATCGGCCACAACTGCTCGATCGGTAAACACAATTTGATCTGCTCGCAAGTCGGAATTGCGGGGAGCACCTCCACCGGTGAATATGTCGTGCTCGCTGGTCAAGTTGGATTGCGGGACCATATCCACATCGGTTCGCGCACGATGGTTGGAGCGCAAAGCGGCGTCGCCTCGGACGCCCCCGAAGACCAGATCTTGCTCGGCAGTCCCGCCATCCCTCGGATGGAGCAAGCCACATTGTTCGCTGCCATCAACCGATTGCCCGAGATGAGAAAATCTCTCAAACGACTTGAAAAGCAAGTCGAAGCACTGAAGTTGGATGCAGCATCGAATGAATCGGGCTCGAATGAATAGTTCGCAAACCGTTGGGATTGTGGCAGGCTGGGGCGAGTATCCCATTTCCGTGGCGAAGGCGTTGCGGGAAAAGGGATGCCGCGTGGTGATAGCAGCCATCCGAGACCACGCATCCCCGGACATCGAACAAGTAGCGGACGCCACCCAATGGGTGGGAGTGTGCAAGCTTGGTGGGATGCAACGCTTTTTTGAAAAAGAGCGCGTCGAGCAAGTTTGCCTATCGGGAAAATTATTCAAAGAGACCATCCTCTTTCATGGTTGGGGATGGATGGGGCACTTACCGGACTGGGAGTGTATCAAAACAATGTTTCCACTTCTTTACTCGCGGCGAGCCAACACGACCGACGACTCCCTCTTGGGCGCAGTCGTCCATTCCTTTGCACGCAAAGGTATGACGACGATCCCCGGGACCGATTATGCCCCGCAGCTTTTGGCGGAGGCAGGCGTGCTGACTCGCAGGCATCCAACGGCACGACTTCAGGCGGACATGGACTTTGGCTGGCGAATGGCTAAGGAAATGGGGCGACTCGACATTGGTCAGAGCGTGACCATCCGCGATCGGAGCGTCCTCGCCGTGGAAGCGATAGAGGGGACCGACGCATGCATCACCCGAACCGCCTCGCTGTGCCCGCGCGGCGGATTCTCGCTGGTCAAAGTGGCAAAGCCTCAACAGGACATGCGATTCGATCTGCCCACTATCGGCCCACGAACGATCGAAACGATGAGAAAGGCAGGGGGAAAAGCCATTGCCATCGAAGCGGGGAAAACGATTCTGCTAGACCGGGAAAAGACTCTGGCCGCCGCCGAAAAAGCCGGAATTGTTATCGTCTCCATCACCCAATAAGGGAGGCGAGGGCCGATCCCGCTGTTGCCCTGAGCTCGGTCCGAGACCTATACTGACTGCAGGAGTTGTTGATGTTCCAGAAGTCTGTCGCCATTTATTTAGTGCTCTTTATCGGGGTCGGTATCGACCCCGGCTGCTGCTTGCGCGCCTGGATTTCCAACTCCTTCGCCTCGGCACTAACTGCTCCATTTTCCATTAGCAAACTTCACTCCGGTACAGGTCCCTCTCGCGACGGTTCGGCTTGTTGCGCCGAAACGTGCTGCGTGCAGGACGAAGGGCGAGCCGAAGAACATCGAACAGCCCATGTCGCGACCGACGAATCAAGCGATTGTTCGGTCGACGCGTTCCCATCTTCTTGCTGTCTGCGTCACGCCTCCAAGCCACCCGTCGGTGCATGCCAATGGGATGGTGAAGAGAGTTGCCGATGTAAGTTGTCCAAACCTTTAGCGACCTTCTCGTATGATGGCACAGCCTGGACACCGATCCTTCTTTCGGTTTGGATCGAAGAACCCATTGCCCTTTCAGCTGGAACTTTTCCAGCTCCTCGCCAAGGGATTCCCATCTGTAATACGAGCCCGCCGGAGCGGCTGGCGGAATTGTGTCGATGGAATTGCTGACATCGAGCAGATCGATCGGCATTTTCATTTCTATTGTTTGACACAGTTTTGGTTCAGGATTTACACAGATGTTCAAAATGAATTTAGGTTGGTTTGTAGCTAGTTTTGCCGCGTTGGTACTCGTCGTAGGTGTGACCTATGCAGCGAACCAAAAGAGTTCGATTTCGACCGCCAAAGCGGAATGCGTTTGCGCCCAATGCTGCGAGGGCGGCGTCTGCTGCTGCGAAACGGGCGTCTGCACTTGCGAAGCGTGCGCATGCGACTGTTGCGTCAACAAAGCAGGTTGCTGCGAAAAGGGAGCGTCATGCTGCTCCGAAAAAGCGGAATGCTGCAGCGTTCCCGCAACCACCGAGTGCACCGAAGCTGGTGCTTGCAGTGGTTCGGCTTGCAGCATGAAATAGTAGCGCGAAACCTCGATTAAAAGGCCTGTTCCATGCAGTCGTTTTCGGCTGCTTGGAACTTGGCTGGGGAGTGATTGCGATCCTCGAATGCGAATCGCTCGATCCGAGAGTAGAATACTTCTTCTTGAAACGGAGTTGTGTGTTTATCCTCTCACTCAAAGACTTAGACGATGCGTGCATTTTTTCTATCGACGATTCCCTTCCTCGTGTGCTTTCTCGGTGCATTTGCATCGACCCACTCGAGCTGCTCAGCGCAGGATTTCCCAACTGCTGGACCTGTAACGAAGGTTCACGACGGTTTTCAATTCACAGAAGGCCCTGCCTACGACGGCAAGAAATATCTTTACTTTACAGACATCCCCAACAACCGAATCCTTCGAACGGATTTGAAGGGAAGCCTCGAGGTCTTTCTGGAGCCTTCAGGCAAGTGCAACGGGCTGATGCTAGACGGGAAAGGGACCTTGATTGGCTGCCGGATGGACGGTGAACTCATTGCCGTGGATACCACTTCGAAAAAGGTTACCACGCTTTCGGGAAAGTACCGAGGCAATCGCTTCAACGCATGCAATGACTTGGTCATCGATCAACAGGGGGGAATTTATTTCACCGACCCTCGTTATGCGGCCCCTGAACCTTGGCCACAAAAGGTCGAAGCGTTTTACTACCGATCGCCCAATGGTGACGTAACCCGGCTTGGCGAACAATTGACTGCACCGAACGGCATCATCCTAGCACCCGATGAAAAGACCCTTTATGTTCTGCCGAGCATGCAGAAGGAACTGATGGCCTACGAAGTCGTCGCACCAGGCAAGATAGGTATCGGCAAGGTTCTTTATGAGATCAAACAGCCGGCAGGAAAAACGAATTCAGGTGGAGACGGTCTATCGGTGGATGTCGATGGGAATCTCTATTTGACCACCGATTTGGGGATTCAAGTTGTCTCGCCACAAGGGAAGCTGCTGGGGATAATACAATTGCCAGAACAACCTGCGAACTGCGCATTCGGCGGGCCCGGCAACAAGACCCTGTTTGCCACGTGCAGGACTGGCCTTTACAGCGTCGAGCTTGCCAAACCGGGACATGTGTTCCCTGGAGTGGTGTCGCTTCAGCCCTAGAACCGGCTGGGTCTTTTAGAGAGTCGAGCGGTCCTGGAGACTCGCTCGACGGATTGGCTACCCAAGTATGGAGGCGTGTTCGCGTATTGGAAGATTAACGAGTGGATGACTCTGCGTTCTCGGCGGTCGCAACCTCCAACGCTTTGCGATCGATCTTCTTCGGCCAGTCGATCAGCTCAAAGGTGCTCACAACCTGAGCGTCTTCCGATGCAAATGTTTCCATCTGCTCGGCATTGAGCATGAAGACTAAGACGGCACGACGGCCATTGTCGTTGGATAAGTGGTAGTGGATCCAAACGATGTCCACGCCCTGAACCGTTCCTCGCGAGGTTACCTTGATGGCTCGGAGCTTCGAGGAGGTCAGACTTTCCGTAGACTCCAGCAACTCGGACATCATGCCTTCGAGCGACTTCTTCACATCGCTTACGAAGCCTTCCATGCTCAATTGTTTACCAGGCTCGAAGTCCACCATGTTGGTGACATTGCACTGCGCAACGCGTTGGTTATCGATAACGTAACGAAACGTTGCTTCTTCGCCATTATCTCGATAAGTCGTCCATTTTCGATTGGCGAGGAATCGGTAATATCCCAAGTCGGATTGGAATTGCAGGAGATCCGCGTTCTCTTTCGTCGGAATACGGGATTCGATCGACGCGAGAGACTCGCTGTTGGAGAGCTCCTCGATCGAAGCGCGGCGGATTTGAACTTGAGCCAGAACCTTGAAGCCAGGCTCGTACTCCCCGATGTCGCGCGTTTCTTCGAGGTTGGCCGCGAACCACGTGACGGAATGGGTCTTTCGGTCGACTTGTGCTTTGGCGTCCAAGACGATCGTCGTACCAACTTGCCGGATCGAACCCGAGACAGTTCCCTTGAGGTCGAGTTGAGCGGTGGAGTCGTTTGCATCGACCAAGCAGACGGTGATCTCACCTTCGAGAATGGCATCGAGTCCGAGAAGTCGACAGGCAGCCTCTTCGTCCATCTGCCATTTGTCACTGATCTTCACCTTCGTCTTGGTGGTGATCTTGTCGAGGAACATCGAATTGATCGGGGGTTCCAGCAAGTCACGCTCGGCCGCGAAAAGTGGATTGTCTAGACAGGCAGTCGAGAGTCCTTGGTCATTGCAGAGGCGAACAATATCGAGGCAGGTATCGCGCAGTTTGGTTTTCGTGATGTGCCGATCCACTTGCACTTCCGATTCCGCTTGGGCAACTCGTAGATACGCTTTGCTTTCGGAGAGGGGAGTGCTGAGCAAGACATCTTCCTCGTAGTCGAGGTTTGTAGTGGCCTGCATCGGAACCGTCTTGGCCGAGGAAGGTTTCCCATTGCGGCTGGTAGCATCTGCGATCTGACTTTTCAGTCTTACTTCGCCGTGCGTCTTGATCACGGTACGGACACGAAATCGATTTCCGACGCCAGAGCTATCGTCCGATGCGAAGACCACACGCCCTTGGGTTACCCCCATGGCAATGCAACCCAGTATCCAGTTTCGGCGGTTGAAAGCGGAAATGCTTGGCTTCGTCATAGCTAATTTGAATTCGGAGGCTATAGGTTCGGATCGATGCATCTAAAAAGTCCATCGACCCGAAGACGAGGCGAGCCTGAGGGGAACCCGAATAACCGACAAACTCTCTCGAATTTCTCCAAATACCCAAGAGCCCTAGAGGTGGCTTTTCCTCACTTAGAACGCTCGAATTCGAACATCAATTCCTTCGACGCTCCATCCTTTTGCTTCATGCGAACGATTGCCTGCATTTGGGTTGGGGAGACCTGGATATAGGTAAGGCCGTCAAAGTGAAAGCGATTGCCGATTCGCTTCACAAATGGAAACTCCACATACTTGTCCTTTTCCTCCCAACCGACCATGTCGGCTCCGAAGTGCTTCAGCTTCAAGGTGACAGAACGGCCTGATGGCGAAATCGTGAAGACCTCGCTGAACACGGGTTTGCCATTCTCGGCGAAGAGAAAGCTCCCAACTAGAGAGCCTGCGATCGGCTCGCTCCAGGTCTCGACACACTCTCCCCCGAGTCCTTTGCCTCGCCAACTCCCTGCGAGCCACGACAAGGCATCGGCGGTGATGGGCTCGGGCGATTCTCCCTGAGCGAGCGAGATGCACATCGGTTCCAGGCTCGAGCTCGATTCCCCCGATGCCAGCTTCGAAGTCAGTTTTGTGAGCCCCGCCAAATTCGCTTGGAGCTGAGTGCGAGCGTCGTTGTCCGTGTGATTGAGAATCCCGATAGGACCGCGGTACTTTGAATTTTGGATAGCCTTGAAGACCTCCACATCGCGATCCCCTTCACCTATGACCAGAATCTTCTTTCCAACTTGATCACCGGCCGTTTGCATGCCATTGACATTGAGTACCAGCAAATGAGGAGCAAGAAGCTCGAGGACTTCTGGAAGCCGATCGAGTTCATCGTGAGCATGATGCAGGTTGTAAACGATCCCAACGTTCGGGCGATCGATGGCACGAAGCAGTTTCACCATATTTTCTGGCTTCCCAAACCAACCACCATGATTGTAGAGTCCCACTTTGCAGCCAATCTCGGCAGCCGCGTCCGCAATCGGCCGAAGCCTTTTCTTTTCGGACTCGATAAAGGATGCTTCTTGTTCCGCAGACATCTTCGCGCCACCTCCTCCCATCACCCACAGCTGTGGATGAATCTTGTTCTTGGAGATGACCGAAAGAATGTGTTTGGCTTCATCGTTGAGCTGGGTGGGAAACCACCAAGCGCTGATTTCGATCCCGTGTTTTCGTGTTTGCGAGATTTCCTCTTCGAAAGTAGGTATGTGCTCCGCCCGGTAATCGTACGCGAACTTTCGAATCCCCAGGTCCTGCAGCATCTCGGCTCGCTCGGCAGGTGTTCGCTTTTTGCTGTCGAAGGGAACGATACACCACGCTATCAAATTCTCGCGTGAATAGAGCCCCGCAGGTGCCGTTGATTGCGCTGCGACGGGGGAAGAAATCCACCCCAGGGCGACCAGCCAGACAATGCAAGTCCAACTGAGTGCCTGCGATCGAGATGGAGTCGTAAGACATAGAGAGTGCATAGCAAGCTGGCCTCAGTGCAGCGGAGGGAATGGCTGTTGTCGTCAGAGTAACCGGAGTATACTCAACCCCGGAAGCGATCGACTACCCGCTGGACATTGTAAGACATGGAAACTCCCTTGGATGCTACGACCGGAAATCAGAAATACACGGTCGTCGCACGTAGGTACCGGCCGAAAACCTTCTCCGAATTGGTAGGGCAGTCGACGGTAGCCCAGGCGCTGCTCAATGCCATCCATACGAACCGGGTCGGACATGCGTATCTCTTTACCGGGGCGAGGGGGGTTGGAAAAACCAGTACCGCCCGCATTTTCGCGAAGGCGTTGAATGCTTCCGCGAGCGCTGACGGAGAATTTGACCCTCAATCCGACATCGCCCAAGCGATCGACTCGGGTGAGGATATGGATGTCATCGAGATCGATGGCGCGAGCAATCGTGGGATCGATGAAATTCGACAGCTCCGCGCCAACGCTGCAGTTCGTCCCAGCCGATCTCCGTACAAGATCTACATCATCGACGAAGTCCACATGCTGACAACCCAGGCGTTCAACGCATTGTTGAAGACGCTGGAGGAACCGCCTGGACATGTGAAGTTCATCTTCTGCACCACGGACCCAGAAAAGATGCCGATCACGGTATTGTCCCGGTGCCAACGTTTTGATTTCCCCCCCGTTCATACCGATCAGATTTTGGGGCGGCTTCAATACATTTGCGAAAACGAGGGTACCGAAGCAGACGAAGCCGCACTGCAGATCATCGCTCGCCGCGCTGCAGGCTCCATGCGTGACAGCCAGTCCCTACTGGAACAACTGCTCAGCTTTAGCGGTAATCGGATCACCGTATCCGATGTGCATGCGATGCTTGGAACAGCCGACGAAACGAGACTGGCTTCGTTCGCATCCAAAATGATTCAACGCGATGCGGCCGGAGCCCTCGACGAATTGAACGTCGCAGCAGGAGAAGGAGTCGACGTCGGTCAGCTCGCCGAACAACTTCTTGGTTATCTGCGGGACATGATGGTCGTGACGGTCGGGTGCGGTAGCGACCTTATCAAAACCGCGAATCCATCCAGTCTCGAGCCATTGCGAACCTGGGGACAACAATGGGGCGTCGCCTCGCTGATGGCTGCGATTCAGATTTTGGATGAAACAATCGTCAAGATGAGGCACAGCGTCCAGAGCCGTGTACTCGTCGAAATCGCCATCGTCCAAATTTGTCAGCTTCAAGATCTGCAGGCCCTCACAGACTTGGTTAAGGCCCTGGCGTCGGGGCAATCCCTCCCTCCCCCCCGGCCGCCCGTTCATACCACGACGGCACTACCAACGCCTCCTGCAGGATCGTCGAAGCCTGCAACTCCAGCGCAGCCAGTTGTTCCAAGCACAGGTTCCTCGCAACAAAAACCTGCCTCCGCTGCAGCATCGGAATCGACCGAAGCAAAAAAAAAAGATGAGACCGTAACGGGAGCCACGCTCCCTTCGAGAAACGAACCATCGCCCGGGACCGAGAAACCCGCCGCACTGACCGCCGCTGCGACTTCGCCGACGACCGCGACACAAGCGAACGACCAAACCGCAGCCCTGTCCGTGTCGAAGGAGGGGGAACCGACTCCTAAAAATCCTTCCGATACGAACGTCGCGGACACTCCCCTGCATCAACTGCGAGCCGCAGCGCAATCGATCGGTGGATTGATTGTGGAATGCGTCAACATGATCACCCGTGTCCAGGTCGCTGACAAAGGAAAATGGAGAGCTTTCGTTGCCAAGGAAGGTCGATTTGCGATCGATTATTTCCAAACTGCGGACAATTCCAGAAAGCTCACAAGCTCTCTTGCTGACCAATTCCGCGTCGAAGCAGTTCTTGAATTCACTCTCACCGATGAGGTCGCCCCGCATGTTGAGAGCAAAGCGCCGGCACCCGTTGTCGAGGAGTTCCGACCGAGTGTTCCTCAATCCCAATTGATTCGCAAAGCGATGACCAATCCCATCGTTCAGCAATTTGTCGAAATGTTCGATGGCCAGATCGTTCGAGTAGATCCAGCTCAATCGATCCGTCCGGTCATCGCGCAAACGAGCACTTCCGAGCCGAGCGAACTAATCGCCGACACCGACGAATAGTATTCATTGCAAAAGAAATGTTAGTGCCGAGGACCTACCCGCCGAGAATGGTCACTTCTGAGAGTTTGCTTGGCGTTGGTAGATGGCTTGTATCATGGTCTCGGTGTCTTTGAATTTCTGACCGGTCGCGAGAGCTTGTTCGATCAATCGACGGGCATCGGCTTCACCGTGTCCCAACACCAGCAACGCGGCAAACGTTTCATCGACAACCCCGGGCTTTTGCACCTCTGCGTTGGGCATTTCTCGGCGGACCAAAAGTGCAAAGCGAGGCATTTTGCGACGAAGGGTCGCAATGATCTTCTCGGCCGTCGCCGCTCCGATTCCGGGCAAAGTGGAAAGCCCTTTGGCGTCTTGCTGCTCAATCATGATCGCCGTGTCTTGCACCGGACGGACCATGGCACGAAGCGCTTTCTTTGCCCCAACTCCATCGACCGAACAAAAGAGCTCAAAGAAGTCGCGTTCAATCGTGGTCAAAAACCCGACCAATTTCGGGGTGAGACGCGACCCCTGTGCTGCGTTTCCATCGATGTAATGCAAGGTGTGGAGGGAAATCGATTTCCCCAAGTCGGCCTGCAAATGCCTGCGGGTGTACTCGGGAATCGAGACTTCGTATTCGAATGGCGGAATGTGAAGGGTCGCGGTGTCGTTAGAAAGGCTCAACAGCTGGCCAGTTATTTTCGTGATCACTTGGTTTTCCTGCTCTTGGTGATGATCTCTGCCATGGGGCCTTGAGCATAGTAATGGCACAGAGCGATGGCGAGAGCATCTGCCACGTCAGGGGGATCCGGAGGAGCTTTCAATTGGAATTGCATCTGAACCGCGCGCTGCATCTGATCTTTGGGGGCGCGGCCGTTGCCCGTCAAAAGCTTCTTGACCTTGGTCGGTTCGTAAGAATGGACCGAAATACCCTTCTGGGCTGCCGCGAGAGTCAGTACTCCGCGAGCGTGCCCCATGAGGATCGCCGTCCGAGGCCGCGCGTAATGCGAATAGAGCTGCTCGATCGCAACCGCAACGATTGGATAGCTCTCGATCACCTCCGATATTCCGCAGTGCAGCTCCAGTAGCCGCTTGGACATGGATTGATTTCGTGAGACACGAATCACACCTGCCTCAATCAATTTTGGACGACCGGGTGTCCATAGGATGACCCCATAACCCGTCACTGCGAGCCCGGGATCGATACCCAGCACATACGACGTCTCCGATCTCAGTCCCGACCTGGCATTCGGTGGCGTCGAACTCATGGCGGCACCGATTTCGATTGGATCCCCTCCTCCGAGGGAGAGAAGAAACAAACCATTTCAGAGCCATTGCGCATGAGAATAAAGGGACCTGCGACCGCCGGATAATTCCATGTAACTCCATCGAGCACATCGATCGCATGCAATTCCTTGCCTTGATCGGGTTCTACGAGGATCAACCGCCCATCCTCCGAAGTCACCATCAGCCTGTTATTCACCATCAGCAACTGGCCTTGCCCATATCGACCTCCTCGCCAAATTCTCTTGCCCGTTTCTGGTTCGACGCACTCGAGTATGCCATCGCTCAAACCGTACAAGCGGTCGGAGTGATAAATGGCATTGGTCAATTTGGTTTTCAAAATCCGATGATTCGCCCAAACGTCTTCGGCCGACCAAGAAGCAGGGCCATCGGTTTGCGACTTGCCAATGCGAATCAATTTCGATCCTGCAGCGTAGCCTTTTCCGAGCAGGATGCGATCCGATGAGCAATCGACAGGCGACGACGAACAGGCGTCCGCATTGGAATGGCTCTCCCAGGGTGAACTCCAGAGAACGTCGCCCGTCTCCACGGAGTGCCCAGCCACGATGCCTTCGTGAATCGCGACGATCTGTTCGACCCCTGCGAGTTTCATCAACATGGGAGAACCGTATGCGATTTGAGCAGCTCCCCCTTTCCACTTCACTTCACCCGAACTGGCATCCATTGCGATGAGCGAACCCGACTGATCGGTGTCAGGCTTTCCACCCAACGGGTAAATAACCAAAAGTTGCCCCGAAGACTGCACCAGTAGCGGAGAACCACTGCGTCCCCATTTGATGGATTGCTCCGACTCAGATTGACTGGCAAACCCCTCTCGAAGCAAGTCTTTTTGCCACTCGATGGTTCCCTGCGACGCATCTAGGCAAGCCGCGATGCCAACGGCGGTTTGGATCCAAAGCTTACCGTCTTGCCAAGTCGGTGTAGAGCGAGGACCTGTCCCACCCATAGGTTCCGTATGCCGTCCAGGAAACCGGGTTCGCCACTTTTCCCGCCCTGTTGCGAGCTCGTAGCAAACGACGGCTTCCTCGGCTGGGTCCTGAAGCAGGGTCCACACCATCCCGTCGGCAACGGTGATACCCGACCAGCCATCCGCCACCTGGACTCGCCACAAAGGAGTAGGCCCTTTCGCGTGCCAATCCAAATCGATCGAAGGTGACTGGATTTTACCGCTGCGATCATTACCGAGAAACTGGGTGAATCGAGCGTGCGTCGTCCAAGGCTTCAGACGCTCGACCGCTTCATCATGACCCGTCTGTCCGAGGCCTTCCCGGTCAGACGGGATCGACTGCGCACGCCATCGGAACGTTGGGACGAGCTCTCCGGTAAAGCCTCGAAACTCGAAGTAACGGGAAAACAATGCGATGGCCAAAATCACCGTCACCAAGTAGACGATTGTTGCGACCCACGGTAGTCGCCTCAGGATTCCTATCGTGAGAGCGAGCACGCCCACTGCGATCAACAATGCGGTTGCAATATTGGCATATTGATGATCGATTTCCTCGAGCGACCATCTCGCGACTGGCACCAAAAGCAAAACTCCCATCCCGATCCAGATCGAGAGGGGAGTTTTCTTAGATACTGAAGTTTTCGGAGCAGCGTCGCTCATAGGCTCTCTCGGGTTGTAAACCACTGGCACTGTATCCATGCCAAAAGGTCGCCACTGTCGCGCCCCCAAACCGTAGTGCATGACCGCCGGGGGAATGGCCCCGACGATCTACTTCGCTACGATCTACTTCGCTACGATTTTGTTGTTGCGACGGAGTGCTTCGACATAATCTTGGGTGACGTTCAGAACTTCTTCGTTATAGAAGTTCTTATAGAAGATCTTCCCTTTCTCTTCCTTCGCAATGATCTGCTCCTCTTCCACCTTTTCGGAGTTCAGTTCTTTGCGTCGAGCCATGTAATCCGACTCTTTCAAGGAAATGGTCTTTTCTTCTTTTTGGCGGACGTAGGAATCGATTCGAGCCAAAAGCTTTTCGAACTCGGGGTTCTTCGCGACTCGATCGTTGGCTGCATTTTGCAACGCCACCTTCATCGCCGGGTCGGTCATTTTGTAGTGCTTATGAACCTTGGCGGCGACTTTGTCCGCCGGGAGCGGATAGTCCAAGTCCGATTCGGAAATGTCGAGCTTGGCGGTGATCGAGGGGAGAACCACATCGGACGCAACCCCATCGAGTTGGGTTGATTTTCCGTTGGGGAGATAAAACTGTTGGATAGTCAGTTTTAAGCCGCCGTAGGATTTGGATCCACCGATACTCCACTCTTGAGCGAGGTCGCGGAGGGTCTGAACCGTTCCTTTACCATGCGTCTTGGGATCACCGACGATCAATCCTCGATCGTAGTCCTGGATTGCTCCTGCAAAGATCTCGCTAGCGCTCGCACTCATCTGGCTGATCTTTACCACGAGGGGTCCCGTCCAGATCATGCTGCTATCGGTGTCATCGAGCGATTCGACATCGCCACCAGGGGACTTCACTTGGACAACAGGTCCCCGTTCGATGAACAGGCCGGTCACGGCGATGGCTTCTTGGAGAGATCCGCCACCATTCTTGCTCAAATCGAGAACGATGGCATCGATCCCTTTTTGTTTGAAGTCGTTGATGATGTTGGTCAGGTCGCGGCGCGTGCTTCGATAGTTCCGAACATTTCGGCGAGCTGCATCCATATCGAGGTAGAAGCTCGGGAGGTTGATGTAGCCGATCCGATACTTCCCTCCATCGGGACGCATACCGTGTTCGATGATTTCGCCGCGCGCTGCCTCGTCTTCGAGTTTGATCAAGTCGCGAGTGATCTCATAAATTTGCGTTGCGCCGGTCCCGCCGGGTTTCACGTGGAGGCGGACGCGCGTTCCTTTCGGGCCACGAATCAGCGAGACGACGTCTTGCAGTTTCATGTCCGATGTTTCGACAACTGGCGAGCTCTCGTCCTGCGAAACGCCGACGATATGATCCCCTACCTTGAGCCGTCCATCCCGGTCCGCAGCCCCACCCGTAACAATGTTTTCGACAACCGTCTGTCCATCGTCGGGACGAAGGGTTGCACCGATGCCCGTGAATTCGAGCTTCAAGTGAACCCCGAAGTCCTCTTGTTCGCGCGGCGACATGTAGGTGGTGTGCGGATCCAAGGCATTGGTGAGGGAGGTCAGATAGATTTCCAACAATTCATCGACGTCGGTCTGCGACTTGGCCAAGTACAGCGTGCGATAGCGTTTGTGCAGCGTCTCACGAGCTTGCTCCAGCGTCTTGTCGTCCGCTTTGAGGGACAAGATGTTCAGCTTGATTGTTTTTCGAATACGATCCTTCAGTTCGGCTTCGTTGGCCGCCCAAGGAATCTCTTTGGCATCGGCAAGAATCGTTTCGTCGACGTTGAAGTCGTGATCTGCATCGATCTGCTCGTGGATGTAAGGCATCATCTCATCGAGGCGAGTCAGATAGCGTTTGTAGACTTTGTATGCAAATGCGACATTGTTGACCCGGATCAAATCGTCCAGTTTGTCGCGATAGACCAAGAACTCGTCGATGTCGGGTTGGATGAAATACATCTTGAGCGGATCGACATTGCGGAGGAACAAGTCGAAACCGCGAATCGACATTTCGTCATTGAATTGGGGGTGGGAGATATGCTCGTTCTCGACCAATCCCTTTACCATGCGAACGATCATGGCCGTGTTCGCTGGCGGTTCCTCCACGGCGGCGACTCTCGGCAATTCTTCCGCGACGGATATCGCGGGGACCGAAAAACAAGTCCCGCTGACCAGCAACCCAGCGATCGTCGCCCTTGCAAAAATCCGTGCCTTCCAATCCGCTTGCTTGCGCATTCTTCTTCGCCCCGGGGAGTCCATGGTAGGTAGTTTAGAGAGGACGGGTAGGATTTGTGCCCTCATCTTGTAGTGCATAGTAGGAGATGGTCACCCTCAAAGCAACATGGATAAACCTGGCGAAAAATCCGACCGCCCTTCTGACCGTCCAAGGGAATCTTCCGGAAAACTTGTTGAAATCGCGATTTTTGGCATCCCTTTACCCTTGGACGATTTTTAGACCCTCGTTAAACTCTGGGCCCTCGAAAATCCGAAGGACCACTCAATCATGACAAAACAAAAAACACACAAGTCCACACGCAAGCGATTCCGCCTTTCCGCCAATGGTAAGGCAAAGCACCGCAAGGCTGGAACCAGCCACTTGGCCATCAGCAAATCGGCCAAGAAAATCCGACAATTGCGAGGGACGAAGGTTCTCGAGCCTCAGTTCGAGAAGGCGATTCAGGAAGCGCTCCGCGGATACAGCTACTAGTATCGCACCGGCGTGGGCACGTTACCGCGTCGCAGCATTTCCTTCGAGTTTCCTTGAAATTCTGTAAATCCAAGGCCCTATTTCCATCCTGGTGTTTGGGTATTGAACGAACGCAGACCGTCGCGACGGGCCGCCGAAGCTGAGAATTGCTCAGACGTTTGCGTTGACCTGAGGCACTTTAGCAACCGAGTTGCATAAAAATGAGAACAAGAAAAGGTTCTGCCCGTAGGCAGGCGAAGCGTCGTTTATTCCAGCGAGCAGAAGGGTACGTCGGCGGTCGCCGCAGGCTGTATCGTACTGCAAAGGAAACGCTCTACCGAGCTGGCAAGTTTGCGTACCGGGATCGCCGCCGCAAGCGCCGTGATTTCCGCCGACTTTGGATCATTCGATTGAATGCGGCGGCTCGGATGCACGATCTGCGATATAGTCAGCTGATCGACGGTCTGAACAAGGCGAATATTGAGCTGGATCGAAAGATTCTCTCCGATATGGCGATCCACGATCCAGCAGGTTTTGCTGTGGTCGTAGCGGCCGCTAAGAGCGCTCTCGGCATCAGCTAGCAGTTTATCTGAGCGGACTGCCGTTCTGCGAACAGGAATGTCGATATTCCTGTCGCTCGCGAGTCGGCATTCCAGCGCTGATGGAGATTCACGAAACGGCCCCCTGGTAGGGCCGTTTGTTTTTTGGGTCAGCACTTTTCTGACCCTCGTTTTTCATAGTCTTCGGCGATCTCCAAATTGGAGCGAGTTATGTCGTTGAGTCGTTTCTTGGCAGCCCTGGATGAATTGGTCGAGGATGCCACGCGAAGTCTTGCATCCGTTGACAGCACGGAGACGTTAGAAGCTCTGCGCGTGAAATTCGTCGGGGCAAAGAACGGCGCTCTCAAAAGCGTCCAAAAGCTATTGGCTTCTGTAGAAGTTCCCGACAAACCAGCCGCAGGGAAGCGATTCAATGAGGTTCGCGACACGATCCAAGCGGCACTGGATGCCGCTGCAACAGGGCTAGGTGGAAACGCCAGCACTCACCCTTCTGGCCCCAAATTGGACCCCACCCTACCAGGACTACGGCCTCGGTTGGGGCAATTGCACCCCATCACTCAGACGATTGAGCATCTCAAGGAGATTATGGGGCGACTGGGATTTTCGGTTACAGAAGGTCCCGAAATTGAAGACACATGGCACAACTTCGTCGCGCTTAATATCCCAGAAGATCACCCCGCTCGCGATCCGCTCGACAATTTCTATCTAGCGACCGCCAACAAACAAGCCGCTTCTGACCACGATGCGATGCTGCTTCGAAGCCAGACGAGCACCGTGCAGATCCGTGTTATGGAAAGCCAACCGCTTCCATTGCGAATCATTTCGTTGGGCCGGGTTTACCGTCCGGATGCGCCCGACGCTACCCACTTCCCCATGTTCCATCAAATGGAAGGGTTGTGGGTCGATAAGCATGTGACCATGGCGCAGCTCAAAAGCGTACTGAGGCTCTTTGCGACTAGCTATCTCGGTAGTGATGTCAATGTGCGGTTCCGACCCTCGTTCTTTCCCTTCACCGAGCCCAGCGTAGAAGTGGATTATTGGTGGAACGGGCAATGGATCGAATTCGGGGGAGCAGGGATGGTCGATCCGAATGTATTCGCTCATTTGAATATCGATCCCGAGCAGTACTCAGGTTTTGCCTTTGGACTGGGAGTGGAACGTCTCTGCATGCGACGTTTCGGCATTACCGACATTCGCGATTTATATCGAAGCGACGTCCGTTTCCTTCGTCAGTTCGCGTCGTAGATCGTCTTTTTGAGAGAAGTGAATTCGCCATGCTGGTATCTTGGGAATGGTTGTCGGACTACGTCGATCTCACCGTGGATCATGATGAGATGGCGACGCGATGGGCATTGACCGGATTGAATCACGAGAGCACCGAGTTGATCGAAGGTGTTCCAGTGATCGACTTAGAGGTAACGAGCAATCGCGGTGACTGTCTCGGGCACATTGGAATCGCCAGGGAAGCCGCCGTGCTCCTGTCGCAAACGCTCCGGATCCCCCAACCCAACCCCTCGGAGAGTGGCTCCGCGGTCTCGGAACAATTGCGTATTACCAACCAATTCCCCGAGGGATGTCCACGCTACATCGGTCGATTGATACGCGGAGTGAATGTTGGTCCTAGTCCTGAATGGTTGCAAAAGCGACTGCGCGCCATCGGTGTCAAATCGATCAACAACGTTGTCGACGCGACCAACTACGTGATGTTTGAATGCGGCCAGCCTCTGCACGCCTTCGACTTCGCACAGATTCGGGGCGGCCATATCATCGTTCGCAGAGCAGAGCCCAAAGAGACCTTTGTGGCAATCGATCACAAAACCTATTCCCTCGACCAGGATATGGTCGTCATCGCCGATAGCGAACGACCGGTCGCCCTGGGGGGGGTGATGGGTGGCGTCGATAGCGAAGTCACCGAACAAACCGTAGATGTTTTGCTCGAAGCAGCCGATTTCGTTCCGATGGCTATTCGGCGAACGGCTCGCAAACTCAAGCTTCACTCGCCCGCCTCCCATCGATACGAGCGACGCGTCGACGCAGAGCAACTCGAATGGGCTTCGAAGCGTTGCTGCGAGCTCATTCTGAAACTTGCAGGGGGAACGCTTCAATTGGGCTCGGTCGACACGGGTCGCCCGGGGCGCTCGGTTCCCGAGATAACTCTGCGAGAAGAGCGCATCGCGAAGGTTTTAGGGATTGAAGTACCGTGGACAACGTCGGTGGACATTCTCAAGCGATTGGGGTGTTCGGTCGTCCAAAGCGAGTCTTCGGGAACAGCCGCAGTATTGCCTCCTTCCTACCGAATGGATCTGACCCGCGAAATCGATTTGATCGAAGAGGTCGCCCGCATCTACGGCTACGACAAGATTCCGGAGGATGCGGTAGTACCGATGGTGGCCAGCGCTCGGAGGCCCAAGGACACGATGATGCAGACCGTTCGCAACGTTTGCTGCGGGTTTGGTTTTTCCGAGGCGATGACTCCGAGCTTGATATCCAAATCGCCCGCCTCCTCGATTTCGCCTTGGACGGAGATTGCTCCGCTGGCTACGGTCGTGCCATTGTTGGAGGGCGCCAGCCAACTTCGCCGATCGCTGGTTCCTAGTTTGATCGGTTCGAGACTCCACAACCAACAGCAGTCGAACAAGGACGTGCACCTTTTCGAAACCTCTAACGTTTACTTGCCAGTGACCGCGGGCCTGCCCAAGGAACAATTCCATTTGGGTGTACTCGGTGGAGTTGATTTACGGGAGGTGGTCGGTCTCTTTGAGGAGGTGATCGGGCGCGTCTGCGGTTGGGATCTGTTCGAAAAGCAGATTCAAAAGGAAGTGGTTTCGTGGCCGTTCCTCCAAGCTGAATCGGGGGTGCAGTGGACACTCGACGGACATGCGCTCGCCTGGGCAGGAATCGTATCGCGATCGATTGCGGACGGAATGAAGCTCGACGCGGCGGTAGGAGTGGGCGAGCTAAACCTGGATCGGCTTTTGACTCGGGCGCGGGAAGTTCCTCGGTTGCAGGGGATCGTTCCGTTCCCTGCCGTCGACCGAGACTTGAATCTGATCGTCGACGAGCCTTTGCGATGGCTCGAACTGGAACAAGCCGTTCGACATGCAGCAGGCCCCTTATGTGTCGGAATTGCGTTCCAAGAGGTTTATCGCGACACGAAGAAAGATGGCGAAGGGAAGAAGCGGATTCTGTTTAGCCTCCAGCTGCAGAGCGCGACGGAAACGCTGACCAGTTCCCAAGCCGATGAAGTAATCCAGCAGGTTGTGAGCCGATGCAAGGAACAGTTTGGCGCCTCGCTCCTAGCATAACAAATCCCATCAGGACTTCGGTACAGCGATCGGTTTCAATTTGCGTGCGTAAGCAATCGGGTCGGTTTCGCCCAGCCACCAGCGAGGCCGCGGAACTCCGTGTTGCAGACCGAACGTAGTCCGAGCGGAATGGCTGATGCGTTCTGCGATCTCTTGGGCTGAGTCGGTAATGATAAATCGGTCAATATCCGCTGCATCGATCGTTCCATTGGCGAGCATCGTCTGTCTCAGGAAATCCAGCATCGGAGTCCAGTACTCGACGCCTGCGAGAATGATGGGAAAGGCTTTGACTTTTGTGGTTTGCACCAACGTGGCGATTTCAAAGAGTTCATCGAGCGTACCAAACCCACCTGGACAGGCGACGAACGCGTAGGAGTATTTCGCCAACATCAGTTTGCGAACGAAGAAGTAATCGAATTCGACAAAGAGATCGAGGTAGGGGTTCGGGTTTTGTTCGTGAGGGAGAACGATATTGCATCCCACACTTCGGCCTTGCACATCTTTAGCTCCGCGATTGGCTGCTTCCATGATTCCCGGCCCGCCTCCGGTCATGACCGTGAAGCCAGCTCGCGCCAATTCGGCTCCAATCTCCCGTGCCTGCGTGTAGAAGCGATGGTTCTCCGGGAATCGAGCGGAGCCAAAGACGGTCACGCAGGGACCTACGAAGTGGAGATAGCGAAAACCGCGAATGATCTCTCGAAAGATCTTCAACGATCGAAACAGCTCGGCGCGCCGGCTGCTGGGACCTTGGAGAAATCGCCGTTCCTCAGCAAATTGCTTGGCGGAGTTATCGGGCGGCTCAGAAACATCCCCCGTGGGGATTGGGATCGTACGCATGGGTTCTAAAAGACTGGGGCTTGGGGCATAGGAAGGCTTGAGGGAACACGCGTGTAACGTGAAGTCAACGACTCCACTCTAGCTTGAGCGGTTGCTATCGGGATGGTGCGCGGTAGGTCTGAAGAAACATCTTGACAGCGGCGTTCGCGATTTTCTTCTTTTGCGGCTTGGACGGGTTTGTTGCATTGAGGATGAGCTGGGGCCAAACACAGAATCCTTCTACGAGCATCAGTAGTTGTTTGGAAGCAAAGTTCGCATCGCCTTCCAAAATACGCTTGTCCTTTTGGGCCGATTGGATCCATTGGACGAGGAGATTTTCGAAGATTTTTGTATTGCCAAACATTTCATGCCCGAGCTGTGGATTACGGATAAACCGGGAAATGAGGATTCTTCCGAGAACCCGCGAATCCGGATGACAGTGGAATTCGATCACGCCGAGGCAAAAGGGCTCCAGTTGCCGTTCCAGCGTTTCGTCCGACCGGTAGCAAAGAGGGACCGCGCGAGCGGCATGGTCTTTGAGTTGCGACACAATCGCCTCGAAGAGGCGATCTTTACTGGGAAAATGGTTGTAAACCGTTCGCTTCGAAACTCCGGCCTGCTGCGCGATCAAATCCATACTGGTGTTGTCGAAACCCATTTCAGAGAAACAGGATACGGCGGCGGAGAGGATATCGACTCGCTTACGGTCGGTTAGCCGTTCACCGGTTTGCATCGCTCCAAGATCCCTTCCTATCACAAAAATTCTTTCCAACTCGCCATCTCGAGAAGGACCATGTTGTAGCCGAGGGGGCTTGACTTCGTAACCGCCCCGGAAAAAATCCCTAGGCCGTAGAAAAACTACACCGTGCAGTGTACATTCGGAGGAATGATGAACGAAACCGAAAGCAAATGGAAGCGGGCTATCGCTGGTGTAGCGTGCGTGGGGATTCTGGCAGCATCGCTGGCGATAACAGGCTGCGGTGGGCATGGAGCAGGAGGAAAACTGGGGAAACCAGGTTCGGGCGTTCCTGGGGCGTCCATGCCGGAGAGGCCTTCCACCCCCGTCGATACCATCGATGCCAAGGTCAAACAGGTCACGGATTACCGGGACTTCACAGGGCGGACCGCCCCCGCGCACTCGGTCGAAGTTAGGCCGCGTGTAAGCGGATACCTCAATCAAACTCCGAATCGGTTTCCCAGCTCGCCTCGCCCCACCTCGTTAGCACCCTCGGCGCAATCCATTGCAACCGATCGGTTCACTCGGGCGGTCTCCTATACCCAACCCTTTATAGTCCAAGCAAAAGAGGGGGAGAAAATCGAAGCAGGAACTCCCTTGTTCGAGATCGACCCAAGACCCTATCAGTTCGCCCTGGAACAAGCACGCGGAAATCGCATCGCTCTCGAAGCGCAACTGGAACGACTTCGGAGCGAACTGAATCGACTCGAAAAGCTAAAACCATCGAATGCAATTAGCGATACCGATTTAGAACTTGCGAAAGCCAATCTTCACGAGTCCGAAGGACAATACCAAACCCTCCTCGCTGCCGAAAAACGAGCGGAGCTCGACCTGGAATTCACTCAGATCAAAGCCCCCATCGCGGGCATCCTAGGTCGCTCTTTGATCAATCCGGAGAATGTGGTCACGGCCGATACGACGTTACTCACCACTATCGTTTCGGTCGCCCCAATTCATGTTTATTTCGATATCGACGAAGCCTCTTTTTTGGAGTACCGAGACTTGGTTCGCGCTGGCAAATTACCAGCAGCCAGTGAGGGTTCGATTCCCGTTTCGCTCGCTCTGACCAATGACGCCACGTTTCCGTATCACGGACGTATCGATTTTCAAAACAATACGACCGATCCTGGGACAGGTAACACCCTCATTCGAGCCGAATTCGCCAACGAGCAAGGCCTCCTCACTCCGGGACTCTACGGCAAGGTCCGAGTTCCGTTCTCGGCTCCTTATGAGGCTGTACTCGTACCGACGAAATGCCTGGCCATGGACCAACAGGGCAAGTACTTGATGGTGGTTGATCAAGACAACATCGTGCACCGAAGAACCGTGGAGGTTGGCACGACGCATGGTTCCTATTCTGTCATCCGCGAAGGACTGATGGTTGGAGAGCAAGTCGTGTATGAGGGATTGCAGAAGATCCGCCCTAAAGATCGGGTTCAACCCAGTCCCTCGAAAGAGGTTCCTCCGCTGAATACGGAGCGAATCGGTCAATGAGCATATCCAGCTACTTCATATCGCGCCCCGTCGCCGCCAATGTCATCGCAATCTTGACGGTCCTCTTTGGACTGGTCGCGGTTGTAAATCTGCCGGTAGAACGCTATCCGAATATCACTCCTCCTACGATCCAAGTCACCGCAAATTATCCAGGAGCTAACTCGCGAGTCGTCTCGGATACCGTCGCATCGGTCGTGGAGCAGCAGATCAACGGCGTGGAGCGGATGCTCTATATGTCGTCGACTTCTTCCTCCAACGGTTCCTACTCCCTGACGGTCACCTTCGAAGTCGGGACGGATCTCGATCAAGCGCAGGTACTGGTTCAAAACCGCGTGGCCCTCGCCGAACCGCTCCTCCCCTCGGAAGTCCGGCAGCAGGGATTGAGCGTGAAGAAGCAGTCGACGAATATTCTTCTCGTCGCTTCATTGATCTCTCCCGACAAATCATTCGATAGCCTCTTCTTAAGCAACTACGCAAATCTTCGATTGCGCGATGAATTGAGTCGCGTCCCGGGGGTTGGGGAAGTGACGGTGAGCGGAAGCGGAGCGTATAGCATGAGGATCTGGGTCGATCCCACACGACTCGAAGCTCGCGGTTTGACGTTCCAAGACCTTTTAGCCCAATTGCGACAGCAGAACATCCAAGTTGCAGCGGGACAGATCGGGCAACCTCCTAACGAAAACGCACCCGATTTCCAGCTCACTATCAGCGCTCTGGGAAGACTGACCGATCCCGAGCAATTCGAAAATGTCATTATCAAATTCTCGGAGGATGGTTCGCTTACCTACCTTCGCGATGTCGCGAGAGTGGAGATCGGAGCCCAGTCCTACGATTCGTTCGCACAGCGTGGAGGCATTGATTCCGCGAGCGTTCTAATTTACCAGCTACCCGGTGCCAACGCGCTCCAGGTAGCGGATCGTGTTCGAGAAGCCATGGACAAACTCGCACAGTCGTTCCCCAAAGGAATGGAGTACGATATTCCCTTCGATACGACCACCTTTGTCTCGGCAGCGATTCATGAAGTTTATAAAACCTTAGCCGAGGCAGGCATCCTCGTCCTTGTCGTGATCCTGGTCTTCCTCCAGGATTGGCGAGCGGTATTAATCCCTGCTACCACGGTCCCCGTTACCATCATCGGCGCCTTCGCCGCGATGCCATTCTTGGGTTTCTCCATCAACCTCCTCACTCTCTTTGGGCTCGTTTTGGCCATCGGAATCGTGGTCGACGATGCGATTGTGATCGTGGAGAACGCGGCCCATCACATTGAAAACGGGGAAGCCCCCAAGCAGGCCACCGAGCGCGCGATGCGCGAGGTAACGGGTCCGGTTATCGGGATCACTGCCGTCTTGCTCGCCGTCTTTGTCCCTACCATCTTTTTGGGTGGAATCACCGGCGAATTGTATCGCCAATTCGCACTGACCATCGCCGCAACGGCTCTGATCAGCGCGATCAACGCGCTCACGCTTAAGCCCGCACAATGCGCGACATGGTTGAAACCTGCGAAAGGAAAGAAGTTCTTCCTAGCGAGATGGTTCAACACTTCCTTTCGTTGGGTCGAGGGTTGGTATATCTTCTTTTTGAAAGGTGTGTTGAGAGCTTGGCCAGCCACCCTCGTGGCGTTTGCGATCCTCATCGGCGGTACCGTATGGTGGTATGCCAAAATGCCAACTGGATTCCTCCCTTCCGAGGACCAAGGCTACTTGATTACAGCGATCCAGCTTCCGGACGCAGCCTCTCAATCTCGAACGAAAGAAGTGATCGAGCAGATCAACGCAATCCTCGCCGAGACCGAAGGGGTGGAAACGTGGTTCACGCTTGGTGGAACCTCGCTCTTGGAGGGGAGCCAATCCTCGAACGCGGCCACGGTTTTCATTCGAACCTTGCCATGGGAGGAGCGGACAACCGAAGAGCTTTCCCAAGAGCGCATTGTCGAGAATTTAATGGGCCGATTGGGTGCGATCAAAGAGGCTTTCATTCTGGTCATTACACCACCCGCAATTCAGGGGCTCGGCGTCGGTGGCGGATTCGAAATGCAGGTAGAGGATCGAGGCGGAGTCGGGTTGGTAGAACTGCAAGCAGCGGTGAACAAGCTCGTCGCCGAAGCTCAGAAACAACCGGAGCTCGCCCGCGTGAATTCTACCTTCCGCGCGGGGGTGCCTCAGATCTTCGCCGACATCGACCGAGCTCGCGTGATGTCGATGCAAGTTCCAATTGGAGATTTGTTTAGCACCATGCAGGCCGCGCTCGGTTCGGCTTACGTCAATGATTTCAATCTCTACGGTCGAACCTATCGGGTGACCGTTCAAGCTGATGAAGAATACCGTGACAATGTCGACGACATTCGTAAACTAAAAGTTCGCAATACCAAGGGAGAGATGGTCTCGCTCGGGAGCGTAATGAATCTGAAAGACTCATTCGGAGCCCAGATTGTTCGACGATTCAACCTTTATCCTTCCGCGACCATTACGGGCTCCGCAACCCCCGGAAGCAGTTCGGGCCAAGCATTGCAAAAGATGGAGCAGCTCGCGAGCGAATCATTCTCGGATGCGATCGGCTTTGATTGGAGCGGTGTTTCCCTGCAAGAAAAGAATAGCAAAGGGGAAGAGATCTATATTTTCGGTTTGGCCGTATTGCTCGTCTATCTCATCCTCTCGTTCCTGTACGAGAGCTGGATTTTACCGATCGCGGTAGTGCTCGTCGTTCCATTGGGACTGCTAGGCACGGTAGCGGCTATTTGGTGGGCGGGGATGGATAACAATGTGTACGTGCAGATTGGAATCGTGTTGATCATCGCTCTGGCGAGCAAGAACGCGATCCTGATTGTCGAATTCGCACGGGAGCTTCACGAGTCGGGCAAGTCGGCTTGGGATGCAGCCATCGAAGGATCTCGCACACGATTTCGACCGATCTTGATGACCTCCATTGCGTTTATATTAGGGGTGCTACCCCTTGTATTTGCGGAAGGAGCGGCAGCAGCCAGTCGCCGAGCGCTCGGAACGGCTGTTTGCGGTGGCATGATCACCTCCACCGTGCTCGCGATTTTCTTCACACCGGTTTTCTATTACGTCTGCCAGCGAATTGCCGATCGCTTTACCCGCAAGGCGTCGGCTTGATGGGGTTTTGCCGAACTTTGTAATCGATGCGTTCCCGTGGAATGCCATCTACCTAACGGCAGGAAAATCTGGCTAGAATGGAGGCGTCCTATTTCCCATCTTTCCTCCCTGCCACCGAAGAGGCAACACCTGTGAATCCATCTCACCCCTTGGTTTCCCGTCGTTCTTGGATCCAACAATCGGCGATCGTTTCGGGCGCTCTGCTCGCGGCCCCCAGCTTGGCCAGCGCTGCGAAGCCTGCTCCGAAGAAACTCCTTTTCTACTGCCGCAGCGCGGGCTTCGAGCACTCGGTCGTGAAACGCAATAACGGTGCCCCATCCTATGCAGAACGAATGATGGACGAGTTTGCCAAGAAGTATGGCTTCGAAGTTACCAGCACCAAGGATGGTCGCATCTTCGATAAGGACTATGAAGCATTTGATGGGTTTCTCTTCTACACCACGGAAGACCTCACCAAGCCGGGTGGGGACAAAGAACCTCCGATGACCGCACAAGGAAAAAAGAATTTCCTGGAGGCCATCGCAGCCGGCAAAGGCTTTATAGGAAGCCACTGCGCCTCGGACACGTTCCACAGTCCCGGCGATCGCACCAAGGCATCTGCTGAGATCGATCCCTACATTCAGATGATCGGAGGAGAGTTCATTCGCCACGGCCGTCAACAAAACGCAACCATGCGCGTTACCAGCAAAAACTTCCCAGGATTGGACAAGGCCGGAGACGAGTTCACATTGCACGAAGAGTGGTATTCGCTCAAGAACTTCAATCCCGATATGCACGTCATCCTCGTTCAAGAAACGAAAGGGATGCAAGACAAGGATTACGACCGACCTCCTTATCCAGCAACTTGGGCGCGCAAGCACGGCAAGGGTCGGGTCTTTTACACCTCCATGGGACACCGCGAGGACGTGTGGGCAAACCCCGTGTTCGAATCCATCTTCATCGGGGGACTGCGCTGGGCACTTCAAGAAGTAGACGCGGAGATCCCTGGCAATCTCGCCCAAGTCGCTCCGGAAGCGTCCGTGCTACCGAAGCTTTAAACAGCGGAATGTCTACCTCTCTCGGGAGACCCAGAGCCTTTACCTCGCTGCGGTTGGCGCAGCGAGGGCCTTCTTCAAGTACTCGTAACGCGCTTTGGCAAAGTCGAGAATCGACATATCGCGGCCATCGATTCGACCAGAAGACTCGGTCGCAACGGCTTTTCGAAATGCTTCATACGACTCCAGTTTGCGCGTATCCTGCTGGACATACGGGTCGATCATCGGCACGTAATGTTCGATGCGCGATTGCAAGAAATCTCCCCCGAGTATTTCTTCGTTGATCTTCGCGAGGATCTCCAAGTATCGAGCCCGATACTTCGGTACAGCGAGCAGTTTACTACGCAAAGGTTTTGAGCTGTCATCCAGCCCGGTAAGCGGATCCAACTCCACGGGAGATCGCATGGCTCCCCCACGTGGTCCGGGTTCACGATCCCCGCCTCTTCGATTTGGTCTCCCGGGACCGCCCATGCCAGGACCGCCCATGCCAGGACCGCCCATGCCGGGCCCCCCCATGCCGGGCCCCATCGCAGGCTTCAGCGTTTCGTTTGCATCGTGAATCGCGACATGGAAGACTCCTTGGCTGTCGCGATAGAGAGAGTAGTCGCTCGCGCGCGTCCAGTAACCATCGTTGTTGACGAGGCCGATGTCGAGAGCCAGGAAATGAAGGACCCCTTCGACATTCAATATCGGTTCAATCTTCGCAGGCAGATCCTCCACGGGTGTGGTGTTGAGAGTTTTACAGAGTTCGACCAGTGCGTCCCAATCCTCTTTGCGATCTTTGCTCTTGATCTGGTAGGTTCGTTTGTAAGCGTCGAGTTCGTCACCAAAGTATTCGAGTCCCCCACGCCCGCCAGGGCTCCCCGGCACTTTCCATCGAGCCCCTTTCGCATCGGAGAAACGGGCTTCGATGAACTCCTTATTGAACTGTTCCGCATTGACATACAGCCCCCAACTTTCGCCATTGATCACGACATGGACGAAATTGGCGACCGGTGCCAGCGCGTACTTCTGTGCTGCTTCCAGATAGAGGATGGTTCGTAAAAAACTGGGATCCTCGTGGGCGTTGAGCAAATTAAGGGTTTTGCGACCATAAAGACGTTGGTCTTGATCGGCGAAATCGAGTGACAAGTTGAGCGATCGCTTGCTTCCCGCAGGGACCATCCCAAAGGAAGACATCCCCCGAAAATGGACCCCTACCTGCGGGTATCGATTTCCGTCCACAACGAGATCGGCGGGGACATCCACGTCCGTATTGTTGAAATCGGCTAGCTCTTCCTCCCAGTCATTCCCTTCGAAGGTTAGGAATAGCGTCCGTATCACTTTGTCCGTATACAGCGGTTCGGCCGGATAAACCTTCACATCCTCGAGCGAGATGCGAGGGCCGGGAGAAGACGGCTCGGTTCCACGCCGACCGGGAGGCCCAAAACCAGGTCCGCCAGGTCCACCGGGTCCACCGCGCCCACCCGGACCTCTCGGTCCTCCGGGGCCTCCGCGATTGGGTTGCTTCTTGAGAAACGCGCGGGCTTCGTCCCGTTCGGCGCGCTCCAGCCGTTCGTTTCCGTTCTTATCAAACTGAGCGACCAAGGGGCGAGATTCGGACATGGGGCCCCCTCCCATCCGAAAGGGAGGGGCGGGAAAGGAAAACGTCTCGCCAGCGATCTTGTTCCAATCACGCTTTTGCTTTTCATCGAGAAGTGCGAGGATCTTTGCTTCGGTTTCGCTCTGCAGGTTCCCTTCGGGTCCCCCGGGCCCAAACCCGCCTGGTCCAAACTCGGGAGGCCCGAATCCTGGGGGACCAAACCCACCCGGTCGCCGCGGTGGCCCTCCAAAGAGACCGCCGAACCAACCGGGCCCTTCGTTCTCGCGTCGCGAATCTTGAAAGGGAATTCCCAGAGGTTCCAGCAGTTCTCGAAGGCTCTCGCGCTGGGGCCCCGTGAGCTGCAGCTGATCGTGAAGCTCCTTTTCCGCCCAAGCACGAATTCCCTTTCGTCGCACTTGCAATTGGGTCAGTCTTTCCCTTTGCGGAACGCTGAGAATCTCTCTTAGTTTTTCATCGGATTCCCGTTGGATCCTTTCGGTTTGTTCACGCAATTTCCCCAATGCTTCGTCGCGTTGATTTGGTTCCAACTCTGGCAACGCGGCAAAATCAACTTCACCCATTGCCTTCTCGATCGCTTGCCGATGATCGCTTTGGATCGCCTCCAGCTGCTGCTTTTTAGAATCTTCCAGCTTGATCTCTTTGCGGACTTCCTCCATCTCCAGCATTGCGAGCCAGGAATCATCCAATCCTCGACCCGGAGGGCCCGGCATATTCCTTCCCATGCCCGGTGGCTGGCCAAAGGTTGGGAGCTGTGGATATGCGAAGAAGCTGGCTGCGGCTCCGGTGCACGCAATCGTTCCGATCACCCAGCGTAAATAGAACTTCATCCTAGATTCCTCGTTGTAAAGATGAGAAGTACTCCTAGAGGCGGGAGTCCGCGAGGACGCTCGCATTGGATGCAATAGTGTGAATAGCCTTGGCGTCCTGATATCAGCTCGTTGAGTCGACGGCGTCGGGTCTCTCCAGGGCTACGGACTGAACACCTTGGAGCCGGTTGATCCGATTGACCCAATCGAGTGGGTCGACGAGATCGCTCCACTCGACGTCGTACAGGATTTCGATCGCAGCTCCTTGTTTGATGGTCGTAATCTCAACGATTCGCTGAGAAGTGACCGCCTGATCGATCGCGTCCTGGATAACTCCACGCAGTTCGATTCCCAATCCCAATCTCAATCGAATCCTATAACGTTCCGATGTCCGACCCCCTCGCCCTCGCATGCCAGGTTTCGCCCACCATGGCATGTGCAACCCCACGGCTGCGAGACTGACGATCGGAATGCCGATCAAGGGAACGTTCCATTGGGAACATCCAATCGCCATGCCTACGACAACAGCAAAGATCACGAAGGCAGTGTCTCGAGTGTCCTCAACAACGGTGCGGAATCGAACGATTGCGAGCGCTCCCGCGAGTGAAAAGGCGCGCGCCACCGAATTTCCCACCACCGTTGTCACCATACAGATCAACACCGTGAGCAGAACGAGTGTTACGTACATCGATCGATCGTAGTGATTCTGAGATCGATGCTTGGTGAGGCGATAAACTTCAGCAACGGTCCACCCCAATAGGGTGGAACAGATAAATCGAATCGCCAGAGATAGACCGCTGGCCATTTCCCCTTCATTCGATTCAAAGAGCCCATGGATCCACTCGTTCATGCCACTGCTCCGTCTCTTGTTTGAACCCATTCGTTGGGGTCGCTTAACGCCGTTCGGTACTTCGAGAATTTCACGGGTGCGATTTGAAAGTCTTCCACCCACCGTTTCAGGTGAACGGGCAACGCATCGGTGAACTTGAATTCCACCACCGAATACCCAGGTACCATTGGCTGAATGCAATCCGTGCTAGGCAATTCTCCCTCCGTTCGGTTTCTATGGAGAAACGCCGACAATTCCAACCAATCTGCTCGATGGAATCGATGCGTCCCGAGACGATTGTCGATCGTAACTCGGAAAGGCGGCTCCGTTTGTTCACTAATGTATGCTTCACGCTCGTACTCCACCGCGCAGCTCGGGACCAAGCCAAAGGATTGAGCCTCATCCCAAATCGGGGACGATAGGGTCGAAGATTGATCCAAAGCATCGAGCGGAATGAGATCCCGATGTTTCGTGACGACACCTTTCTGGCGGCGTTTACGCTCGAGAAACAGCTCCTGATCCTCGTTGTAACGCCGGAATCGAAACTTGTTGCCGTCGGTTACCGAGGTGCGATGAAAAATGTCGAACGCGACGGTATCCAAATAGAGACTGCAGACTTTGTATCGCCCTGTTTTTCGATCAGCGAACGGATCGGTTTGCAGTTCGTTGCGCGCACGCTCGCGAAGTCGATTGGCTAAATCCCAAGGCAATAAAAACTTGAGTTCAATCGCCCGCTTTCCGTCGTGCCCCCCGTGTGCCAACCCTGGCGACAGGTAGTTTGCAGCCGCAGGGAGCGCGTAACACTCCCCGCATTCCGTTGTCGGGTTGGGATCCATGAGGCAAAGGATAAGAAAAGAGGATCGCAACCAGAGCCTACCTCTCTTCGAAAATCCGAAAGTGCAAGCTCTAACCCCTATGAGACTGGATGCGTTGAGGGGATAGAGTGCTTAACCCAGCCGTTGAGAGAGAGTTCCGAAAGATTTTTTGCAATCCGCTCCTCGGGAAAACTCGAGGCCGAGCCAGGGAAGAATGAGATCTCGTTTTAGGAGAACCAACTTAGGACCAGCTGTACACGGTCATTCCCTTTTGAGACCGAACCATCACTTTTCCTTGGAGAAGACCGACGTGAGCCCAAGCTTCTTCCTCGTTGGTGGTTAAGGCTCGTTCCGAAAGAACTTGAAGTTCCAATGGATTGTGCTGAATCAATCGGAGCGTTCCGTCTTGGTCGAGCGCGAGAATCCGATCCCCGTTGGTGACCAAACTCCAATACTCCCCAAAGGGTTTGGAAATCCAAGCTTCCTTGCCTGTGGATAAATCGAGGCAAGCAAACCGTTTGTTTCTCAGGTGCATGTAGAGATAGTTGCCGAGGACCACGGGCGAAGACATGTAGCCTTCAATTTTATTCTCCCACCGAATCTTCGGAGAACGGTTTTCTTCGATGTCGATCAAAAGCGAGCGACCGCCGTAACTGCTGGTAAAGAGAGCGTTCTTCCAGAGAGTGGGGGTAAGAATGTTCATTCCGCGAAAAGCGGCCACTTCGTATTTCCAGTAGGGCTCCCCGGACTCCAGATTCACACCCGCGAGGAACGTTCGAGTCTGCACGAGCAATTGGCGTACACCGTGCAATTCGCCAATGATCGGGGACGAAAATGCTCCGCTGGTCATCATATCCCCTGCATCTTGAAGAGAGGACCAGAGGATGGTGCCGTCGTCGCACCGGAGTTTGTGCAGGCCTTTGCCGGCCTGGATATAGAGGTGAGCCCCGTCCACAATCGGGGAGCAAACCATGCCAAAGTCAGGTACTTTGCCAAATCGCTCTGCGAAGTCGACTCGCCACTTTTCCTCGCCCGTCGCCGTATCGAGAGCGACCAAAACATCGCGAATCCCGCCTACGAAAAGGGTTTTCCCATCCGTGGCGGGAGTGGCGCGAATCCAATTGCCGTTTCGGGCAGCGAAAAAAGGAACATTCAATGTTCCTTTCCATTCAACTTGCCAGCGGACTTCACCATCCATGACCGAGAGCGCATAGACCGATTCTCTCCCCGCCTTGCTCTCCGTGGTAAAGACCAAGTCGCCCGACGCAATCGGACCTGAATAGCTATCACCCAGCGGACGGCTCCAAAGCGGGACCAAGCTCTTTTCATCCAGCGAATCTGGCCAAGCTCCTTCGACAACGCCGTTTCTGCTGGGACCTCGCCAAGTGGGCCAGTCCAATCGCTCAGCAAAGAGCAAGCGGGGCGTTGTCGCGATTGAGGCCCCTGCGGCCACAGACTTTAACCATGCACGGCGTTCCATTGAGTCCCTCTTTTTACATCGCAGACGATCGACGACCTCGCCCCCCGTTTCAGCACCGTAGGTGGCCCGGTTACGCGTGAGGACTGTAGGAGGGCGGGTCGGATCGTCAAGCTTCTCCAGACGCATAATTTGCGCAATTCGGAATTCGTGCAAAACAACGGTCATGCCGAATGTTCGATCGCGGCTGTTTGACTGGATGTTCGCTCCGTTCGTTGCCGATGACGAGAACAGGGAGTATCGAAAAAATGAAGTCAATCAAAGAAAAACTATCGCAATTCACGCAATCTGGAGACGGTCCGAGTCCTCTGGAATACTCGGTGATCGTCGCCTTGCTCGTCGCCGCTAGCTTGACTGTCATCTCGACCAGCAGGCAGATTGCGCATCCCTATGTCAGCCGCGTTCCCACGACAATGACGCGGTAAAACGATTTTTAGTGCGGGGTTGATCGAGCTCCCGACCGGGGCCTTGTGGATCGACCCTCTCACGTCGTCGGAACGTCGCTTCTAACGCGCCATCGGGGGGTGCACCCCTGTGTACCCAAACGGAGTCACCGCTCTCAATTCTTGCTTGACCTCCTCGCTGACCTCAAGCGAGTCGATGTACTGCGAGAACGTGTCCTGGTTCACCCTCGCCGCACCTCGGGTCAACGCTTTGAGTGCTTCATAAGGATTTGCAATCTTCTCGCGACGCAGAATGGTCTGAATCGCTTCGGCGATCACGATCCAGTTCGCGTCTAGATCTGCCCGAATCTTTTCCTCGTTCAGGACCAGTTTGCCCAATCCCCGATCGATAGAACGAAGGGACAGCGTGAAATGGGCAAAAGGAACTCCGATATTCCGCAACACGGTCGAGTCGGTTAAGTCGCGTTGAAGCCGGGAGATGGGTAGTTTGCTCGCGAGATGTTCCCAGATGGCATTCGCAATTCCTAAATTCCCTTCGGCGTTTTCAAAGTCGATGGGGTTCACTTTGTGGGGCATCGCGCTGGAGCCTACTTCGCCGGCTTTGATTTTCTGCTTGAAGTAGTCCATCGAAACATAAGTCCAAATATCTCGGCACAAGTCGATCAGGATGGTTCCGATGCGTTTGATCCCATCCATCTGGGCGGCCAAGTCATCGTAATGTTCGATTTGCGTTGTGAACTGCTGTCTTCGCAGCTCCAACCGCTCCTCGACGAACTTATTGCCGAAGGCGATCCAGTCGGTGCTCGGATACGCAACATGATGCGCATTGAAGTTCCCCGTCGCGCCGCCAAACTTGGCCGAGCAAGGAATTTGCTGGAGCAGTCGGAGTTGATGCTCCAGTCGCTCGACAAACACCATCACTTCCTTTCCCAGCCGTGTGGGGGATGCGGGTTGGCCGTGCGTTCTCGCCAGCATGGAGACAGGCTCCCATTCCATCGCTAGCCGACGCAGTTTCTCAATCAATTCATCCAGTCTGGGATACAGCTCTCGCTCAAGTGCATGCTTCCACGACAGGGGAACCGCAGTATTGTTCACGTCCTGGGATGTCAGTCCGAAGTGGACCCATTCCCGCTGATCGCCGAGCCCCATGGCGTCCATTTTATCTTTGATGAAGTACTCGACCGCCTTCACATCATGATTGGTCACCTTTTCATGATTCTTGACCTGCTCCGCGTCCGAAACATCAAACCCGGCGTAGATCTTTCTAAGTGCAGCGATTTGTTCCGCACTCAATGCCAAGAAACCTTCCTCGGAGAGAAGAACCAAATATTCGATTTCGACCCAAACGCGATACCGAATCAGAGCAAACTCGGAGAAGTAATGGTCGAGCTTGGGTGCATTCGAGGCGTCATCGATCGAGGCCAGTTGATTGCGATAACGTCCGTCGATGGGAGAGATAGCGGTGAGGTTTTGAAGTTGCATCGTTGGATTGAATCGTGGCTAAGTGTGACGTGGGGCGATCGCCCGTTGGATGTATTTCGCGAGGATGTCCGTCTCCAAATGGACCGATTGCCCGGGCTGGATCGTTCCCAGTGTCGTGACCTCGAGGGTATGCGGAATCAGCGCGATGGAAAACTCCCTATCATCGGCTTGCACGACGGTCAGACTCACTCCATCGATCGTGATGGAACCTTTGTCGACCATTTGACGCAGCAAGCCCAAGGGGGCTTCGAAATGGAAGTGAGACCATTCCCCTTCCTCTCGCCTGCGGACAAGCCTGCCGAGGCCGTCGATATGTCCGGTGACAAAGTGCCCCCCCATGCGATCACCCACTCGAAGCGACCGCTCCACGTTCAACCGATCCCCTGGTACCCGCGTGCTGAAGGTCGTCTTCGAAAGGGTTTCCGACCCGAGCTCAAAGGTGCATCGCGTTGTTTCGATTTCAACGACCGTGAGGCAACAACCCGCTACGGAAATACTGTCACCAAGCTTGACACCTTCGGCGAGCTCACCCAGCTCCAACTTGAGACGCATTCCGGGGCCGTCTCGGTCTGCCGAAACGATTGTTGCGGTTCCTTCAACCAATCCCGTGAACATATCGACGCGTTCGCTTTCTGAGGCAAGTCGTTTTCGGGTTCAGTCCGCTTGGGGAGGAGGAGTAAGCCGCCGGGATTCCTCGAGCAGATCGATGATCTGCTCCACAGAAAGCTGCTCCGCTCGCAAACTCTCGGAGAATTGGAGCTTGGCCAATATTTCGTCAACTTGGGGTTTGCTCAAATGATCTTGGGTCGCGGTTGCCAATTGAGACCGCAGGAATTTCCGTCGATGGAAAAACAATGCGCGCAGCGTTTTGTGGAAGTAATCCAAATCGACGATCCGCTCCCGTTTGGCAGCATTGGGGATGATTCGGAGAATGGACGAATCGACTCGGGGACGCGGCCAAAAGACCGTTGGAGGGAGATTTCGCAAGATCTCGCAATCACACTGCGATTGCATCCAGATGGTCAAGGCACTGTAGTCCTTGCAACTGGGGGGAGATACGATTCGTTCGGCAAGTTCCTTTTGGATCGTGACGACCATTCGTTCCGGCAAGGGATCTACCGAAAGGAGATTGCTAATGATGGGGGTCGCGACATTGTAAGGCAAATTCGCTACGAGTTTGAACCTCGCTCCGGGGAAGAGGGCGAGCTTTTCGCGAACCGTCTCCATGACTTCGTCTCGAAGATGGTTCTTATTCCGAAGGGCATCGAAGGTGAGCATCGTCACATTCGTGTTCTCCTCCAGTTCTCGCGCCGCGAGGACCTGCAATTCGCGGTCGATCTCGATGGTGATCATATGACCGACGTGGGGAGCGATTCGCTTGGTCAGCGATCCCATGCCCGTTCCGACTTCCAAGATCACATCGGTGCGCTGCAGATCCGCACCGCGCGCGAGGATGTCCAAGATATTGAGATCGATGAGGAAGTTCTGCCCATATTTGGTTTTGGGCTGCATTCCAGCCGCCTCAAACGTGCGGCTTAGGTAGGTATAGGTTTGACGTTCTGACATCCTGACGATTGTCGAGTCGCCGATCGGATGCTCAAGGCCTAATCAGGGGCGGATCTCGAAAATCGCTTCGATTTCCACGGCGATACTTCCCGGGAGCGCGTTTGTCCCTAGGGCACTTCGGACGCCGATACCATGATCGTCGCCCCAAAGGTCGACAAAAAGCTGGCTGCAACCGTTGATGACCGCTGGCGATTGCTCGAACTCGTCGGTGCAACGAACCAGTCCCAATAGCTTGATCACCCTGGAAACGCGGTCCAGACTTCCCAGTCCAGCCTTGAGGGTCGCGAGCATCGCGAGCCCGGTCTGCCGAGCCGCCGCCTGCCCCTCCTCGATCGACATATCCGCGCCAAGCCGGCCCGTGATGAGCGTTTTATCGCTGCGAAGAGGACCGTGTCCTGAGACGTAAGCCAAATTGCCCACGATCAACATCGGCTTGTACAAGCCCACCGGCTTCGGGGCTGGGGGCATCTCCAACCCCAGCGATTTAAGCTTGAGTTCCACATCAGACATCTTGATTGCTCCGCACGGGTAAATGGGCTTCCAATTGGCAAACGGACGCGAACTACGGATTCTAGCGGCAAGTGAGAGTGCGTTGAAGGCTGGAAGGGAAGGGAGCACCAGCGACTACTTCGAGCGACTACTTCGCGACTACCGCGTGACTATTTACTATCCTTGGCCATAGCATCCTTCGCCACGGATTCGTATCGATCCAAATCCGTGTTGAAGACTTTCCGAAAAACCTCGCGCCGCAATCGTTCGTCTCCCGTCTTGGGAGCAGCGGTGTGCCAATACATCGGGTCGACGAAAAGAATGGAGGGGGGGGCATCGCTTGGCAATCCCGATGCGACTTGCCGGACCATCGCGCATTCCAGCCGATTCAACCGATGCACCTTCAACAACTTGACGAACAATCGTTTGGGGCTGTTGATCGGTTTTTGATACCAAGTGATGAAGGTGACGGTGCTTTTCCAAACAGCCAGGATCACCATAAAGCTCCCAATCGCTCCCGCCGCGATCATTCCCCAGGGAGTAGGCGTTTCGTCATAGCCTTGGATTCGAAGCAATTCACCCAATGCCGCTCCCTTTGCGACGAAATCAATCAATGATTGGACCGGGGCCACGTCGCACAGCAGGGGAAGGATAGAGAGGATGGATTCCAAAAGACTCATAATGATTTCCGCATTCACCTAGCTCGGGCTCAATTGCAACTGCTCGAGCGCTTGGGATGCAGCTGTCTTGACCGACAAGTCCTCATCCGCCAGGAGCGGGCCCAACAGCTCCAAGGCTGATTCTCGATCGTTTCCGTACGCGATCGCATGGATGGCTTGGATACGAACCGATTCGTGTTCGTCGGAAAGAGCAGCGACGGCGATCTCTTGAAGCCGCTCGTCCTTGCCCAGGTATCGAATCATCCGAATCGCCTTGGTCCGTTTCGCCACCGAGGTGGATTGGGATTCGGTATCGATGTAATGCACACAACTGCTATCTGCAAACCTCACGATGCGGCCATAAGCTCGAACATGCGCTTCGGGCCAAGTATCCGAGATCTGAAAGAGTTCTTCGCAGCGAAATTCACTAAACAACCCATCCACGGCCGTTCGAATCACAGATGGCAGATCGTAGTAGAGCTCCAGCAGATCATCGATGGCCGATTTCAGAGACGCCTTCCAGGGTGGCGGTTCGTAGGCCGTAATGTCGGGCAACGAAAAGCAGTCGCTTAAAACCATCACCACGATCTCTGGCTTAAGTGTCCGAAGGCTGCGAATCGCGCTGGCGCATTCGACGGTGACGTCGGAACGATCGATGAGCGCGGCGCCCACGACAGCCCGAAGAATGACATCGGGAGTGGCCTCTGTCGCGACAAGGAGCCGAAGCAATGCTGCCACATCCAACTCTTCTCGATCGATTTTTTCCAACTCCATCCCCCCGAAACAGGGGAGGGAGAGACTGGCAAGATTCTTGGTGAGCACCGGAGAGACACCAAAACGTTTTTCCAGGGAGCAAAGGGTCTTAAGCGTCTCGATCGGGTTCCGCTCCAGGACGAGCTCTAACGTGTTAGCGCTGGAAAGTTTGCTCCAGAGCGAGCCGCACACGAGTTCGCTTACTTCGGTGCGGTGCAGCGTTCGCAAACGCTTGAGGAGCAGGCTGCAGTGGGGGTCTTGAATGGGCGAAAAAATTTCGCGGAACCCTTCATCATCCCAATGGAACGCGAGGATATATGCATCGACAATCGCACCGACCCGATGTTTTGAAAAGCGGCGAATCGATGGGAGCAGGTCTTCGAGGAGTTGCTCGCGCCCTGGCATGGAGAGGATGCCGACGTTTTGTCTAGCTTGGGCTCCGAAATCGGTTGCGAGCGAATCAAGAAGCTGAGTTGCCACGATCTGTTGCGAGTCTTCCGGAGACTCGGCAACGGAAACCAGATAATGAAAGAGCGGGGCAATCCGAAGTCGGGCGATCGCTACCAGTCCCTGTTGGCGCGATTCGGGGTCCCGCCCCGTCACCGCGGCTTCCACTGGCGTGGCGAGCATCGTGGAATGCGATGCGAGAAACGCGAGTTCCTCCGATTGGCATCGATCGATTCGACGCACAACTGCCCGCATTTCTTCGTCGCCCCCGCGTGCAATCAGACACTGAACCGCCGCCAATCGGACTGGCGGGATGAGACTGCTCATCGCGCATTCCAAAACCGGGATGGATGCCAAGTTGGACGGTATGCCGAGTACCTGAAAGGTCGACTGAAGCGGAGGGGTGAGAGAAGAAAACATCTGGGATTCCTGGGTCGATGAAGTACGACGTCATCCTGTGAAGGCAACCAGACGGCACACGCGAGATCTATCGACGAAAACTACGACAGAGAAGTCGAGGAAGTCCCCGGTAATGCGGCAAACCATGTAGCGCCACCGCATGATTTGCGGACTTTTCCGGTGCTTCGGAGGCTAAGTCTTTCGAAAAACCGACCGACAAACCCTTTTGCCTATTGAAGGGATGCTGATGCCACGATAAGATCCGCGACTCGACTTGTTTTTTTTAGGGGGAAGGAGTTCCCTCGTCCTCTGTTGCTTTCCAGTTTACCGCAAATAACATGTCTGACTTTCAAGGATCCTTTGGCCGTCGTCCCCCCAATGGTAAGCGAGTTCCTCGCAAACGCGCGAGGATGAAGGTGAAGGTCAAGAAAAAGGATCCGTTGCTCGTAGATGGCAAGCGTCCTCGTCCAATGTACGTTGACTACAAGGATGTGGAGCTGCTGTCCAAGTTGGTCAATCGACACGGGCGTATCGTTTCCCGCCGCAAATCCGGTTGCTCTGCAACCAGCCAACACGCGGTGAGCCAAGCGATCAAGCGAGCTCGATTCATGGCTTTGATGCCCTACGTAGGCGAGTAGGTATCTACCTGAGCTCCGGCCGATCATCTGGATCGGCTCCTCTGGGTTTCGGTCAGCCTTCCCCTCGGAGGCTACTTAAGTTCGTCCGCAGCTGAGGCGGCGGCTACTGGAGCAACGAATCGAATGGGCCCTTTCCGATGGGAACGGCGGGTTGAGTTTTGCGAAACGGACGCCGCTGGTATCGCTCATTTTTCTTCCTTATTTCAATATATGGAGCAGGCCGAACATGCCTTGCTCCGCTCGGTTGGGGCAAGCGTCTTTTCCCACGATGAGCATTCTGTCACGTGGCCTCGCGTTCACGTTCAAGCGGATTTTTTGGGACCCGCCACCTTCGAAGACACGGTTTCCATCGAAGTACGGATTCTGAAAATCGGCTCCTCCAGCATTCGTTACGGATTTGCATTGCATGGACCGCGTGGCCCCGTGGCAAAAGGGGAGTCGGTTTCGGTATGCTGTAGGAGAGTGAGGGATCCGAATGGAATGGTTACACTGGAAAAGGTATCCGTGCCAGCCTCTCTGCACTCCGCATTGACCCCCTATTTAGCCTGATTGTTTTGCCGGAGATCGATCGATGTTCAAACGATGTAGCGATTGGAGTCGGCCCCTGTCCCTTCTAGCCACCGGGTGCCTTGCGCTGGGAACGCTGGGATGCAAACCCGAGGCGGAGGTCGAGCGAGATCGTCTGGCTGCCGAGCAGAATGCCGCCGTGGCGGCTCAAGGTGACGCACCATTTCAGGCACAAAAGGCGGAGACGGGTGTCACAGGGAAAGGAAAAAGTTTGGACGATGTTTCGGACTACAACCCGGTCAAATTCATCTCCGGCCCTGCCTCAGCGTTCTTGAAGACCAAAGAACGCGTTTTCTTCGAGATCCAGCTCCCTAAGTCGTTGCAATTGTTCCAAGCCACCCACGGGAGGGTGCCGAAAAGCCACGAAGAGTTCATGCAGGAGGTGATGGCACCCCCGATGAAAATGCCCGATTTGCCGCAGGGATTGCAGTACCGCTATCGCCCCGATCTCGGGGAACTATGGGTCGAGCCGATCCAAAACAATGCCGGACCGGAATCACCCTAGCATCTACGGGAAGCGGAAAGGATTCGCTATGCGTTTCGACGCAGTAATTTTCGATTTGGATGGAACGTTGCTCGATTCGCTGCTGGATTTGGCGGAAACCGTTAACGAGGTTCTGCGATTGCTCGACCGTCCGCCCTACAGGGTTGACGAATATCGCTTCATGGTTGGAGATGGCGTCTCGGTGCTGTTTCAACGAGCACTACCCGAGACGGCGCACGATCTGGTTCTGAAAGAACGAGCGCTCCATCTCTTCGACAGCGTTTACTCTACGAGATGGAATAACCATTCCAAACCGTACGATGGTATCCCCTCGACGCTTGAAATTCTGGAAAACGTGGGCATGCGACTGTGCATTCTCTCCAACAAGCCGGATGCGTTTACGAAAAAGTGCGCTGCGCAATTCTTTCCATCGACAAAGTTTGACATGGTGGTAGGGCATTCCGAACGTTTTCCACGCAAGCCGGACCCGAGCAGTGCGCGCTGGATCGCATCGCAGTTGGGAATCCGTTCGGAAAGAATGGCTTATGTCGGTGATACAAACACCGACATGAAAACTGCGGTGGAGGCGGGGTTCCATGCGATTGGAGTAACCTGGGGGTTTCGCCCCGAGAGTGAATTGCGTGAATGGGGCGCAGACAGCATTGCCAACACCCCCGGGGAGCTTACAAAAGTTCTGACGGGATAGGACCCGCTGGCGGCTCCCTCTTCGCGACGATTTTGATTCGTTCGAATGTGGAAAGCCATGAAGCCAACAATGAGTCCAAGCCGCTCCCCCGATCAAACGAAGCAAGATGACTTTGAAAACATCAAGCGACGCATCCACCAGCGGTTGGTTGATAAGCTCGATCTTTCGCGCGTCGGTGACTTGAAGGGGGAGTCGTTTCGTCGCGAAATTCGCATCGTCGTCGAGCATCTCTGCGACAGTGAAAACACTCACCTGAATCGGTCTGAACGGGACCGGTTGATCGAAGAAGTACTCGACGAGACGCTGGGTCTCGGGCCTCTCGAGTTTCTACTCAAGGATCCCGCGATCAGCGATATTTTGATCAATGGTCCCAAGAACATCTTCGTGGAACGGAAGGGACAACTCGAAAAGACGGCCGTCGAGTTTCGCGACAACGCCCACTTGATGCAGATCATCGATCGCATCGTGTCAAAGGTCGGGCGACGTGTCGACGAAACATGCCCCATGGTCGATGCGCGACTGGAAGACGGATCACGGGTCAACGCGATTATTCCTCCACTAGCCTTGGACGGGGCCGCCGTTTCCATTCGTCGCTTTGGATCCAACCCGTTGAAGCTCGAGGGGCTGCTCAATTACAAAGCGTTCACTCCCGAGATGGTTATGCTTTTGGAAGGGTGCATCAAGGCCCGTCTGAACATCATCATCAGCGGTGGTACGGGTTCAGGTAAAACAACCCTCCTCAACACACTCAGCAGCTTCATTCCAAACGACCAACGGATTGTGACGATCGAGGATGCGGCGGAGCTTCAGCTCCAACAGGAGCACGTGGTTCGGTTGGAAACAAGGCCTGCGAACATCGAAGGAACGGGAGCGATAACCGCGACCGATCTCGTTCGGAACGCGCTGCGGATGCGACCGGAACGCATCATCATCGGCGAGTGTCGCGGTGGTGAGACGCTGGACATGCTGCAAGCCATGAATACCGGTCACGATGGCTCGATGACGACGATTCACTCGAACTCCCCGCGCGACGCGATCGCTCGTTTGGAAACGCTTGTCATGATGGCGGGGTTTGAATTGCCCGTGAAAGCCATCCGTCAACAGATCGCCGGTGCAGTCGATGTCATCATCCAGGCAAACCGGTTGCAGGGGGGTCCGAGAAGAGTTCTCAATATCACCGAGGTTCAAGGGATGGAGCAGGACACAGTGGTTCTTCAAGACATCTATCGATTTGTTCAGGACGGCATCGACGAGAACGGAAGGGCTGCTGGTTACTTCGAAGCGACAGGAGTACGACCTTCGTTCATGCCACGATTAGAGGCTGCAGGAATTCGTTTACCTGCGAGCGCATTCCGTCAACGCATCATGATGCGAGCGTAAAACGATGTTGATCCTTATCATCGCAGTATCTGTCGGGATTTGCGTCGCCGCGATGGTCGGTGCGGCCGCCTTTGCGATTCGTGGGGACGAAGACTCGATTGCGGAGTCGCGTCTCAGTTCGTTGACGAAACGACACAATCCCGATCTCCTCGACAATTCGGACCTTCTTCAATTGCGAGGAGGTGCGACCGGGGGGGCTCGCAATATCCTAGACGAATGGATGGCCAGCACGTTCGATATGCAATCGCTTATCGAGCAGGCGGACATCAAGATGAGTCTAACGCAATTCACTTTTCTGTGTATTGGACTAGCCCTGGCGGGAACCATTGGATGCGCGATGGCTCCGATCCCGATTTTCATTGCACCAGCCGCGGGCGCTATTCTCTTCTTTGTCCCTTTCCTGTGGGTCAATTTCAAAAGGAAACGGCGTATTGCGAAATTCAACGCACAACTCCCCGAAGCGCTCGAGATGTTGAGTCGTTCTCTTCGTGCAGGTCACTCCATCGGTGCAGGGTTTGGTTTGATCGCCGCGGAAATGCAAGACCCGCTCGCCCGCGAATTTGGACGTTGTTTTGAAGAGCAAAACCTGGGTGTATCGCTTGAGGGCTCTTTGGAAAGCATGGCAAAGCGAATCCCGAACCTCGACCTCCGGTTCTTCGTTACGGCGGTTGTATTGCAGAGGACGACAGGGGGTGACTTGGCTGAGATCCTGGACAAGATTGGGCGATTGGTGAGAGCTCGCTATCGACTGGCAGGGCAGATCCAAGCACTGACGGGGGAAGGCCGCTTGTCGGGCGTCGTATTGCTCGCGTTGCCGCCAGGATTGTTCGTGGTGATGTTGTTTCTCAATCGCGAATACGTGATGAAGCTCTTCTCCGATCCGATCGGGCAGTGGTTGCTAGGGGGAGCAATCGCCATGCAATTGGCGGGCGCATTGGTCATTCGCAAAATCATTGATATCAAAGTTTAGAACAACGGAGTCGGGTCGTGAACATTTACATGCTGGGCGCCTTGGATCAACGCTGGCTCATTCTAGGAGCTGTCTTCCTGGGTGTCGGCGCGTTGGCCTGGTTCCTTTTGGATCTGTTTTCGAAAGACCAGCAAGCGTCGGCGGAGATGCGTCTGGACCTTCTCAACGACCGGAAGCGGACGTCGCAATCTGCCGAAGATCGAGTCAAGGGAGTGAACAAGGTAACGAAAGCTTTGGAAATGGCCTCGCCGGCCCTCTCCAAACACTTGGAGCCGAAAACGAAGGAAGAAAAGGGCAAACTGGTTCAGCGACTATCCGAGGCGGGTTTTCGCTCGGAAGAGGCACCTGCGATGTTCCTGTCGATCAAGGTGATCGTCGCGATCTCCGGATTCGTTCTGGCAGGTGGCACGACGGCACTGCTTTCCGGACTCAATCAATCGGTCTTGTTAAAAGCGGTGTTGGGCGGAGGCATCGCATTCTTTTTGCCCGAATTGATCTTGGACTTCTTGCGATCCAGCCGCAAAAAACAGATCACGCTGGGGTTGCCCGATTGTCTCGACCTCATGGTGGTCAGTGTCGAAGCCGGATTGGGATTGGACCAAGCGATGCGGAAAGTTTCGGATGAGATGCGATCGTCGTATCGAATTCTGGCCGAGGAGATCCAACTTTGCACGCTTCATTTGCAGATGGGTAAAGTGCGAGCGAGTGTCCTCCAAGATCTCGGGCAGCGAACCGGCGTTGAAGATCTTCGAACACTCGCGACCCTTCTGATCCAAGCTGACAAGTTTGGATCGGGTGTTGCACAGGCCTTGCGAGTTCAAAGCGATTCGATGCGTATCAAACGGCAACAAATCGCGGAGGAAAAGGCAGCCAAGACGGCGGTGAAGTTGATCTTCCCGCTCGTGATCTTCATTTTCCCCGGAGTCTTCGTCGTTCTTGTCGGTCCCGCTGCGATCCAGATGGCGAGGGAAATGTTCCCCGCGATGCAGGGCAAGTAGCGTCGAGGCAGGCCAACCTCTCCGGTGCTTCGGATGCTCGCCCGCGTTCGCGGCGAGCAGCAGGGAAACGAAACAAGCCCCTCCGACCGGAGGGGCTCGCTATTCGTATCATGCTTCTGTGTTCGATCGCTCGAACGCTATCGGTTGACACCTTGCAATATGGCCTGCAGACCGAAGGTGAAGAAGGTTCCGATACTGAAGTTCAAGACTTCTTCGCAAGGTTTGTATCGGAGGATCAAGGTATCTCCGGGCATCACCAAGGGTCGTTCTCTCGGGTCGACCGCCGCCTTCGCTAAATCAACCTCGATAGTGATCTGACCGTTGCATGGGGTTTTGCGAAGGATGTAGAGAATTCCCGGTGGTACACCTCCGATGGAGTTGACACCGAATCCTCCTCCTTGCTGTTGTCCGCGTTGTCCGATACCGGTCCCTGCCATCGCCATGGCCCCGAGGACGTCCAAGTCGTAGTCGCGTGGGATCAACCACTCACCACCTGCCAACATCCCACCTGTGTAGAAGACTTCCGCTTCTCGTGATTCGATGTGCACCACATCCCCTTCTTCGAGGAGGATATCCTCGGGACGGAAGGAAGGAATCACTCCAGGTGGCAATCGCATCGGGATCTTGATCACGTTGGGATCATCAGGGAGTGGAGGAGGACATCCGCATGGATTGGGATTGGAATAGTAGGTTTGGTAGAACTGTTGGACAAACTGATCACGCTCTTGCTGTCGCACGCGGCTCGCTTTGAGAATCTTGACTTCGTTCTTCGCGTTGATGCCCGGCAATCCACCGGATGACATCAGAGCGTGGAGAACGTCGTTTTGGTAAGCGGGCAGTTTGATCATTTTTCCGGACGAACTCTGGTCGGAACCACGAACGTAGTTACCGCGACCTCCCATTTGATTGTTTGCCTGGAAGAACGGGTTCTGAACGGCGATGTCCTGGCGAACAACAACGACGTTGTAAGTCCGTTCCTGCATGAGCGTCACGCTCGGCTGCAGTCTCGCGTTGTCTTGGACGATCTTCGCATCCAAGTAGGCCTTCTTTACCAAGTTCGTCACTTGTTCAATCGTCATCCCTTTGACTTTGATCGGTTCGATCGAAGGTAGAGAGATGGTACCGTTCTCTTGCACGACAATTGGAAAACCGATCGATGGATCCAACGTGCTTTGCTCTGTTGGCAGATTCACCGGAGGTGGCTCAGGTGGTTTGTCTGCGGACGAGTAAGGCAGAATACCCTCGATGTAGACACCGAGAATATCCCCCGCATCGAGCAGGTATTGTCGGGGCGGCTCCTGTGTCAACCGCGACGGGTCGAGGGGCACCAAATTGTTTTTGGTTTGGGCCAGGAACTGAGGAGGCAATCGCCTCACCGGAATACCGGTGATCGGTTGAGTCAACGATGTGCATCCGGTACTCAGGCCTCCGAGCAGCAACAACCCAGTGACGGTCGCGGATCGGCAGAGTTGGGTTAAGGAGGAAGCGGTCTTCCACCATCGTTTCATTCGGTTCGTCATGGGATTCCGTTCCACAGACATGGTTCGCACCTCAAGGCCCAAGGTGGGCGATCAACATTCGGTTCGTTTTTGCGGGATGGTATCGAGCAAGGTCAGAAACCTCGATTCGATGAGGACAGAGTGCTCGCTACGGATTGGGCACAGCCACAGGCGTTGGGATCAAGCTAGCGCCTGGTTCCAAGATTTCGCCCTCGTGGAGCATCTCTTCGTCCATGGCAGGGTCCCCGAGTCCATTGCCGGGGCGAGCCATATTCGTAATGCCATCCGGTACAGCTTGTTGTGGAATGGGGTACATTCCTTGGTACGACGGATCGAGCATGCCGTGCTGAGCGTACTGCTGTTGGATCGACAACGAGGTCTGAATCTGAGAGTAGTTGCCGATGCCGTCTTCCTCCGCAGCCCGGGCCCCGTGAGGGAATCCAGAGAACCACGCGGAGACTTTGGCTTGTCCTTCGCAAGACTGATAGCGCCACCCCCAATACTCGCGAGGTGCGAACGTTGGCACACAGCCAGTTCCACCATCCGCGACGTCCATGTACCCCGCGCGAAATCCTCGAGCAAAGTCTTTGATGTATTTTTGATTGGCAAAGCAATCTTTGCGAGCGTGCCATGCACGTCTCGCCATGACCACATTGCGATCTCTCAGCATTTTTTCATTCCAACCGGCGTTGTACGTCCATGTGTTATGGAGTCCGGTGAATGCGGAACAGCCGCCGAAAGGTAATACGACGGCGCCCAGTAGTATTGCGACGACCAAGCGACGTCGTGAGCGTATTTTGGAGACATTGCTAATGGCTACAGCAAGCTCCTGGAATTTTACCGACATTCGGATGCCCCCTATTCGAATCCATCAGTGGGGTGGGAACGTGCTGCGGACACGCAGACCCAGGAAGCCCCATTGTTGGGAAGTATCGGTATCGGAGGTGGCAGAGTTTAATCTATGTAACGACCGCACCAACATTGGCGCATTTGTCACGAAAACCGGAACGCTCTCCTGTATCGATCGTGCCGCATCGTCAAGAATCAATCACGAGAGACTTACCTGTTTTTACAAATGCCTCCATTTTTGCCTTTCTTGGAGATTAGGCTAAAGATGCTTCGATGCCTCGTGAAAGACGGAGAATGATGGACAACGACCCCCAGCCCAACGAAGATTTGAAGACGGAACACGAATCAGGCCGCTCGTCGCGATCCAGACGGAGTTCTTCAACTTCTAGCCGGGGCACCCGACGATCGGGCGTTGACCAAGGGCGGGGACGCGCGAGCCGAAGTACGTCGAAATCCAGGGAGAAGAAAGAGGACTGGTTGACCACTCTGGTCGCCTGGCCCATCCGTATCGGCTGCATGGTATTACTCCTTGCATCCCCTTGGTTTTACGGCTCCGCCCCTTGGATTAGCCAGTATTTCCTGAACTGGGGGTTGTTCGCAGGCTCCCTAGCCATCCTGCTGTATGTCTTGATAGCGGCCTTCCGTTCCGGCGAAATTCCGGGGCTACCCGTTGCCTCTTGGTTCTTGTTGGGATTGTTCGCGATCGCAGCTTATCAGACATCGGCACAATATGAATTGCTCGAGTCCTCTCACGCTCCCCCTAGCGTGCAAGTGCAGCGCTGGGCACTAGGTATTTCGTCGGCGCCGCCCCCGATCGATGGCTATACGCTTCACCCCGATTCCTTTGTTGCAAATCAAATCCCATGCGATTTGCAAAGCGTTGCCTCGTCGCCTTTGACCCGCAGTATCGAACCGCTGCATTCTCGAGGCGCGATGGTGTCGCTCTTGCTGTGCGCGTTGCTTTGTTGGTGCGGAGCTGCCTTCTTTAGCTCTCGGCAGGGGCAGTTCTGGCTGTTCTTAACCATCACTTTCACCGGAGTGGCCGTCGCAGCCTTTGGCATTCAAGGTGCCCTTTCCTACAAGGAAGCCAATATCCTTGGTCTCCGCACAGGAGGTTCATTTGCCTCGTTTCAATCCAAGAACTCGGCTGGTGGCTTTCTGAATATTGCATTGGCCGGCGCGATCGGTCTTTTCGCGTGGACGCTCATCCATCTCAAGCGGAAGAAGATGGACGTTCGCTACCGGGTATCAGAAGAGAACACATTCATGAAGCTGAAAGGGGCTGTCGAGGATTTTTTTGCCGATCTCAATACAGCCCAAATCGCTTCCCTCCTATGCTTGGTATTGATCGTCGTCGCGCTCCTGATGAGTCTTTGCCGAGGTGCTATGGTCGCGGCCGTCGTGGCGGTCGTCGGGGCATCGATGATGGCCCATTACAAAAGTCGAGGACGAGGGGGAGCGATCGTCTCAGCGCTCTTGATCTTTGTCTCCGTGGGAGGCATGGTTGCATTGCAGGTCGATGAAGACGTGTATGGGCGCCTGCAGAGCTTGGCCGAATTCGATCTCGAGGAAGACGCGATCAATGGCCGAACCTACATTTGGGGGGTCGCGTGGAAAGCGATGCTGTTCTATGGATGGCTTGGTAGCGGGCTCGGTACGTTCCACTTCGCATACCTTCCTTTTCAGGACCCTTCGTCACCGGGATGGTTCTACCATCCTGAAAGCCTGTTCTTTCAGTGCGCGGTCGACCTCGGGTGGTTCGGTCTCCTCCTGATGATTCTGGGAATCTTTGCGTCGTTCCTATCCATCCAGCGCCGAGTACCCGGTGATGTCTGGAAGTATGGATTCCCCATGAAACTGGCGGGAGGCTATCTGCTGATCAGCCAATGCGCTCATTCCGCAGTGGACTTTGCAATGATCGTCCCCGCGCTCTTCCTCCCAACGTCGATCCTGCTTGGAGCAGCCAGCGCTTCGCTGCGCCGCGCCTGCGCGATGTCCAGCAAATACGCCGACAAGCGAGGGACGCTCGAATCGATGGCGAAACCTATCGCGAAGCCTCGACCGTGGGGAGCCTTGGTGTCGATTTCCGGGCTCGCCCTTCTTTCGGGTGCAATGGCTTGGCGAGCAGAACCAGACTTGGCGAATCTGGCAGCAAGTGAATCGATGGAATGGTGGGTGAAAGGTGAATCGAGAAAACCGATTGAAGAACAATCTCCCGACCGATACCGCGAACTGATTTCGCAGTGGCAGTTAGGGGCCGATGCGTTGAAGAACAATCCGCTCGCGCTCCGATTGCTCGCCGACGCCTGTTTGTATGATTTTCAGCGAAACCAGATGAACAAAGCGCCGGGCAATGTGAACTGGCAACAAGTTTGGCACACGACCGATCCCCTTTTACTCCAAATCGGCCTGGACCGATCTACGTCCACCAAGACTCAGGAAATCCTCGTCGAGCAAGCCGGCGGGAAACCTGCGGTGGAACGGCTTGAGCAAGCGTCTTTGTTCTATGCGCGAAGTCAATGGACAGCGCCCCTGGATTGGCGAGCTTGTTGGGGACGATGCTTAGCGACACTTCAATGCTCTCGCGACCAGATGTCGCGATTGATCTCCCCAGTTGATATGCTCGGCCGACATGTGCCTAAGCAGATGATCAACTCGGCACTATTATTTCGACAACAATTGACCGATGAGCAGCTAGACACGATTTGGAAGCAATCGATGCGTACCAAACCTAGTTCTTCGATTGCCACAGCCCGAAACTTGTTGGTGGAACGAGAGCCCGAAAAGATCGACATTTCGATCTTCCCACCTCGCAGCGACATCCTCCAGTCGCTGGCGCGCTCCGTGTTCACGAAAGAGAAGTATCCGGATTTGAATCGACAACTTTGGGAACTGGCGGTTGAAAAGTTCGATGGGTCCCAATTGCCGATTGGCAAGCGAGAATTGTGGTTGGCCGATGCCTCGAGAGCCCTTGAAAAACTCGACCAGGAAATCGAGCATCTCAAGGGTGCCCGGCGATTTATGCCCACCGATGTGTCTGTCGGACTGCGGTTAGCCAACTGCTACCTTGAGAATCAGGACCCTTTGGGAGCAGAGGCGGTAGCCGAAGAGCTGATCCGATTAGCCCCCAGCGATCCCACGGTGCAATCGTTTCGCAACAGATTGCGAGCCTATCGACTCCGTTAGGGCCGGGAAATTAAGCCTATGGGAACGGCGGGAATTCACCTATACTTTTCCCGTATCGCGACGCTTGCATCAAGCCGCAAATTGTTCCTTTTGCTGACGTTATGACCTCCCAGCCCATTCTGAATATCGCCGAAGCTCGCTCCCCCTTCGTCTTTGGAATCGATGTCGGCGGGACAGGTATCAAAATCGGGTTAGTGGATGATCATGGGAACACGGTTGGTTTTCGAGCCATTCCGACCGAGGAACCGCGTGGTCCCGCCGATGGGATGCGCCGCGTTGCGGAGACTTGCCATGAAATGCTCACCGAACTCGGATTGAGTCTTCGCGACGTCCGTCGCGCCGGTCTCGGTACGCCAGGCAGCCAGGACATCCCGAAAGGGATGCTGATCGAGCCACCCAACCACCCGCATTGGCACCACTTCCCCATTGTTGCTTGTTTGGAAAAGGAAATCGGATTGCCGGTTTCGTTTGCAAACGATGCGAATGCGGCAGCTTTTGGGGAGTTCTGGGTAGGGACCGGTCGGGTGTATCGCAGCATGGTCATGTTGACCTTGGGCACTGGCGTGGGGGGCGGTGTAATCGTCGACGATCGCTTGGTGGTCGGACAGAACAGTTTCGGGGGCGAATGCGGACATTTGATTGTTGACTCTTCGCCCGAGGCACGGTTGTGCGTCTGGGGTGGGGGTCGGGGACACCTGGAGGCTTACGCGAGCGCCAGCGCCGTCGCCGCACGGGCCCAGGAGAAGCTTGCTGCAGGGGCCTCCAGTTCTCTTCAATCGCTCCAATCACCCGTTACCGCAAAGCGAGTCTACGAGGCGGCACTGACGGAGGATTCGTTCAGTTTGGAATTGATCGATGAAACAGCGGTGTACTTGGGAATCGGAATTGCGACACTCGTTCACATCCTCGATCCAGGACTGGTTGTCCTCGGGGGGGCGATGGACTTTGGGGGAAAAGATTGCGTTATCGGACAACGGTTCCTCGCGGCGACCATTCGTTCGTTCCACCAAAGGAGCTTTGAATATGTGGCACAAGGGACTCGAGTCGAATTCGCATCCTTAGGCGGTGACGCCGGATACCTGGGTGCTGCAGGGATCGCGCGAGCCGATCAATCGTGAAACAAAAAAGAGAGCGAATACCCTATGCCCCATGCCTCGTGCGTTGGGGCCTCGTGCGTTGGGAACATGGCTCCAAGTCGATCGCCTCGGAATAAACTTAAACAAGAAGATATCAATAGGTCGCATCCATGAGTTCAGTCAAAGCAGGCGGCAAGCAAGGCGAGATCCCTCTAGCAAATATCCGAAACTTTTGCATCATCGCGCATATCGACCACGGTAAGAGTACCTTGGCAGACCGTCTTCTCGAACGGACCGGAACCGTTGAGATCCGGAAGATGAAGGAGCAACTTCTCGACGCGATGGACCTCGAACGCGAACGGGGCATCACGATCAAAGCAAAGGCGGTGTCGCTGAACTACAAGTACAACGGGGAGGTCTACGAACTGAACTTGATCGACACCCCGGGTCACGTCGACTTTCAATACGAAGTCTCGCGATCATTGAGCTGCTGCGAAGGGGCCTTGCTCCTGGTGGATTCCTTCCAAGGAGTGGAAGCGCAAACCGTCGCGAACGCTTACTCCGCGATGGACCATGATTTGAAAATCATTCCAGTGATCAACAAAGTCGACTTGGTTCACGCGAGAATTGAGGAAGTCACGGCGGAGATGGAACAAGTGCTTGGGATCGACCCCACGGAGATTGTGAAATGTTCCGGCAAATCAGGGATCGGGATCGACGAACTTCTCGCTGCCATCGTCGAACGCATTCCTGCCCCGAATGGGAATATGCAGGCTCCATTCAGAGCGATGGTTTTCGATTCCCACTACGACGACTATCGCGGCGCGATCACTTACGTCCGGCTGATGGAAGGGGAGATCAAACGAGGCGATAAGGTTCGATTCTTGGGCGTCGGTGCCAATTACGAAGTTCTCGAAATTGGCCAGTTTGTTCCCGAACGGAGAGCTTGCGACAAACTGCGAGCCGGTGAGGTAGGGTATTTGATTTGCAACATCAAATCCCTCAAAGATGTCCGCATCGGCGACACCGTCGCTTTGGCCAACGACGTCAATGCCAAGCCTCTCGAAGGATACCAGCCCCCCAAACGGATGGTCTACTGCGGCCTCTATCCCAGCGACGGCCAGGAATTCACCGAGCTTCGGGACGCGCTGGAAAAACTGGCGATCAACGACCCTTCGTTTGAATTCGCACCCGAGACGAGTGAAGCCCTGGGATTCGGCTTCCGCTGCGGGTTCCTCGGACTTCTTCATATGGAGATCATCCAGCAGCGTTTAGAGAACGAATGCAACCTGGACTTGGTCCAAACCGCCCCGAACGTGACCTACGAAATCATCAAACGCAACGGGGAAAAACTGGAGATCCATCGCCCACAAGAGGTGCCCGACTCAGGGGATATCGAAGAGTTTCGACAGCCGATCGTTCGCGTGAACTTCGTCTTGCCCCAAGAGTACATCGGCATTGTGATGAAGCTCTGCCAAGACCGACGCGGTGTGCTGAAAGGAAACGAATACCTTTCCGCCACGCGATCCCTCGTCACTTATGATTTGCCCCTCGCGGAAGTCATCTATGACCTTCACGACAAACTCAAAAGTGCAACGCGCGGGTACGGTACGATGGATTACGAAATCATCGGGTACGAGCAAGCCGACTTGGTGCGCATGGACATCCTCGTCAACGGCAAGCGAGTCGATGCGTTGAGCGTCATCTGCGATCGGCGAGACTCGGACCGCCGTGGCCGTGCCGTTGTCAAGAAGCTCAAAGAGGAGATTGACCGCCACATGTTCGAAGTCGCGGTGCAGGCAGCGATCGGCGCCCGGGTGATCGCACGCGAAACCGTTCCAGCCATGCGCAAGAACGTGACTGCCAAGTGCTATGGTGGTGACATCACCCGAAAACGCAAATTGTGGGCCAAGCAACGCGAAGGCAAAAAGCGTATGAAATCGATCGGCTCCGTCGACATCCCACAGAAAGCGTTCATGGCAGTGCTCGACACGGGTGCTGACAACAAGTAGGTCCGGATCGCTCAGTCTATCTGTTCTCGTCGAATTGTTACCTTTTCCGCTTCCCGAGGTTCGAAGCATTATGCCAGGTTTGTTCGATCCGTTCTCTCTCAAAGATGTCACCCTCCGCAATCGAATCGCGGTCTCTCCGATGTGCCAATACATGTCGGAAGAAGGTGTTGCCAACGAATGGCACCGAGTTCATTACACCTCGCTAGCCCGCGGAGGAGCCGGATTGGTTGTCCTCGAAGCGACGGCAGTCTCACCGGAAGGCCGCATCAGTTGGGGCGATGCGGGGCTATGGAACGACGAACAAGCTGCTGCACTGGAGCCCATCGTCCGATCGATCAAGCACTGGAAGTCCGTTCCTGGAATTCAGATCGCGCACGCGGGTCGCAAAGCTTCAGCGAACCGGCCTTGGGAAGGTGACGATCACATTCCTGAAGGCCAACCGAACTCGTGGACACCGATCGCCCCATCCGCCATACCCTTCGGCGCGAATCTCTCACGCGTGCCAAAAGAAATGACGCTGGAAGATATTCGTCGCGTTCAAAACTGTACCGTTCAAGCGGCCGAACGAGCGAGGGACGTAGGTTTTGAATGGCTTCAACTCCACTTCGCTCATGGTTACCTCGCGCAGAACTTCTGGTCGAAGTACTCCAACACTCGGACGGACAGCTATGGCGGCAGTGCGGAAAATCGCGGTCGCTACCTCATCGAAACTTTGAGTGCGGTGCGCAAAGTTTGGCCGGAACGATTTCCACTCACAGCCCGATTCAGCGTCGTGGAATTCGATGGCAATGACGAAGAACGGCTGGCAGAGTCCATCGACTTGCTAAATAAGATGAAGAGCGAAGGGCTCGACTCCGTCGATGTTTCCATTGGCTTCAACACACCTACGGCACAAATCCCGTGGGGTCCCAATCTTCTCGAAGATATCGCCGCGAGGGTTCTGAAGGAAACAGGGCTACCCGGCACGACCAGCTGGTTCATCGATGGTCCGCAGAGCGCCGACCAAATGATTCGACAAGGAAAAATCGATTTCGCCTCTATTGGGAGACCCCTGTTGGCCGATCCGCACTGGCCCTACCAAGCCGCTAAAGCGCTGGGCGTTGCCGACGCCGCTTGGCAGACCCTACCTGCCCCCTACTCACACTGGTTATCCCGATACCGCTAATGATGCATTTCCGTCTGAACTGCGAATCGTGCAGCTAGCCCTGAACGGTTAGCTGTTCGCTCTGCCGAGTCGGTGAATGCACAGGCGATGAGCAGGAAGAGTGGCTTGAGCAAGCTCCAAGAGATGCTCATGGTGGGTGAAGAAGATCACTTGCGTCCTCTCCGACAAGCCCGCTAGTTGCTCCAATGTTGCAGCGCTCCGCGCGTCATCGAAGTGAACGAGGATATCGTCCACGATGAATGGAATCGGCTCGTGGTGCATCAGCCAGTTTTCTAGACAGGCAAGGCGCAGAGCGAGGTATAGCTGATCGCAAGTCCCATCACTCATTTGTTTCACATGCAAATCGTCTCCCTGCCCCCGACGTACCCCTACCATGACCGCCTTTCCGGCTTCATCCCAATCCACGCGAAGGCCATCGTAGGCACCGAGCGTCATCTTATGAAACGCATCTCCCGCGGCTTTTAGCAACGGTCCTTGATTCTTCTCTCGGAATCGCTCCATGCCCGTGCTCAATACGTGGGAACAAATGCGAAGCACCATCAATTCGCGAAACTGCTCTTCGATCGTCGCCGCCAACGATTCGCAATCCGCGGCAGCATCGAGGACATCTTCTTGACGAAGCAATTGATCCAATGCATTTTTCTCGCGATGGAATTCATCGACCCATTTTTCCTTCTCCGTTTCGAGAAGCATGATTTCGGAAGCAAGCTGCTGGATGCGCGGTTCAATTCCATCTTTCTCTTCATCGGCGTGTTCGACCTCCGACAAAAAATCTGAAAAGTCACCGAGCCCACACTCTGCCCGAAGGCTCTCCTCGAGCGTCCGCAATCGCTCCTGCATGATCCGTTTGCCGTTGGACCGCTCCGCAGCCTGAAGAAGCTCGTCTGCTATGGACACGTTCGCTTCTTCCAGCATGCGTTGGATTGTCGATTGTGCCACCTCGTGGGTGGCTCGCAGTTCGACCAAGTCCTGTTGGATGCGAGATTGTTCATGCTTCAGCCTGCGACGTTCCTCAGCATCGCTGGTCGCTTTCTGAATCTTCTGAGCGAGCAATCGCACTTGCAGGTCTTCGGTCTCCCCTATCCCCTCCGGCGCAATTCTCGCGACACACGCATGAAGCGACTCGAGGAATGCGTTGGAGTCTCGCTCGATTCCGATGATCCGTTTGTGATAATCTGCGCGCTGCGTTTCGTGATCCCTAATCTTTTCCAACGTGTGGAGTATCTGCGAAGCTTCCAAGGGTGACGCGTTGGAGGGTAGTTTCAATCTCCCCATTTCATCGCCCCAATCGCGAATCCACTGGTCGAGCGTCGCTTGGCAATCCTGGACGTCGACGGTGGCTTTTTCCAAATCCAACTTCCCGCGGACCAATATCGCTTCGCATTGCGATCGATCCCGTTCGAGTTGCTTCAAGCCTTCATCGACCTTGGTCGCATAATCGAGGAGCGAGAAAAGGCTCGCCGGTAATTCCTCGATTTGCCCGCCATCCACCAGCCGGAGAGCACCGATCAAATCGTCGATCGCTTTTCGACTCCGCAACTCCAGCTCTTGTATGGCTCGCTGCTTCTGTTCGACGGATAAATGCGCTCGACGAAGCGCGTCGATTTGATCGAGCCATACTTTGGCTTCTCGGGGGGAGCGAAGGGGAATGCCGATCGCATCCCATACTTGCTTCCATCGCTTGTTCCAATTCTCACGCGATGCTTCGGCTTCAGCCATCCAACTGCGCTGCTGCTGGATCTTTACATCGATCCCTTGCTTTTCGATATGCAACTGCGTTTTTGCCGCGACGCGATCCGCATCCTTGCGAAGCGCATCCGAGACATCGTCCGCCTTGTGCATCGCAGCTTCAAATACTTCATCGATAGGCCCCTGCATCGCCGATGCTTGCAGAAACTCCGATCGTTCGGTGGGTGCACTCTCGTTACCACGCAGCTCCTTTTTGATAATTCTCCACCCGTTATCTCGATTCTCTCGCACTCTCTTTAGATCATCTAACGTGAGCACAATCTCGCCCGCTTCGAGCAACGCTAGTTTCTGGTCGCAATTTGCTTTGGCTTGCTCCAAATCACGGATCGACAAATCGATTCTCTTCATGTCCTCCGCGATCGCGCGTTCCTCGTTTTCAAATAGCTCCACGAGAGATCGAGAAGGAAGGTCCACAGACAGGAGTTCTTTCCATTCCAGTTTTGGAGTATCGATGGCTGCGTAAATGGACTCTGCGTGGGATCGCAGCACATCCAGTTCGCTATGGCGCTGGGTCAACTCTTCTTCCAAGTCCCCGTCGCGCGCGATTTTTCGAAGGACCGCATGAAGCGAGGGAGCATGGGGCGTGACAGTCAGACGTGAGATCTGCGACTCCGCGGATTGGATTTCCAATCGCAGTTTCTTCAGTCCATTTTGCGTGGCTCGGAGACGTTCTTCGTGCCCTTCCTTTTTGTTCCCTAATTCTTGAATGCGAGTCTGGCGGGATAGGAGCGATCGCAATGTTTCCATATCAACCGGTTCCACCGGTCGACCGATTTCGCGATGCAATTGCCGAATCTTATGCTCGTGGTCATCACGGTAGGAAATCAATCGCGGGAGTTGGCTTTGAGCATTGAGATGAACTCCCAACTCCTTCTTCAGTTCTTCGACGGCGTTTTGTTCGAGCAATAGTTCGTTTTGATCGGGCAGGGCACCGAGTTGTTTTTCTATCTCGGCCAGTCTCTCGTGCAAGTGAAAGAGTCGCGTTTCGTTCTGCTTCCACTCGATAAGAAGCGCCTGGGCGCGTTTCCCAAAATCCTCATCCAGGAGAGGCACATCCGATTCCGCCGCGAGTTTGTCCGTCGCATTCTTCCATGAGGCCACCAAGGGAATCGATCGAAGAATTCTCTTCCATCGAAGAATCTCCCCCTGTTTGCGTTGAATCTCCAGACTGGTTTCTTCGCGTCGACGCTCGGCACTCGACATGATGGCGCGATGATTTTCCCAAACTTCGGAGGACACCAAGGATCGCTTTCGCTTCTCTCGTGCGACATCATAGGCCTTGATCGCTCCACCTAACGTTCCACCTGGCCCATGCGGCTTGAACAACGATTGCAACTCTTCCGAGAGTCCAGCTTGAACCGATCTTAGCTCTGAGAGTCCAGCTGCACTCGCGAAGAGGGCCTCGCCGATCTCTCCCCCGCCAGCGACAAGGTCTTGGCCTCCCTGCCGCAAGGATTCATGGTTGATACCAAACATGGTTTCAAAAGCCCCACGCTCGACATCTCCAAGATACTTTCGGAGTATTTCGTCGGATACAGGCGATGTATCCGATTCATCTCGGAGCGTATTCTGGTTTCCCTTTCTCCGAACCAAACGCTGCACCGTGCCATCGGAATGACAGACGGTACCACCCACTCTCAGGTTTTTGTAAGGATGCAGAAAGTCGTCGGATGTCCTCGATGGAAACCCGTAGAAGAAGTCGGTGATGGCGCGGAGCGCCGAACTTTTCCCCGCTTCATTCGGACCGAATACCAAATGGAGCCCGTGATTTCCTTTTGAAAAATCGAGCGAGACTTGAGTAAAGGGACCGACCGCCAGCAAATCGAGTTGAAGGAGCTTCATGCTGTCCCCTCTTTTCCTTGCAAACGTTCCATCAATCGCGAACGGGCTTCTGAGACGACATCCGCTACCCACTCGCGTTGTTCCACTGGCAAGGTGTCCCGCAATTCAGCCGGAAGTCTCTTGAGACAATCTTCTCCTAGTGCTTTTGCGAGCGACTCTTGGGTCGCCAACGAGTCGAATAGGTCCTCCAGTTCCTGCCGCGCATCGTCGCTCAGTTTGGCTCGTTCCGCGGGATCTTGCCACGAAGTTGTATTCAACTTCACTTTCTCAATCCAAACAGAATCGATACCAGCTTGTAGACCTAAAGATCGGATCTCGCTGACCCACTTGGTGCGATGGGCGAGAAGATGTTCGTGCAGAGGAGTCCTCCCAATCATCTCCACCCGAATCGCGAGCGTCATACCAGGATGGAGACGGAGGATTTGCTCCAGTGCGACGCGAACCCGATGCAGTAGATCAGACTCCGACTCCACTCCCGTTGCATCCACCACCACCAACTCCCAGCGTAGAACATCCACCGCCTGAAATTCCACCTTGGCAATACGTTCGTGTTCGACGGTAACGAGGAATGCACCTTTGGGACCCGTCTCTCGTATATGACGGCCTTGGATGTTGCCCGAAAAGGCGATTGTGGGCGATTCACATAGGATTTCGCGTTGATGGATGTGCCCCAAGGCCCAGTAGTCATACCCACTTCGCTTTAACGCATCGACCGAGCAAGGTGCGTATCGTTCGTGGCCTTCGCGGCCTGCTGCGCAGGTGTGGAGCAACCCTATGTTCAAGTATCCAGGGCGGGGAGGTGGGTATGCGGCCGAAAGGTCTTCTGTGACCGACGGAGTCGCGAAACTCTGACCATGGATTGCCACATGAAGGGACTCGATGGTCTCGGTGTGTGCAGCATCACTTCGGAACACCACGACATTGGAAGGCAGATTCAGTGATTTGGTCATCCGGTTGGCAGCATCGTGATTTCCCGCGATGAGGAAAAGCGGAATGCCTTCTCGATGAAGCCGACTGACTTGCGAAACAAAAAATAGCCCTGTGTTGATATGCTTCCAGTCGCCGTCATAGAGGTCTCCTGCAATCAGTACGAATGCGACCCGCTTTTCGATAGCGAAGTCGACGAGTCGCGTCAGGGCTTTACGAGCCGCATCACGTATCTCGTCAACGGGAGCCCCTTCGTATTTCTCCAGTCCTTTGAGGGGGCTATCGAGATGGATGTCTGCGGCATGCAGGAATTGGAACATGGGCCTCCAAAGGAAGATTCAATGGGTACGTGGACTACAGGCCTGACAAAGAGCCCGTATTACTTGCCAGATTGGACGAACTCGTCGCGGGAAAGGACTCCGTTCTTATCCTTGTCGAAGCGGATGAACCGACTCGGAGCTTCCTCGGGATCGGGTTGCCCCTGCATAAATTCATCCTTGGTCAAGGAGCCGTCGCGATTGGCATCACGACGTTCGAACATGGCATTGCGGTCCTGTTTTGGTTTTCCTGATGTATTTGCGTTCTGACTGTCTGCCGCCTTGGGATCTTTCCACTGCGGCTTCGCCTCGGGATGCTTCGCTAAAAATTTCTTCATCTCCGCGAGAACATTGGTTTGTTCGGCAGCAAGGTTTTTTGACTCCAAAGGATCGGTCGCGTAGTCGTACAGTTCGTATTCGGCCGTTTCGTCCGATGCCCCCGGCTTCTTCCATTCCACCAACCGGTAACGATCGTTTCGAACGGCTCGCCCGACCACTTGTCCGACCCCCGGAGCGTTGCGAGGATAGACGTGGATGACGTGATCGCGAGCCATCTGCCGAGGATTATCGAGAATGGCTGCGAAACTCTTCCCATCGATACCCTCCGGTGCGGGAAGTCCAGCCAGCTCAGCCAGCGTGGGATAGATATCGACCGTCTCGACCAACGAGTTCGTGCGCACGCCTTGCTTTTTCCCAGGAGCCGAGATGAGTAGCGGGATACGAGCTGCCTGCTCATAGTTCGTGTGTTTGCACCACATTCCATGATCGCCAAGATGCCATCCGTGATCCCCCCAAAGAACGACAATGGTGCTCTGGCTTAACCCCGAACGTTCCAGTTCCGCCAACACCTTTCCGACTTGAGCATCCATGTAGCTCGCAGCAGCATAATAACCATGGATCAACGTCCGTTGGGTAGATTCATCAATCGCGCCTTGTCCTGGCATATCTTTGTATCCCCGCAATTCACCCCCAAATTGCGGAGCGTACGCAGGCGCCCCCTCCGGAGCCGTCGTCCGTTTCGCAAGCTGAATTTGGGTGGGATCGATCAAGTCCCAATACTTCTTCGGTGCAACGAATGGCAAATGCGGTTTCAGAAAACCGACGGCCATAAAGAAAGGCTGATCGGGAGCCTCCGAAGCCTTTTGCAATCGCGTTACTGCTTCTGTGGCAATCTTGCCATCGCCATAAAATTCGTCCGGCACATCGGCCGATTCGAAAGCGGCGCCTCTGGGTCCATTTTTGCTCGAGCGAGCCCCTTCGGTGCTTTCGGGGAGTGCATAGTTGCTCCCTTTGGGACGAAACGAGGGGACGCTCCACGTGCGAGCGTCGTCATGATTCCCGTGTCCGACATGAAAGATCTTTCCCATTCCTTCAGTCTTGTACCCGAACTTTTGAAAATACTCGCCGAGCGTAACCGCGTCGGGCGCCGTCTTTCGAAAATGGGTTTCCAAGTCGTATATCCCTAGGGACTGCGGTCGCAAGCTACACATGAGCGCATTGCGGGAGGGGGAACAAACCGCCTGGTTGCAGTAGGCTTTTTCGAACAAGACACCTCGTTGAGCAAGCCCATCGAGGTTGGGGGTTTTGGCAAGGCCGTCGCCATAGCAACCGAGGATTGGTTTCAAGTCATCGACGCAGATCAACAGCACGTTTTTCTTCGCCGCCACCCGACTTTCCGTCCGCTCGGCCCTGGCCGCAGCGGGGCATATCATCCATAGCGTCAGCCCAATCAAAATTCGAAGTCGGATCATCGGGAACCCCGTGCGAAGGGAGAGGTCGAAACGGTGCATAAGCAGGCCACCAGAATTGTGGAGCATTGTAGCAGAACGCTCGCCCGATCGAAGCTATAATTGACTCCGACTGCGTTCCCTCCGCTAACGACTCGATGTCCCCATCCGATCATGATTCCTGCCTTGCCCCCATCCGACCCGACATTGCGACGACAGTTCTTTCAAGGTGCAGGGGTTCGTCTAGGGGGCTTGGCGCTCGCCTCGCTTTTCGGTTCTTCGACGAGCCGCGGCAGTGACACGGGTCGTGTTCATCCACCCTTGCCCGGCATTCCCCATTTTCCACCGAAGGCCAAGTCGATCATTTACCTCCACATGAATGGAGGCCCCTCGCAGATCGACATGTGGGATTACAAACCTGCCTTGACCGAGCAGTTCGACAAGGACTTGCCAGACTCCATCCGCCAAGGTCAAAGGATCACCACAATGACCAGCGGGCAAGCTAGGCTTCCCGTCGCGCCGAGCAAGTTCAAGTTCACGCAGCATGGAGAAAGCGGAAGATGGGTAAGCGAGTTGCTTCCGTTCACCTCCAAACTTGTCGATGACATGGCGGTGATCAAATCTGTTCATACCAACGCTATCAATCACGATCCCGCCTGCACGTTTGTCATGACTGGAAACGAAGTACCTGGCAAAGCGAGTCTCGGCTCCTGGTTGTCGTATGGATTGGGGAGTGAGAGCAACGATCTACCTGCGTTTGTCGTGTTGACGCCTACTTGGAGTTCGACGGCGGCAGCCCAAGCCTTGTTCACCCGCATGTGGTCGAGCGGGTTTTTGTCGACCAAATACACTGGGGTCGCTCTTCGCAGCAGTGGTGATCCAGTCCTTTATTTGCCGAATCCCGATGGGGTCCGCCCCGAAGATCGCAAGGTCATGCTCGAGGCGCTGAAGTCGATGAACTTAGAGCGCCATCAAGCCATGCAAGATCCCGAAATATTGACCCGCATCGCGCAATACGAGATGGCCTTCCGGATGCAGACCAGCGTTCCCGAGTTGGTAGACATCCGCAATGAACCCGCGTCCGTTCTGGATCTTTATGGCCCCGAAGTGACCAAGCCCGGGACGTTTGCGTCCAGTGCGTTGCTCGCGCGACGGCTTGTCGAGCGTGGGGTCCGTGTAGTACAGCTGCTTCATCGGGGATGGGATCAACACGGTAACATCGCCAACGATCTTCCTGCCCAATGCCGTGATACCGATCAAGCGTGCGCGGCCCTTCTAACGGATCTCAAACAACGTGGGTTACTCGACTCCACACTCGTTGTCTGGGGAGGGGAATTCGGCCGCACGGTGTATTGCCAAGGGGGTTTGACCCGCGAGAACTACGGACGCGATCACCATCCCAAGTGCTTCACCATGTGGATGGCAGGTGGCGGAATCAAAGGTGGGATCGAGTACGGCAAGACCGACGATTACAGCTATAACGTCGTCGAGAATCCCGTCCACGTTAATGACTTGAACGCCACGATCCTGAATTGCATGGGGATCGATCACGAGCGGTTTGTATTTCCATTTCAAGGACTGGAACAGAAGCTGACGGGGGTCGAACCGCAACGCGTCCTCAGCGAGCTTCTCGCCTAAGAGCCCCAGATCGTCGCATGGCATCAGCTGCTTGGCCCCAGGCTCGAGGCGGACAGAGGTCCAAGCGAACGGGGCTCGAAAGGCCCCAGGTGGCCGAGCGATCGACTCGGACCGCAGCCAGGATCGTCGACCGGCACGTTGTGCATACCGCACATTCAAAGTGTCTGCTGGCGCGCGGCGGCAAGTTACGAGGTAAGTTGTTGGATACCTCCCGTCCCCCTGCGTCCCCGTGGGACCAGTTAGCCCCGTTCGGTTTCGCCCGGTTCGGTTTTAGCTAGCAGGGAACCATTTCGCAGAACGCGTAATCTAACAGGTCATGTTAATTGGAAATCTTCGCCCATCCTCACCAATCGGAATCTGTGGAAAAGGGATTTTGGATTCTGAGACCAGTTGTTCCGTTTGGAGCTTTTGCAACGATATCGTTGTCTCTATCTTTGAGCTTATGCGCTAAGGGCATGCGATAAGGTCTGAAGGTGCTGTGTATTATGTTCGATGCATGGATGTCGAACTCTTGGATTCCGTTTCCTTCTTTTTCCTAGACTATTCCTATGTCTTCCGCCACATCGGACGAGAATGTCGAACAGACTAAACGGCGAATACGGAATCTGGTTAGCGAGATAACCGAGCTTTCGAAATCCGACTTGAAGGCGGGTGACTACTATCCTGCCGTCCTCCAAAAGATCATTGCGGCCCTAGCGGCCGAAGGCGGAGCGGTCTGGGTGATCGACCAAGACGGTGCGATGAGGTTGGCCCATCAGATCCAGCTCGATCCGCATCTCATGCAGCCCGATCGCCCTGAGGCGATTCAACACGGCAGGCTCCTTTCCAGGCTGATTTCCCAGGGCCGCGCCGAGTTGGTACCTCCGCAATCGGGGTCTGGCGATCCGGAGGGAGAAGCCAACCCGACCCCCCATTTGCTCGTCACGGCGCCGCTCATCGCAAACAAGCAGCCGGTGGGATTGTTGGAAATCCTGCAGCGAGCCAATTCTCCTGCCGAGGCGCAGCGGGGGTACCTTCGCTTCTTGGAACACATGACCAAGCTGATTGGGGATTGGCATCAAAGCCACACCCTCCAGCAGGTTTCCACGCGTCAGGAGATGTGGCAGCAGTCGGATCAATTTGCGAGATTGGTCCATGACAATCTCGACATGCGGGACACGGCCTACACCATTGCCAACGAGGGGCGACGATTGATCGAATGCGATCGAGTGAGCGTAGCCGTATTGAAAGGTGGCAAAGCCAAGGTGGTGGCGATCTCCGGCCAAGACTCCATTGAATCGCGTTCCAACATCGTCCAATCCCTCAACAACCTTGCGACACGCGTGGTCAAGAGTGGAGAGTCCTTGTGGTACGATGGCTCCACGGAGGATCTTCCACCACAGCTCGAGGAAGCCATCGAGGACTACGTCGATCTTTCACACGGGCGGACCGTCACGGTCCTTCCGATCCGTCAGCCGGAACGTAAAACCGAAGGGGATGTGCTCGCGGCGAGAAATGAAACCAGCGAGACGCGTCAAAGGCGAGAAATCATCGGCGCCTTGATCGTCGAGCAAATCGAAACCCAGCTATCCAAGCCTGTGCTGGAAGGGCGTGTCGATTTGGTCTATGAGCATGCTTGCCGCGCGATGTCGAACTCGCTGGCGCATAGCAATATTTTGTTTATGCCCGTTTGGCGATTCCTCGATCGCGCGTTGTGGATGTTCCGAGGTTCGGCCCTTCCCAAAACGCTGGGAATTATCGGCGTGATCGCCATCGCGATGATTGCAACGTTCATCGTGCAAATCGACTTCAAACTCAAAGGGAATGGCGAGTTAAAACCTACGGAAGAAAAGCATGTGTTTGCGCATGCCAATGGGAACGTCGAAGAAGTCTACGTGCGACACGGGGACTTTGTGAAAGCGGGCCAGCCCTTGGTCCGCATGCGAGATGACGATTTGTCGAAGGAGATCGTCAATCTCGAAGACCAGATCATGCAAGCTGCCCAACGGGTCGAGAACCGAACCCGAACCTTGACCCTCGATTCCTCGATTTTGACTCCCTCGGAGCGCGAACGACTCACGCAGGAGAAAATCGAAGCCGAGACGACTCTCAAAGGTCTTGAAACCCAGTTGCAGCTCGCGCGGCAAATGGAAGCCAAGATGGTGCGAACAAGCCCGATCGATGGAGTCGTCATGACTTGGGATGTCGAGCGAATGCTCAACCGACGTCCTGTGGTGATGGGGCAGGTCTTGATGACGATCGCCGACAAGGAAAAGGACTGGGAGGTCGAAGTCCTTTTGCCAGAGAAGAGGATGAGCTACCTGCTACAGGCATTCGAAGACGAGATTGCCAAGACACCCGGTCTCACCAATCCACAGCAGCTCGTTCTCCCCGTCGATTTTATCATGATGACGGATCCCTCGAAGAGCTACTCCGGCAAACTTTCGTATGCAGGCGTAAGCGGACGAGCCGAACTCAACGCCGAAGATGGTCCCGTTGTCAAGCTTCGGTGCAATCCCGATCCAGAGTCCCTCCGTGCTCTCAGTCGCAATCCGGGGGCCCGCGTTATCGCGAAGGTCAAAGCTGGCCGTCGGAGCGCAGCGTTCGTATGGTTCCATGAAGTCGTTGAGTGGGTCCGAGCTTATCTCTTGTTCTAACGCACAGAATATCGATATGAAGAAGTCAATTTGGGTTGCATGTGCTACGGTTGCTATCGTAGGCGGACTCGCTTTTGCGATCCCGAGCGTTCGCAATTGGATCGATCAAGCGGTACCCTCTCTCGGCATCAACGGTTATCGCGCAGGGAACGATTCACAGAACGATCCCCTGACAGGCCAACCGTCGACTCTCGCGTCGAACAGCAATACCTCCGAGCCTATCGCATCCGGGTTTCCCTCGGGGAGCACGAGTGCGACCGAAGCTCCTTTGCTCGTCAACATCGACCCGAGCAATCCTACTCCCCTCGGCTCCGGCAATCTGCCTCCATCTGAACCGCCCATCGTCCTCGCGCAGGCTCTTCAATCGAACGATGTCCTGTTGCCAGGTGCATCCGATCTCGGTTCACTCCCCAGTGCTCCTGTCGGGCTCCCTCAAGGCAGCGTTCTGCCGAGCAACGCAGTCCCCTCGAGTGGCATCGGTGTTCCGCCTGCCGTCCCAAGTGGTATTCTGCTCGTTCCGATTGCTTCGCTCACCTTCGTACGAGATATCGATGTCGCTGCGCAAGCGGATGGAATCATTACGCAAATGCATGTCGACGAGGGCAAGGCAGTCAAGCAGGGAGATCCGATGATCGAATTGGATACTCGGATCGCTTTGGCTGAAATCATCGTGCAAACCAAAGAGCTAGAGCAGGCCAAACTCAAGGCCGGCGACCAAAGTCAGATCTTGTATTCCGAAGCAGCGTTTGAAGTCGCGAAGAATGAAGTGGAGATTTCTGACAAGCTTTACCGCGACCGTGCTGAAGATCTCAGCACCAATCAGAAAAAGAAACTGGAGCTCAAAAAGGCGGAGTTGCAGATCAATGTGTCCAAGATCGAACACGCCAAGGACAAGGCCGCGGTCGGCGTCTCCGAAGCCAAGCTGGAAGCCGCCAGCGTTCAAACCGCATTGCGAAACATCAATGCCCACTGGGATGGATTGGTAAGCGATGTGAAAAAGGAACAGTTCGATTATGTGCGAGCAGGGGAAGTCATCCTTCGGCTCACCGACATGTCCAAGATTCGCGTCAACGGCCAAGTCCGCGTCAATATCCCCCCTCACTTGCTCCTCAACTCGAAGGCCCGGGTGTCGGTCCAAATCGCCCCCGGAGTCAAGCACGACGTAGATGGCATCGTAGGATTTGTCGCACCTCGAGCGAGCGAACCAGACACGTATCGAATGTGGGTCGAGATCGACAATGTGCGATTGCCAGACGGTCAATTCTTAATGCGAGAAGGGATGAAGGCGACCATTGAAATCGCCTCTCCAACTCGATAATCCCTAAAAGCATCTTGGTTTGCGATCCCTCTTCAAAGCTCGTTGATACCAAGCGAATCAGACACTAGAGAGACGGCTACACATCTATGACAACGATGGCAGATTCCTTGGTCAACAGCGCGATGCGGCCGCTCAAGCTGCGCCGTCGACCGGACCTGGAATCCCGTCGACACAAATACCACGGCCGTTCGTACTGGGTCGTCAAGGAACCGGTTGGACTGAACTACTTCCGATTCCACGATGAAGAATTCGCCATTTTGAACATGCTCGATGGCGAGACCAGTCTTCAACAGATCAAAGACGATTTTCAAGCCCAATTCGCTCCTCAACGGATTTCTTTGCAAGACCTGCAACAGTTTGTCGGAATGTTGCACCGAAGTGGGCTTGTGATTTCTCACTCAGGTGGGCAAGGCCGACAGCTTCGACGGCGTGGGGATCAAAAGAAAAAGAAAGAACAACTTGGCAAGCTCGCGAACATCTTCGCGATTCGATTCCGAGGCATCGACCCGGAACACATTCTCAACCGACTTCTTCCGTGGTTTGGCTGGATTTTTACGACTTGGTGTTTGATTGCCGTTGCCGTGATGGGGCTCGCCGCTATCACGCTCGTCTTGGTGAACTACCACGAATTCAAGACCAAGCTACCGACGTTCCAGCAGTTCTTCTCGGCCAATAACTGGATCTGGCTCGGAATCACCATGGGGTGCGTGAAAATTCTACACGAGTTTGGACACGGTTTGAGTTGTAAGAAATTCGGAGGAGAGTGCCATGAGATGGGAGCGATGCTTCTGGTCTTCACTCCGTGCTTGTATTGCAACGTCTCCGATTCCTGGATGTTACCGAACAAGTGGCAGCGGGTATTTATCGGCGCTGCGGGCATGTATGTCGAATTGATCCTGGCTTCCATCGCCACCTTCCTTTGGTGGTTCAGCGAAGACGGAATGTTCAATTTCCTCTGTTTGAGCGTGATGTTTATATGCTCGGTCAGCACTGTCGTATTCAACGGTAATCCGTTGCTACGATTTGACGGTTACTACATTCTCATGGACTTTTTGGAGATCCCCAATCTTCGCCAGAAAGCGAATGAGATTCTCAAGCGTTGGTTCCAAAAGAATTGCTTGGGACTCGAGTTGCAAGAGAATCCCTTTTTGCCGACCAAGAACCGGTTCCTGTTCGGGGTCTTCACCGTCGCTTCGTCGATTTATCGATGGGTGGTCGCGTTCGGGATCATCTTGTTCCTGAATCAGGTTCTCAAACCGTATGGTCTTCAATCCCTTGGACGCGCGTTCGCAGTAGCAGGGGTCGCAGGGATGATCGTGCCAGGATTGATCGCCACCATCAAGTTTTTCAGAACACCAGGGAGAGCCTCGAAAATGAAACGGGCGAACGTCTTAACGAGTCTGTTGATTGCGACCGCCATCCTTTCGGTATTCTGCTTTTTCCCATTCCCTTTTCACGTCAATGGCTCAGTGGAAACGCAGCCCAAAGACGGCCGAGAGGTGCATGCCATTGTTCCTGGCAAACTGGTGCGATGGCACAAGAAACCCGGGGACAGGGTGCAAGCAGGGGAGCCGATTTGCGATTTGGAGAATATCCAACTGCAACTTCAACTGCAGGAATCGATCACCAAACGCGATCTTGCTAAACAACGCCTCGACCAAATCCGCTATGTCGCCAGCTCCAATCCCGCGCTCGCCTTGACCGCCGCGGAAGAAGAGAAAGCATTAATGACCGCCGAAGGAACGGTGCAGGAACTGGGATATAAACTGCAACGACTCCGAGTCGTCAGTCCGATTGACGGCATCCTATTTCAACCCCCAGAGAAGTCGATCAACAAACAGTCGCAAGCTCAGGAGCAACTTCCTTCTTGGCATGGAAACCCGTTTCAAGCAAGCAATTCCGAGGCGGTCTTCAGCGAGGGTGACTTGCTCTGCATCGTCGCACCCACCAACGAAATGGAAGGCGTATTGGTGATCGACCAGCACGATCGAAACTTGGTCAAAGTCGGTGACCAAGTCGAGTTGATGTTCGATGCGGCGAAGCTGCAGTCGTTCTACGGGAAAATTGCGAGCTTCTCCCAATCCGAAATGAAGGAAACATCGGCCAGCCTATCCACCCAGACCGGGGGTTCGCTCGATACGAAGACCGATGAATCCGGAAGAACTTTGCCCATGAGTACATCGTATCAGGCAAAAGTTTACTTTGACCGAGAGAACATTCCCGTGGGGGGCGGATACCGTGGAAAAGCGAATGTCCACTTAGCGTGGAAGTCCCTGGGATGGCGGTTGTATCGATACGCCGTGAAGACGTTTAACTTTGAATTCTAAGCCAAATTCCGCGCACGCTGCGAGTCGCGTGGTAGAGTGATGTTAACTAGTGAGAGCTAAAAAGCCTCGACGCCTTGTTATCGTTTTTGCAGGAGTGAACAATGTCGACCGAAGTGGAAAACACCGAAACATCCGAGGGCGCGCGTCCGCAAGCCCAGCCAGTACAGGTTCAAGTGAAGGACGAAGACGCGATTGCATGTTACGCAAACTTCTGCCGCGTCACCGGCTCTCCTGAAGAACTAATCGTTGATTTTGGTCTCAACCCACAGCCGGTTGGGATTCCAAAGGATCCGATCGTTGTCAAACAGCGAATCATCATGAATTTCTTCACCGCCAAACGATTGTTGGCTGCTTTGCAAATGTCCGTTCAACGACACGAAGCCGTCTTCGGTGTCTTGGAAACCGATATTCAGAAGCGGCTTCGCGTTCAGCAGTAGTCTTCCCGGCTTCACGACGCCCAACGCCCGTCCTCGTCTGCCCACTCTCCGTGAATTGGCAAATCCAAAAAACCCGCTAGTCCCCTGGCGGGTTTTTTCGTTTCTACCATTCAAATAAGCTCGCATAGCCGCAATCCAGCGTGCGCCCTTCCGAATCCTCGAGACCAGCCTGTTGGATCCTGTTCTTCTCAACCCGACGCATCCCATGAGCGGCGCCGAGAGATCTAGCTAGCTCGCGCAAACGGATATCGGGCGAATGGCCGCACAGCAACGCGAAGCCCCTTTCCTCGTCGAGAAGCTTCCAACATTGGTGAAGCAATGGGAGTAAATCCCGATGAATCTGCCACCGTTCGGCTTGCGTCCCATGCCCGAAACTGGGCGGATCCAAAATGAGTCCGCAGTAGCGATTTCCCCGTCGTACCTCTCGGTCGACGAATTTGACCGCGTCGTCCACGATCCAGCGAACGGGTCGATCCTTCAAACCGGAAAGCTCCCCATTCTCGCGGGCCCACGCGACCGTCGGGCGAGACGCGTCGACATGGGTTACGTGGAAGCCTCTGGCGGCGAGCGCCAACGTCGTCGCCCCGGTGTAGGCGAATAAGTGCAGAACACGCGGTTGGGGTAAATGAGGTTCCGACAGTCGGACGTACTGCTCCTGGAACCAAGGCCAATGAGTCCAATGTTCTGGAAAAATCCCAACCTGCCCGGCTGCGGTTGGTTTGAATCGAAGGGTAACCGAGTCAACCGTCCCCTTCCAATTCTCCCAATCCATCCGACGACTGCATGAGCTCAGATAATGCCAGCCTTGATCCCGGTAAGCGAGATCGACTTTTTCCCAAAGGGGTGAACCCCCCAGGGGGTCAGTGGCTCCTGGAGAGGGTCTCTCCACGACCAATCCCCCTATCTTCTCAAGCTTTTTGCCTTCGCCGAAGTCGATGAGCTGGTAGATGGCTTCGGAATTCACGTTGAAAAAGGAAACGACCAAGTCGTTCGGTAATTGAGGAGAAGACGAACCGGTATGCACCTTGAGAAAACAAGGAATTGAACTATCATTCTCTCCCTTGATGAAAGATGCAATGGGTCGCAGTCCTAGTGACTTGCAGATTGGCGATCCGACTTTCGAATCACGAGCGAGTCACCCTACGATCAAGAACTGGAATGCGGCACGTACTCTCCGCGGTTGTACAAAACGTTCCCGGCGTCTTGGCCCACATCTCTGGCATGTTGGCTTCGCGCGGTTACAACATCGAGTCCCTCGCCGTTGGCGAAACCGAGAATAAGAATCTTTCTCGTATGACGTTTGTCGTCGTCGGGGATAATCGTGTGTCGGAACAAGTGCGAAAGCAGTTGGAAAAGATCGTCACGGTTGTCGGGGTTCAAGACATCTCGTCGCGCGACTACGTCGAACGAGATCTCATGCTCGTCAAGGTCCACGCTCCTACCGGTGCCGTGAGGACCGAGATTCGCGAGCTCGTCGACATCTTCCGAGGGCGGGTTGTGGACGTTGGGCACGAAGAGTTGATGATCGAAATTTCGGGTCGCGAGAGCAAGATCCAGGCGTTTATCGAACGAATGCGTCCCTATGGAATCTTGGAGCTGGTCCGAACGGGACGCATCGCCATGGTCCGAGGCAGCAATCCTGACGCGGTCGCCGAGACCTTCGAAGACCACGACTCCGACGTTTAGCTCGTCACCGTTGAATTTCTTTGGTTAGCCAGCCTCGAGTCGGCTTGCACCTTCCTCCCACATTTCTCGAACACCAGATATCCAATCACTCATGGCTGCAACAATCTACTACGACAACGACGCTGATCTCTCGGTCCTCAAAGACAAGACGATTGCGATTCTTGGTTACGGCTCCCAGGGACACGCCCAAGCACAAAACCTCCGCGACAGCGGTTGCAAAGTGATCATCGGCCAACGACCTGGCAGCAAGAACTACGATTTGGCAGTCAGCCACGGCTTCAAACCTCTGGATATCGCTGAAGCGACCAAGCAAGCGGACATTATCAACATCCTGCTGCCCGATGAAGTCCAAGGGGATCTTTATCGCGCCCACATCAGGCCGAACCTATCCCAAGGGAACGTGCTCATGTGCTCCCACGGATTCAATCTCCACTTCGGACAAATCGATCCCCCACAAGGAGTCGATACGCTACTCGTAGCCCCCAAAGGCCCTGGCCACCTCGTCCGAAGCGAGTACACCAAGGGGGGCGGTGTCCCTTGTTTGATCGCCCTCGGAACAGGTGCGAGCGACACGACCAAAAAGATCGGCTTGGCCTATGCCAAAGGAATCGGCGGAACTCGCGGCGGAGTGATTGAGACCACGTTTGCGGAAGAAACCGAAACCGATTTGTTCGGCGAACAAGTCGTCCTTTGCGGTGGTGTCAGCGAACTGGTCAAGGCTGGCTTTGAGACACTGGTTGAAGCGGGCTACCAACCCGAAATGGCCTACTTTGAGTGCATGCACGAACTCAAGCTGATCGTCGACTTGCTCTACCAAGGTGGCTTGAACTACATGCGGTACAGCATCTCCAACACCGCAGAGTTCGGTGACTATACCCGCGGCCCACGCATCATCACCGCGGAAACCAAGAAGGAAATGAAGAAGATCCTCACCGAAATCCAAACCGGACAATTCGCTCGCGAATGGATTTTGGAAAACCGAGCCAACGCTCCTGCGTTCAAGGCTCAGCGCCGCATCCAACGCAAACATCAAATCGAGCAAGTAGGACAACAACTGCGAAGCTTGATGAAGTGGATCGACGCCAAGGTTGTCGACTAAAGGCATTGCTTCGCTCGCAACAACATCGCGAGACTGCCGAATGCAAGCTCCTTGGATGGGCAAATGGCCATAAAGACTACAGCCTAGGGCAACACCCTAGGCTGTTTCATTTGGTAGCCTGCGATAAACACAACGCAACGACACGTCGATCTAGTCTTCACTCGAGAACAATTCACGGGGCCCCAGAATCACATACCCCCAGACGATCGACAGGGCGATTAAACACTCCAAGCTAAACAGTGTTACGATCCAACTAACAATCCATCGGTGATTGAAAAATTGCAAAAATGAAGCGGCTAGTAGCCATAGTGCAAAAGGGGCGATGAGCGTGCCGGGTAGAGCAATAAGAATCGCAATGGCAAGACGAGCAGGAAGATGAGTGTTTCGCTTTGCCATCAATGCATCGCCCTCCGCACATAGCGTCGGAGAATTCTCAATGGAAACGAAAAAGGGGAGCCACTTGAGGCTCCCCTTTTCGGTGTTTCCAATGCGAGCTATCGCTTGTGGAAGTTGTACTCTTTGTTGTTCGGATCGAAGTCAGCATCGGTGAGACCGACATTGAACTTCAAGTCTTGGTAGGTGTACTCTTCGATCACCTCTAACTCAGCACCAGGCTTCTTGGGCCAATCGTACGCGGCGTAGCGCACAGGGATCTTCAACTGATCATCCATGAAGATTTGAGCGATGTGGAAGTCGTAGTGTGATTGCTGAATGGGGTGAGTGACTTGAATGATCGAGCACTCTCGCTTGCTCACCTTCGCACCGGGGATCAACTCGACATTGCACATGCCATGTCGCTTGTCTCGTTCCCCCCGTTCGATCAGTTTGACAACCAAATTTTCGATTCCAATGTCGGTCAATGGATAGCGTTGGCCGGCCATAGCTAGCATGCCGGTGGGAGGGAGATGGTGGGTGCCGAGCATCCGTTTCATCCCGCCTTCATGGGCAACCAGATTTCCTTCGTTTTGGTTCTCGACGAAGATTACTTCGCGACCCTTGACCGCGGCAGGCTTCAGAAACGCCAAATAAACGCTGAATGGAGTGACAATCTGATTGTTCTCCATCTTGCGATTGCGAATCTTGACGAACATGAATTCGTGTTCACCCAAAGTCGTGTTGATCCGCTCTCGCTTTACCAACACTCCCGTGTAGTCATTGAGATCGCGTTGAATCATTCCAATCGATTGGTGAGCCAGCTGGATGGCGGGATCGAGTGGGTGAGGAACGCTGTTCGGTGCTACGACTTCGTTCTTCGAAACCCGCATCACCGGTTGGGTTAGTTTCGAGGGGTCTTCCTGAGCATTGACGGCAGGCATAGCAACACCCAGCAGTCCCAGGGAGAGAATCGATTGCTTTAGCCAGCTACGTCCATGTCGCTTCATTGAATTCCTACTCCGTTACTTTTCCATCTTGAGCTTTTCGCGAGTGCAAGCCTGCACGATTTTCTTATCGAACCCACACCGAGTGCGGATGAAAAGAAAAAGGTGGAAGCGGTACAATCGGAAGCATCTCTCGATAACAGGGAAGTGTTTTCTTTGTTAAAAGGGAAGAAGTGGGCATCAACGGGACAGGAATCAAAGGATCGCTGCCCTAATCAAGCGGCTTGCCGCACCCCACCGTGGGAATGCGATTCGCGCTCGAGGCTTTCGATGGATTCCTGCGAGGCTGTGCCGCTGCGGAGCGAGACCGCGACATCTTGACCAACCAATCGCGTGTAAAGCCTTTCGAAACCACCGATCATGCGTTGGACGTGGAAGCGATCCAATGCCGAGTTCTTCGCCGCTTGCAATCGCTCGAAGCGTCGTTCGTTTTGATGCAATGCATCGAGCATGAGATTTGCCAGCATGGAAGGATCGTCCCCTCGCAGAATCCAGCCTAACTCTTTGTTTGTGTACGGATTGCGAAGGACTTCCGCGAGTCCATCGCATTCCGATGCGATCACAGGCACCCCTAGCATTTGGGCTTGGATAGCGACGAGCGAAAGGCCTTCGGAAAGGGATGGGTGAACAAATGCATCGCTTCCCGCAATCCATCGTGATGGGTCCGCCTGAAATCCTAATAGCTGAACATGCTTCTCCAACGAATACTTTCGAATCAGTTTTTCCAAGCTCCCTCGTTCTCGCCCTTCCCCACAAATTGCAACTCTGAATTCCGGAAGATGCCACCGAAGATGATGGGCCGCCTCCACCAGGCGGTGGTAGGCTTTGCAAGGAAGCAGACTCCCGACTGCGGAGAAGACGGGCACACTTTTGTCGATCCCCAACTGTTCGCAAATGCTGAATCGAGCCTCCGTCCGCTGAATGCTAGCGTTTTCGACACCTCCATGAATGACCGTCGTTCGGGACTCCGTGATACCGGACTCAATGCAGATCTTGCGAACGGCCTGCGACACACAGACGAGGGAATCTACCAGCCAGTTGTAACGTGCTGCCGATTGAATTGGAAAGGCGGTGTGCTTGACAGCGACCCGTCGGATTCGCTTTTTCCCCAGCAGTGCAATCGAACTCCAATTCACGGCGTGGGTGTCGTTTGCGTGCATGACTTGAACGCCAGAGCTCTCGCAGATCCTTCGAATACGTATAAGATCGCGAATCTTCGGTTTCCGGCTCGGAACGGAAAACTGTCGGTAACCGGCCGTCTGAATTTTGGCGGCTAGAGGGCTCGTCGGATCGGTAAACCAGACGATTTGGTGCCCGCGTTCCATAAGCCCTCGCCCGAGCGACCAAATAAATTGCTCGCCACCACCCCAAATGGTCTGGGAGGACATCAACGCAATTTTGAGTTTTTGGCCATCCATGGAAACTGCCCCGCCCTTAGTCATTGTTTTTGGATTCACTTGGGATACTACCCCTTCGTTCTCCTCAGGGTCCATAGCAAAACTCACCCCCTTCTCCCATCAACGGCCCTTGCACAGCCAATCCAAAGAATGGAGAGTATCACAGCCCCTTCCATTCGCCTCTGCTAGCTATCGAATGAAACTCCGGAAAAACATCCTTCAACCTCTCCGCATGGAATGGCATGGTTGCCCAAGCCCCCCCCTGACGCCCCTAAGTGGAGACAGATCCGTCGCCCAATTGCTCGGGTACGCGCCGCTCCATTCACTCCTTCAGCGCCCTCGCGGACTCATGCAAGCTTACGGACTGGACCGTCGCGGCAGTTTGCTGGCAAACATCTTTCGAATTGCGAATCGAACGCATGCAATCGTCGATCGCGTCGTTATCTTTGCGCCCCCCGAAATCAAGCTCGCTATCGAATCGGTTTGGAGTACCTGTTGCCAGCCGTTTTGGAACGAGCTTTCTCGCGGTGATCGCGGAAGCAAACCGAGAATCACTTTTGTCGGTCACGATCTCGACAACGATTCGATCCAAGGTGCGCTTCATATGCTGGGTACCCACCGAGACTTGCATTGTCACGATATTGCCGACCGATGGGCTATGGTGATCATGGAGCCTGACCAAGGTAGCCTGCGAAGCGATTTGGCTTTCCGTTATTTCCTACCCGCCCTTCGCCGTCAACTGGACAATGATTCCGCACGGATCGGCGAAAGTGTTGTGGCGGTGACCTCACGTAACAATCGCTGGCTGGACCGTTACAAAGGACTGGGGCTTTCTCAATACGTTGACCTCGCAGATCGCATCGGCGTTCCCGATTCGATCTCGACCGCAGCGACTCTCTTATCCGCCGCATTGCTAGGGGTGAATGTCATGGAGTTGCTCGCTGGTGCATCGGCTGGTTCGCAATGTACCGAACAATCGTTCGAGCTTTCGTGCTCCCCGATTCATCTCGCACTCGCAAACGGTTCGATCCATCCGTTTTGGAGTCCTCATCCCCGGATACTCCAACTTTGGGGCAGCAGTCTAAGGCCCATCGGTGAGTGGTATGAAACCATCGTCGACGCGTGGCTGCCGAATACTTTCGCGACGTCTCGATTCGGTTGCGAGAGCGTTGAATTTCCATCGAAAGACACCTTCGATCCCGCACAATCTCCTATTCCGTTAAGCCGATGCGTTCGGCATCATATTACCACAGGCGCATGGCGATTCGATGCGCTCGAATTGGAGCCGGGTGAAACGCTTCCTTCCAAATGGCGGAGCGAGCTGGAACTCGGCATCGAGCAGGGACAGCAATCGGCCCTCGCCCAAACCCAAATTGATCTTCCCATCATCGACGAGCTTCACGTCGGCCAACTGATGCAATGGTTTCAAATCGCGACCGCTATAGAACGATGGCTCCACGATTGCGCATTGGCCGCCGTGGAAAGCGGAGGAAATTGAGCTCCGGTTCAAGCCTTCGCGCGACGTTCTCCTCAGTAAACATCCCGGACATAACGTCCGGATTCTTTCAATTTTTTCAAGTAAGATTGCGCTTGAGTTGGTGTCAGTTTCCCATGCAATGCGATGACTTCTAACAACGTATTTTCGACATCGAGCGCCATCCGCCGCGCATCTCCGCAAACGAAAAAATAAGCCCCGGACTCAAGCCATTCGAACAGCTCTGCACCATTCTCTTTTATGCGATGTTGAACATAGATTTTCTCGGCAGTGTCGCGACTAAAGGCGAGATCAAGGCGAGAAAGCACGTTGTTCTCCTCCCACCTCGACAATTGTTCGCGATAAAGAAAATCGTTCTCTCGCGTCTGATCACCGAAGAAAAGCCAATTCTTTCCTAACGCTTGATCTACTTCCCGTTGCTGTAGGAAGGCGATAAAAGGTGCGATGCCGGTACCCGGTCCAACCATGATCATCGGCGCCTTAGGATCCAATGGGATCGTGAAGCCATGGGACTTATGAACAAAAATCTTCACATGACTACCGGGCATCAATCGGTCGGCAAGCATTGTCGATGCGACACCTTTCCTCGTCCGATCTCGGATCATGCTCTCCACTCGACTTACTGTCAAATGGACTTCGCGAGGGTAACGAGACTGGCTGCTCGCAATGGAATAAAGTCGCGGCGCGATGGGTTGCAGGCAATCGATGACGATTTGAGGAGTCCATGGTATGGACGGGAATAACTCCATGAACTCGACACAATCCAGATCATCGAATTGATCCGATTCGGAAAAGGCCTGAAGCTCCGCAACGATATTTGCATCCGCACGAACCTGCCCATTCCTTTTGGGTCGTTCCTTAATCAGTGTCACGGCCGCTTCAACAATCTCCATCGGTATTGTTCGCAGGCAACGGTGTTGCAGTTCGTCCTTCAAACCAACGCATTTCCCGTTCACGACAGCGTTTGCATCTAGGGCCAATCGCGACGCGATCAGAAATCGATCGACGAGTTCGGTACAGTTGGTCGGATAAACTCCCAGAGCATCCCCTACTTGGTATCGAAGCCCCGAATCAGGCAAATGAATCACCACATGCCGAGTGTCCTTCAACGAGCCGCGTCCGTTTAATCGATCGGAGGAGATCAACTCAGCGGATACAGGATTGGCGCGCGTTCCCATTTCTTGTTCCGCGTTAGCGTCCACATGGGGGCCGGAGTTGCGAGCCCCCGACGTAGCCAGGTTTGACGCGGGAGCCGAAGATTCCTTGACCAGTTTCCGCAGCATCTTTGCCGTCGCCGCGCCGCCGGGCGAGCAGAGTGTCAAATTTTTCTCGCTGCCGTTCGCGATCGCCTCTGCGTACGACTTGCAAAGGTATCCGCATGACCCGCAGTTCAATTGGGCCATCGCCGCCATCAGCTTTCGTTCGGTCGGTTGCTCCTGCGCCAATCGCATTCGTTCCGTGATCGAAAGCGACGAGTCGTGCCATGGATAGGACGACACAGACTCCGAAGAGTTGGTGGGAGACGGATTCTGCTCTTTCGCCTCGATCGCGGTCCCCGTCGAGTGCTGCACTTCGGATCCACCCGGCAGTTTAGGATCCAACCCTCCCAATACACCGGATAAAAATCCATTGAGCCAAGCTCGTTGCTCTGCGGAAAAGGGAGCGGAATCGGGTACAAGCTGCAAATTCATCTCAGTTCATCACTCCCGTTCGTTGTTCCGATAGCAGGGATAGCCAATCTGCCGTTTTTGAGAAGTCTGCGAAGGATTCCACGCCATTTCGATGTTCGAGATACAACCGGAGGATCCGTTCGACAGCGGCGGGTACCCCATTCTCGGGCACAGACTCTAAGACCTTGGTTGCGATCGCATGATCGAATCCTGTACGCCCTCCCAAAAGAATGTGATACCCATCGATCACTTCGTCTCCCCACTCGACTTTCGTGGCGATCAACCCAATATCACCGATGGCGTGTTGAGCGCAACTGTGGTGACAGCCGGTGAAATGGATGTTGACCGGCTGATCCAGTTCGATTCGATCTTCGAGATACGTCGCCAGCTCCTGGGCGTTTCGCTTGGTGTCTGCTCCTGCATATTTGCACCCTGCACTTCCGGTGCACGCCACCAGTCCCGCCCGCACACTGTTTCGTTCCCATTCCAATCCCAACGCGGAGATCTCCTCTAGGACTCGAGGAACATCCTCAGTAGGAATATGAGGAAGGATGATGTTCTGCCACACCGTTAGCCGAAGCGTTCCATTCCCAAACGTGCCGGCAATTGCCGCTAGGCCACGGCATTGCGTACTGGTCAATCGACCGACGGGGCAGATGACTCCGACATAGCACCGATCGAGTTGTTTTTGACGATGGACATCGACGTGTGCCCAGCGATCCACATTCTCGGTCGCAACATAGTCCCTCGGTTCGACCCGTCGAATGGGCGCCTTGTATTCTTTCTCGACTTCGTTCAGAAACTTCTCGAATCCCCAGTCGTCGAGAAGATATTTGAGACGCGCTTTCTTGCGGTCGGTCCGATCACCATTTCGAATGAAGACTCGAAGGATTGCCTCGCAAAGAGGTACACATTCGGAAGGAGCAGCGAGAACACCAGTCGATCTCGCGAAATCCCCGTGTCCAGTAATACCTCCCAGACCAAGTAAAAAGTAGATACCTTTTGGAATACTTCGGACTTCGCGCTCTACCCGAACGGCTTGCCAGCTCACATCATTCGTCTCAGCAAGACAGCTGATTTGTCCACCTCCATCGAACGCGATATTGAATTTGCGAGGCAACCCATAGAGCTCTGGCTTGTGGAGAATGTGGTAATGCAATTCCTTTGCGAGCGGCAAGGTCTCGATGAGTTCGGTCGAATCGATGCCACTAAGCGTACTGCAAGTCACATTTCGAACATTGTCGGCCCCTGCACCCGTCGTCACAATTCCGAGATCTCGCAAACCGGAAAGAACGTCCATCGCGCGTCCAGCGGGTATTTCTCGCAGTTGCAGATTGGCACGCGTCGTCACATCCACAAATCCACCAGCGCAATCGTCCGCTAGCTCGGCCACTCCTCGGAGCTGCTCCGCTCGCAAGACTCCCCCAGGAAGCCGCATCCGACACATATAAGAGTCTTGAGCGGGTGCAACATAAAAGAGTCCACAAAATTTGGTCAAGAAGAGGTCGGTCCCTTTTGGAAATTCCCCCGACGCGGACCGACGTCCGATTTCTTCCCACATTCCAAGCCCGTTTTTCTCGCGTTTGGCCTTTTCCTCCGTAACAAGTTGCTTCCCCGAAGCTTCGAAACGTTGCTGCGCTTCCAGGTGCATAGCAGAAAGATGACTTGTCGACGGCCCAACCTTGCCCCCCACTTGCAGCACCGTGGACAAGAGTTCTTTGCTCCCCAGCGAGCCGCTTAAAACAGGCAACTGCCGAATCGTGCGAGCCACATCGGTCCCGAGGACTAGCCCTTGTAGATAAGCCTGCTGCTCTTTCGTAAAGGTCTCTGGTGCGTTCATGGTTCTCCTCTTCGTTCTCTTCTGCGTTCTCTTCTGCGTTCTCTTTTGGGCGTCTTCGGTTCTTGGACGATCCGTACAATCGAGTTTTTGAAAGATGGCTGGCGGGAATAGGGATCGATGTGTTGCAGCGTCAGATGATTGGTTTGATGGTCGTGCATCGGCATAAATACTTGCCCTACCTGCAAAGTGGACACAACAAATGCTTGCACCCGAGCTTTTCCACGAGGGCTTTCAACCAATACCCAATCCCTTGTGCGAATCCCCAATCGGAGTGCATCCTCCGGATGAATCTCAATGTAGGGATCGCTCGGATACAGAGCTCTTAATACCGGGCTTTTCGACGTTCGAGTTTGCGTATGCCATTGGCTCACTGTCCCTCGCCCCGTAAGCAGAAGAAACGGAAACTCTTGGTTCGGAGTTTCTGGCATATCGCGAGGCGACTCAAACAGGAACTTCGCCTTGCCGTCTGGATGGAAGAATTTCCCATCGGCGAACAATCGCCGCTCTTGGGATGGCTCACGATCAGCGCCAATGGAATTTTGATCCAGCGATGACCAAGGCCATTGAATGCCACCTACGGCATCGAGCTGTTCATAGCTTTGAATGCCTGTCATGTCGTTAGGCATTCCTTCGCTGATAATCTTCAGTGACTCAAAAACGTCGGCGGGGCTTTTCCACTTCGCGAACAAAGAGTCGCATCCCCATTCCTGTGCAATCAGACGAAAAATGGAGAAATCCGAAAGGGCTTGGCCAGGCGATTTCGCAATGCGCTTCATGGTCCCAATTCGGCGTTCGCTGTTGATGAAGGTTCCTTCTTTTTCTCCCCAAGCTGCTGCGGGCAGAATTAAATCGGCTTGCTGCGCTGTCTCTGTGGTCGTGTACATGTCTTGAACGACGAGAAAATCAAGCTTCTCTAGAAGTCGCTTCGCCCGCATGCTATCGGTCCAAGAGTGAGCGGTGTTGGTAGCGATCACCCAGAGAGCTTTTACCCTTCCGGTATCGATACCATCCATGATTTGGTCATAGGCCCAGCCTGAATCCGTCGGAATTTTTTCCTCAGGAATCTGCAACCGTTGCGAGATCTTTTGCCGGTGTTCCGCGCTGGAGAAATCGTGGTGCCCGATCAAACTGCTAGTATTGCTGAACAGTCGTGACCCCATCGCATTGCACTGACCTGTAATGCTATTGGCACCGGTGCCCGGTCGACCGATGTTGCCAGTCATTAATGCGAGGTTGATGATGGCCTGTGCCGTGCGAACTCCTTGATAGGACTGGTTCACTCCCATTGTCCACCAGAACGAGACACGCTTGGAAGCCGATAAGTGGTCGGCGATTCGATGCAATTGCTCCGTGGAAAGTCCCGTCTCCTGCGCCGTGCGGTCCAGTGTGTATTCGGCAATGAACTCTCGAAGCGCTTCAAAACCGACGGTGCTTTGATGGACGAACTGCCAGTCGACGGCTCCGCGTCGATCGACTTCTCTCGCCAGCCCATACAGCAAGACCAAATCGCTTTTCGGTTTGGCTTGCACATGCTCGGTCGCGGCCATCGCGGTTTCGGTTTTGCGAGGATCCACGACGATGATCGTTGGGTTTCGTCGATTCCTTAGCACCCGCTGCCAAAGTATGGGATGGGCAACGCAGGGATTTGCGCCGACGAACATCAAGACATCGGATTGCTCGAAATCTTCATACGTGAATGGTGGAGAGTCGAATCCAAAACTCTGCTTGTAGGCCACCGCTGCGGTCGCCATGCACTGGCGTGTATTCCCATCACCATGTTTGATTCCCATTCCAAATTTCGCGAGACAACCGAGAAAGGCCATTTCTTCCGTCGGTATTTGGCCCGTGCTTAGAAATGCGACCGAGTCCTCGCCATACCTTTGCTGAATCCCCTTGATACGTCGACAAAAATGAGAAACCGCTTCCAACCATGGGATCTCTCTCACCGTGTTCGTGTTCCGATCTCGCAGCAAGGGAACTGTCGCACGATCGGCTGCATCGAGAACCCGAATCGCTTCCCACCCTTTGGTACAAGCCATCCCGCGATTCACCGGGTAATCCGCGCGAGGGGTCACGTTCACGGGTTTCCCATCGACGAGGTGGACTTGAAGCCCACATCCTGTGGAGCAATAGCCACATACCGAATTGGCGGTTGCATCCGGTACTTTTGCAATTGGCAGAACCCCAAGTCCTCGGTGGGTTTCAATCTGTTTAAGCTGATCGGTGAGCGGTCCCGTCTTCGCGATCAGTTTGGGTGCATTCGAAAGCCATGGGATCATGTTGCAGCCCCCGGCATTCGTTGAAATACACACGATGCAAAATAAATCCATCGATGAACGGCATGAAAGGCGATCGCTCCTAGAAGTGCAATCTCATTTCTTTCCATGAAGATGGCTATCAGCGTGATGAAACTCAAATTGAGGAGCCACCCAACCTGTGGCATCAATTCCTGTCTCATCAATCTCCCGCTACGCGCTGACACATCCTGTCCAGAAGTGTCATGAACATGGTCGCCTCGCCATAAATCGATGCATTTGGGGATGGTGGCAAGCATCGAAAACGCCCAGGCCCCCCACATCCAACCGTAGGGCAACACAGCGATCGATCCGTAGCCCAGGCATCCCAATCCGAGGATGGTCCAAGCCATGTCCCAAATCGTTCGCGACCAGCTCCACACCCGCCTTCCGGTCGCGATATAGATCATGGCGGAACAGTAAGCCCCAATCCACCCCAGTATCCCGGTCGCGTACGTTCCAGGAGTCACCAGGAGGCCTACTCCTTGGAACCCCAAAGCCGATAGTGTCATAACAACCGACGTGGTAACGGACGAGGCCATGAATGCGCCCAGACCAATCGCCTCACGGCTCAGCCAGCTGGTTCGCCAACCCAAAAACACTCGATAGGCATAAAGCGGACGTCCCAAATGAAATAGGGCCGCGTGAACACCGACTACTCCTAGAAAGGTCGCCAACCAAGCGAGCGCGATGGTGACTGGGCCTGAAGGAGAGCTAATGCACAAACAAGACCAAACTCCAACACTGGCTTGGGACAACGTCAACATGGCGACCAAAGGCCAGTGGCCATCCTGCACTGATTCCGTAGCGGATTCGAGCGACTGAAGTCCCCAGTTCGAAGTGTTCGATTGGAGCAGAGCCGATCGGCGAGCGGTCTTAAATTGGGTTGTTGGCTGCGTAGGGAGACTGGCGGGCGCGGTAGCAACGAGAGCTTCCTCACGGGAGGCCGGTCGACATTGCTCGCGGGTCACGACCGAGATTCGAATGGCCGCGTTCGGGCACGCTTGAACGCATGCGGGTGCTGCACCCATCGATAGCCTTTGAGAGCACATATCGCATTTGCGTACAATTCCGAGTCTCTTGCTGTATTGCGGTACTTCGTACGGGCACATCATCGTGCAGTACTTGCATCCGAAACACTGATCGTCGAGATGTTTGACGATTCCGGTTCTTTCGTCTTTTTCATACGCTTTGACAGGACAGCCCTTGAGACATCCGGGATCGACGCAGTGATGGCAAGCGGTTGTTACATGTTGCACCACGGGCAGATCGGCCTTTGTGCTCGTGATCGTACCCACTTTGCGCCACGTCTCGCCCTCGTCGAGGTCATTCAAGTTATGGCAGGCAACGACGCAGGCTTTGCAGCCGCTGCAGGCGTCTAAATCCACTTCGAACGCGTATTGCTCTCCAGCTTCTGGTACCGTCATCGGGACGAACGCCCGGTAGACCTCTTGATGCAAGTCCGCTTGCTCATGCCAGTAAGAAAACGAATCCACCGCACTCATGGTGCGTTGATCATTCAGCAAATCCTCGAGACGAAGATATCGCGGAGCGAATTGGGTTCGGATTCGATCTTCGATGACAGACATCGCGTCTTCCTATGCCGCTTTCGCAGTGGGGTGTTCAAGGAACTCGATGACATGTGCGCGATGTGCGAGGAAGTCCCCGCTCTCCAAGACCGTATCGCGATGTCGAGGGCGAGGTAAGGTTACGGTCGCGATGTCGCCGATCGTCGCATCGGGACCATTGGTCATCATGACAATTCGGTCGCTCAGCAGTACCGCCTCGTCTACGTCATGTGTAACCATCATGGTGGTAATCTGATACCGGCTCCAAACATCGAGCAACACATCCTGAAGCTCGAACCGTGTAAGTGAATCGAGCATCCCAAAAGGCTCGTCGAGCAACAGCATCTTCGGCTTCAGCGCGAAAGCGCGCGCGATTCCGACTCGTTGTTGCATTCCTTGCGAAAGCTCTGTGGGTTTCTTTCGCAAGGATGCGGAAAGCCCAACTCGCTTCAACCATTCGGCTGCGATCTCCGCAAGTTCCGATCGCCGTTTGCTCGGTTCGACTTGCTCCAGCCCCAGAGTCACATTTTCCAGTGCTGTTAGCCACGGCAGTAAATGGGGCGATTGGAAAACGACTGCTCGATCCGGACCTGCATCATGCACCTCGCGGTGATCGAGCACGATTCCACCGCCGTTGAGTTGGTGCAGACCTGCGATCATCGAAAGCACAGTACTTTTACCGCAACCGCTATGTCCGATGATGGAAACAAATTCCCCCTCACGCATGTTGAGCGTAAAGTCACGAACGGCGACGAATGGCCCGTGATCGGTCTTGAATTCTTTGCGTAGTCGCCAGCACTCGAGATAGTTTTTTTGCATAATCGCTGAAGGATCTCATCCTATGGAGACGGTGGAAGCCAATGGCATATCGTTCTCTCCAGATTCCTCGTAGGATCGTTGGCGAGCAGACATGAGTTCGGTAACGATCGCCTTCTTCAGTTTCTTAAAGGATGGATGATGCGCAATGGAGTCTCTGGATCTTGGACGAGGTATATCGACAAAGAAGGAGTCCCCCAAAGTGGCACCACGAGGATTTGGTAAGAGAGGAATTACACGATCCGACATCAAAAGAGCTTCATCCACGTCATTGGTGATCAAGACAACCGTTCGACGTTCGCGATCCCAAATACTTAAAATCTCCGTCTGGAGTTTTGCTCGGGTTAATGCGTCGAGCGCGGAAAGCGGCTCATCCATGAGGAGCGCTTCGGGTTGCATCGCAAGCGTTCTAGCTAACGAGACGCGTTGCTTCATCCCTCCGGACAATTCGCCTGGCTTCTTATGGATCGCGTGCGAGAGATTGACCATGGATATATATCTTTCGCAATGGGCTCGTTGCCTGGTTTGAGGCCATTCCGGAAAGACTTGCTGCACAGCGAAGAGGACGTTCTCGATAACGCTAAGCCAAGGTAACAGAGAGTAGTTTTGAAATATCACCCCTCGCTCGGGCCCAGGCCGATTGATGGCAACGCCTCGCCATTTCACTTCCCCGTGATCTGCGATTCGCAATCCAGCTAACAGAGAAAGGAGCGTCGTCTTGCCCGTTCCGGAGTATCCAACAATGGATACGAATTCACCCTCTTCGACGTGTAAATCGACGTCCCTCAAAACCTCGCTTCTCTGCGGGCCTCGGCCGTACCCTTTGAATACTCCTTTGAGTTCAAGCAGTGGCATCGGAATTCTCCTGGCTTAAGACCACGGCAACCGCATGCGCTCCGAGTGAACTGGATGCGATGGAACGCGTCGATCGCGGTTGAAGTCGCAGGCCTTGCATCGCACGAAAAACGATCGATGGGCAGCTTAATAGGAATGTGGCATTCTTCTCGATCACTGTCATAAACCGATCGAGAACAAATCCAACGAATCCGATCAAGATGACGGCGGCGATCATGGGACCGTAAGTACTCGATTGGTACTGTATGTTGACGAATGCTCCGATTCCGTTCTTTCCCGAGAGCATTTCGGCAGCCACAATAACCAGCCATGCAATTCCTAGGCTGAGCCGGAATCCCGTAAACATGTAGGGCAAAGTGGCTGGTAGCAGGATTCGCGAAAAGAGCTTGAGCGGCGATAAGCGAAGTACCTTCGCTACGTTGAGATAATCCTGAGGCACTGCGCGTACCCCCACAGCCGTATTCAAGATCGTTGGCCAAATGGAACACATTGCGATAGTAACAACACACTGCAATTGCGTGGCATCGACCTCTTCGTTGTATCGGCGGATGGCGACAACCAATAGCCCAGCCAATGGAAACCAGGCTAACGGTGAGATGGGTCGAAGAATCTGAAAGATGGGATCAAACATCTTTGCGAAACCTTGGCTACCTCCCAATAGAAAGCCGATTGGTATAGCGGCGAGGATGGCAACGCAGTACCCCATCCCGACGAGCTTGAGCGACCTCCAAACTTCCAATCCTAGTCCATCAAACCCTTCGTCTTCATTACGGGAAAAAGGATAGGAAGCGAGGTGCATCATGCGAGCTCCAAATCCCATCTCCTCGGAGTATGTGGCCGGAGGTGCGATCCAATACTTCGAGCTCTCCTCCCAGGTCGTCATGGGAGACGGAAAGTCGCTTTGACCAGCCGCTTCATCCCATGTGACCCAAGAGAGGAAACACCAAAACAACAAACAGATGCCTACTCCTACCGACGGTAAGAAGATGTTGTCTGCAATAAACTTTTGAATCTTGAATGGTTTCATCGGTACGTGGAAGCCTTTCGAGGGCTAACCCTTCATGTTGTGGATGGAAAAGGCAGATGCGTAGGCCTCCATGTCACCCTGAGGATCGAACGCGATAGAATCCATCAAGGTCCAAGGTCGATCGTCTTTCCCAAGGTGCTTGTATCCGATCTCTTGCATCGCTTCTTCGTATAACCCAGGCACCATGACTCGCTCGGCGACTGCATCGTAGCTCGAGGGGGCTTCGATCATTCCCCAGCGTCTCAATTGTGCGAGCCACCACTTCGCATAAGAAGTCTGCGGGTAATTGCAGTTGCGAGAACTAAAGATCATGTAATCGGGATCGTTTTTTACCCTGCCATCTCCATAGTCCATGCTCCCCGTCAAACGTCCTAGAATTTGATCCTTACTGCATTTGATGTAAGAGTCCTTGGCGACAATGGCACACTGCTCGGGGCGATTCGTGAGATCATCGAGCCACACACTTGCTTCGTGAAGCGCTTTCAACACAGCCTTCACGGTTTTGGGATGTTTGGTTGCAAACTCTTCCGTGAACGCGCAAACCTTTTCAGGATGATCCTTCCAGATTTCTTGTGTTGCGATCGACGTAAAACCTACCTTCTCCGCGATGGCACGCGCGTTCCAGGGTTCGCCAACACAGAAGCCATCCATGGTTCCAATCTTCATGTTCTGAACCATCTGGGGCGGTGGGATGACAATCATTTCGACATCTTTGTCCGGGTGAACTCCACCGGCAGCGAGATAGTATCGAAGCCACATGGCATGCGTCCCGGTGGGGAATGTCATCGCGAATGTCGGTCTCTTCCCCTTCTTCTTCGCTTCGTCTACTAGCGGCTTCAGCGATTTGGGGTCGCCGGCAACCTTTCCCTTCCAGCTTTGTTTCAACGTAATAGCTTGGCCGTTTCGATTGAGAATCCAAGGTGCAACCATTGGTACTGCCTTGGATCCCGAACCGCCGATGGTGCTCGCGATTGGCATTCCTAAAAGCATGTGAGTGCAATCGATATCGCCTTTGATCAAGGAATCGCGAACGGCTGCCCAGTTTGCAGGTTTCACGGGCTCCGATGCGAGCCCGTACTTTTTGAACATGCCCTTCTCGTGCGCGATGGCAAAGGGAGAGCAGTCGGTTAAGGCAATAAAACCGAACTTGATCTTTGATTTCTCAGGTGAATCGCTGGCGTAGATCGCTGGTGTGAAGGAAGGAAAAGTAGCAACGGTGGCCGAAGCCGTTGCGACAATCGCTCCCTTGAGCAACTGGCGACGGCAAGGTCTTCGGGGGGCTCGATCAACTTCAACAACCATGATGTCTCTTTGGAAACGGGAACATGCTTCGGTTCACGTGGATCGGGAGAGCTCACCACTTCATGTTGCCTTACATACGCAGTTGGAATGCCAGTCGAAGGCCGCTTTCTCGCGTACAAGACCATCGGACTCTATTAGCAACCGAACGCTAGCCATTGACGATGCGGGTATGGCCGCCAGATCGCCATTGGGACGAATCAAGAATTCCAGAGATTCTCGCGAGGAAGGGTCGTGCTATCTTTCTAAGCATCGATTTCATCACACTGCAACGAAATGAAACGCAGACCTTCGGGGCAATGTGATCACGACGAAGCCATCTGTGGCCAGAGAATGATCGCTGGGCTCCCTCCTAACACTCGCGTGGCATCCACATAGGATAGTAGGTCTGGCAAACTGTGCCGACAAACGATTTCTTCTTTAGCTTGAATCAGTTGGGTGCCGATGGCTGCCTCCGACCCTCGGCGGCAAAAGGACGGTCAACAACGAGAAAACGAACTTGGCACTCAGGATTGCCTGGGGGACGAGTCCGAATGGACGATGGATGATCGAATCGAAAAGGATTTCGACGAATGCGATGGTATTTCTATTTGCCGACCGCCGGCCTCTGTGTCGCCTCTGCACTGCTCACGAGTTCCCTCTCGATGGGAGCCCCACAGGAAACGGTACTACACAGCACCGAACCTGAAGTTGGCAATCGCGAAGTCGATGGGCAGCCAGAGGCCCTCGGTTCAGCCGAGTCGCTCGAAACAGCTCCAACTCCCGTTGACGCGAATCCGGGGAAAGCGGACGCAGACAAGAAAAAGAAAGAGGCTCTCAAAAAGAAAGTCAGTACGGCTTACAAGGATCCGTTTTACCTCAATGATTTCAGTTACCTAAACGATCCCAACTACAAAGGGAGCCAGCTCGGTGAAGGACTGAAGGGGATCGAACTAGGGGACCAAGGTCGTTTGGATATCGGTGGACAGTACCGGCTCCGACATCATTCGGAACGGAACATGCGAAATGTGAATACGAGCCCTGGAACTGCGCTCGGTGGATTGACGGGGCGAGACGACGACTTCTTGCTGGAACGCACAAGGCTCTATTCGGACTACAGAATCAATGAACGCTTCCGCGTCTACGCCGAGTTCCTACATGCCAAAAGCCATTTCGAAGATTTCGCTCCTCGCATCATTGAGGAGAACGAGTTTGACATCCAGAACTTGTTTGGCGACGCCGTTCTCGTTGATTCAGAGCTGGGGAAGCTTTCTGGACGATACGGTCGTCAAGAATTGCTCTTTGGAGCGCAAAGACTGCTGTCGCCGCTTGATTGGGCCAACACGCGTCGTACGTTTGAAGGGGGACGGTTGACTTGGTCCAACGATCATCGCACGACAGATCTGCTTTTGATGAGACCCGCCACGGTTCGCCCCAATGATTTCGACACTCCTAACCAAGACCAAGCGCTTTGGGGTGTTTACAATTCGAGCAAAGTCGTCGAGAACGGGACTATCGATACATATTATCTCGGGTTTGAGAACAGTGCGACCGACTTGCATGTCCACACACTCGGCTCCCTCATCAAAGGGGAATCCAACGGACTTCTTTGGGATCACGAACTAGGCTATCAACTTGGTCGAAATCCAGATGGGTCCAGCATCTCCGAATTCTCGATCACATTGGGATTAGGCGGCAAGTCAACGGCGAGCATGACGCCAACTCTATGGTTCTACTATGATTGGGCCAGCGGAGACGATGACATCAACCAAGGCTGGAACCATCTGTTCCCATTGGGACACCGATACAATGGCTTTATGGATCTGTTCGGTCGGCGCAATCTCCATGACATCAATTCCTTGTTGACCTTGAACCCCACCGAAAAATTCACCGCACTCGTCTGGTATCACTATCTGTTCTTAGAAAACGGTAACCAAGGGCCTTATGGGCTCAACATGGCTTCGTTCAATCCCGGTGGGACCGTGGGTGATCGCGAACTGGGTCACGAAATCGACCTGATGGGGACGTACAAACTGAACCCACGAAGTGATTTGGTTTTGGGGTTCTCGCACTTCTTCGCAGGAAAGTATTACGAGACGAGCACTCGATCCGATGGCTCTGCGTTGTTCAGCCAAGATGCGAACTTTTTCTATACGCAGTGGAATTACAACTTTTAGGGCCTAGGGACTCGACTTTCCGACGGCCAGGATCGGGGGTGAAACGGTTTCCTCGTTCCAAGATTTGCGCCGGTTGAGTGAGGAAGTTTCGCCTCTGCAAAGGTATACTGATCCCGTTGCGTCTTTTTCCGAAGCAAAACGCCTCTCCCGTTTTGCCCGCGAGCCGAGGGGCTGCCACCTCTGAGCTTGCATCGTTGCATCTTCTCTAAAGCGAGTGATTTTGATTTTGGTCGGAGAAGCCAGAGTTTTAGTCATTGATGATGACCCCAGCATGGTTCCCCTAGTCGAAGGACTTTTGCCCAAGGGGGTGAGCATCATCGGTGCACGCACGCTTCAGAAGGGGAAAAGCCTCGCTGCGGATCATCGTTTCGATGTTATTCTTCTCGATCAACTGCTTCCGGATGGCGCGGGATTGGAATGCATCGAGGCTCTCCTTTCAAACGATCGACTTCGGCCCATATTGTTTGTCACGGCTCAATCCGATGCGAGTACCGCCATCGAAGCCACGAGAAAGGGAGCTTTCGACTATCTACCGAAGCCGCTCGACTTTTCCTTTCTCCAGCAACGCCTCTTGGAAGCGCTCGAGTATCGAGAGTTGATGCGAACCCCCGTCGTACTCGATGACCCCATGAATCCGTCCCAAGAAATTTTGGTGGGACGATGCCGATTGATGCAGGAGGTGTACAAGTCCATCGGTCGATTGGCAGCGATTCGAAACGCCGTTCTGATTGAAGGGGAACCCGGGACAGGAAAGGAACTCGTCGCGAGAACCATTCATCAATACGGCGAATTTCGATCGTTTCCGATCGAGAAACACATGGCGAACGATATCGATTCGCTGATCGCAGAGCTCTCGAATCCCAAGCCAATCGATCATAAGGAAGGACAGCATCGGACCATTCTCGTCGAGGATATCGAGCATCTCTCCCTCGCAAACCAATCTCGCATCTTGCAATTGCTTCGCGACGAGACAGAGTCATCGCCTAGGCGCACGAGGTGGTTTTTTACGACTTCCACATCAACTCGCCATCTGCTCGACAGAGGTGTGCTCCGTAGCGACTTTTTTTATCTATTGAGTTCGACACTCATCGCCCTTCCTCCCCTCCGAAGGAGAGATGGCGATCTCGAGCTGCTGGTTTCCCATTTCCTACAGAAGGCGTCCCAAATTCGATCGACGCAGGATGGCCATACGCCCAGGGTCAGCCCCGAAGCAATGCATTTGCTACGTGAATACTCGTGGCCCGGAAATGTGGCCGAACTAAAGAGTGTTTTAGATCGTGTTTTGCTCGAGTCCAGAGGAGTTATCCAAGCGAACGATGCGCTACGAGGTCTGCTCAGCGATCTTCGAACGAATGACACTCCGTCGCATGCGAAGGACAGACATGGATTGGAATCACCGAATTCCGACTCCGCCGCCAGTGCGAGCAACACTCCTCTCAAGTCCTTTGACCTACTGGCCTATGCGAAAGAGCAACTAAAGGACCGACAAGTATCTTCTCTGTATGACCTTTGCATCGAAAAACTGGAATTGACCTTGCTGCCCTTGGTATTGCACCACACATCGGGAAACAGAGCTGCCGCAGCTCGCATTCTGGGTATGACGCGAACTAGTCTTCGGAAGAAGATGCTGACGCTTGGTTTGATAGCTGACGAATCCATGGATGATCCGGAGGCAGGACCAGAGGCTACGAGCGAAAGCGGAGCTGGCGTGTGATGGAGACGAATTCGCTTTTTTCGAAAGCGCCAATCGCTCGCTTACGAGTCTTGTACATCATCGCTCTTTCGCTGATTGCTTGCCTCTCCATTGCCGGACAATGGCTTATTCAAAGGACATTGGAATCCATCGAACAGGATGCGAGAATTGTCAACGTGGCGGGTAGGCAGCGTATGCTTTCCCAACGCATTTCTCGAACGATCCTCGAACTTTCAACACTGGAAACGTTGCGAACGGATAACGGCGATGCCTCCATAAAGCTGCATACGCTTCGCGAAGACATAGGGCTATGGATCGACAGCCATCGGCTGCTCCGAGGTCGATCTGGTGACTATCCGAATCAAATCTTAGAGACTCATCGCATCGAAGAAGCGTTCGCCGGTATCGAGTCGGACTTTGAACTTATTCGCTCAGCGGGCCAATCCCTGCTAGAAAACGAATCGAACACGCTGGCGATTCCAGAGATGATCCAAGCCAGCGACCGGTTCTTGCTGGGGATGGATCAAATCGTCGGACTTTACGAAATGGAAGCACGCGATCGAGTTAGCCGTCTTGAATCGACGGAGAGAGCGCTGCTATGGATCACGCTTGGGGTGCTCCTCTTCGAAGGGATCTTTATCTTTACGCCTGCGATACGTTCGCTGGTTCGATCCTTTGATCGGGTGGAGAAAACACACTCCGAAATGGTAGCAGCCAAAAAAGCTGCGGAGATCGCAAACCAAGCCAAGAGTGACTTTCTCGCGCGCGTCAGCCATGAACTTCGGACTCCCCTCCACGCCATCTTAGGAACGCTCGGGTTGATCAAGAAATCAACTCTAAGCGATATCGATGTGCGAAGGATGCGAATGGCGAGTCAGGCAACCCGCCATCTCAACCAGTTGGTTAGCGACTTGCTAGACGTTTCGACACTCGATTCCCGGAAAGCCATTCGCGTTCGAAGAAAGAAGGTGAGATCCTCTCGTTTCCTCCAAATGGTCTCGGGGCTCCTGGTGCCAGCCGCGGAGCAAAAGGGATTGGAGTTTCACAGCCATACCCAGCCGTCGTTTCCCGATTGGCTCGTATTGGATCCGATTCGTACCCAACAGATCATTTTGAACCTTTTGCAGAACGCGATTCGCTATACCGAGCGTGGATTTGTGAAATTGGAGTTTGCGTTTGAGCCTGAGGATCGCGGCGAGGATCAAGGGGATCGACGGCGGGGCAACCTAAGGATACGTGTCTCGGATTCGGGAATCGGGATCTCCGTAGAGCATCAACGACGGATCTTCGACGCGTTCGAAATCATTGAACAACCGAAGGTTCGCGGCGACTCACTCCGATCGACGGGAGAACTGGGGACACGGCTTGGCTTGGGGCTGAGCGTGGTCGAGTCGCTTGTGAACGCGATGGACGGTGCGATCCAACTGGAAAGCGAGCTAGGGAAAGGAACGACCGTTTGCGTTTCCCTACCGACGATGGCGTTGTGGGAAGTAGCTGCGGCTCCGAAAAAACCGATCGCCCGTGAATCTACGAAGTCGCGACGCAGGAGATACGATCGCAAGGAGTTACGTCCGATGGCATTTGTCGTCGATGATTGTCGTGCGAATCGACTACTGTTGCGATCTTATCTTCAACGACTTGGGTACCAGACCCGGGTATTCGCCACAGGCACGGCTCTGATCCAAGCCCTGCAAAACGATACTCCGTGTTGGCTTTTTCTAGACTGGGAATTGCCAGACATTGCAGGTCTGGACTTGCTCACAGCTTTGAGTCGAATTGAGAAGAGGATCGATACCGTTGTGATCACAGCGGATTCGCTCGCGGCACCTTTTGTCCTCGAGCATCCATATGAGGTAAAAGATTGTTTTGCCAAGCCGATCGATTTCCATGCTTTTCGAATGCGTCTGTCCAAATTAGTTGGCCCTAGCCCAGACGAATGTTCCATCCGACAGCCAGGATCCGAGTCCATTCCGTCGGGAGACAGTTGGCTTGCTTTGGAAAAGCAACTCCAGCACTTGGTTTTGGAGCAGAGCGTAATCGATTGCAAAGAGTTGCGAAGATCGATCGAAGAGAATCGGCTCGACTGCATTCGTATGATTGCGCACCGGTTACAAGGGAGTGCCGGAAACGCAAGGCTACATCATATCGCATCGCTCATGGTCTCATTGGAGAAAGCTGCGATCGACGAAGATATTCCGCATTGCAAACAACTTATTGACGAGTTCGGATCGAATCTGCCGCTCAACGACTCGATGCACCAATAAAAAAAGCCAGCTCTATGACTAGAGCCGGCCTTTGATTGTTTATGTCATTTCTCGCTGTGGCGAGAGATGCAGTCTTAGTAGCGGGAACCGCGCGATTGGTAATCTCGCTTGCCGCCGCCGCCACCACCGTAACCATTGTCACGGCCGCCGCCGCCTCCGCCGTATCCACCGCCGGATGGACGGCTTTCACGTTCGCGAGCTTCGTTGCAGGAGATTTCGCGATCGCCGAGGGTCGTTTGGTTGAGGCCTTGGATGGCTGCTCGCGCTTCTTGGGAATTGCTCATTTCCACGAAGCCGAAGCCACGGGATCGACCGGTTTCGCGGTCGGTGATGATGCTAACCTTGGTCACATCGCCGTACTGAGAGAACGCATCACGCAGTTCGCTCTCGGTAGCACGAAATGAAAGATTTCCAACATAAATATTCGTCATAACACTACTCCTATCCAATCCACACATCCATCATCAATCAAGAAAGCAGGCAAACTGAACGGGTAGAAAAACCAAGTCAGAAAACCCAATCCGTACGACAACGCGAGCAAATCAGAAAATCAAAAACGGTTGCAAGTTCGTCGCCCCGAACAACCCGTTCGGATCACACACACAAACTGCAAAAAAACTCCAACTAACAGAAAACCGAATCCTCGAAGAAGTGAAGCCGCCACAAAGGGCTTTGGGTTCGTCTTGAGAAGAAGTTGGATCAACTGAAAATCAGACACCTGAAGTGTGCCCCTTTCGTCGGCTAAAGTCAATCGAAAAAGTGAAAGGAATTTGAGAAGCGGGAAGAATTCAGAGGAAATCTTCCCCCACTTTTCTATGCGATTTTTCCATGGGGTGCGCAGAGCCAACGGAGTCCCGATTTGGAAATTACAATAAAGGCTCCCTTCGAGTCCCGCGCAGTACCTCTTCTTTACAGCGAGTTTGTCGCATGCTTCAAAACGCACCCCATCCACGTGGGAAACTTGGGTTCTCGTCGTTGACTCTGTTCCTATGGATTTTCTCGCTTTGGGTCCCTCATGTCGATGCGCAAACCACCGACATTCCCCCCGCGCTCCAGGACTGGAAAGCATGGGTTCTGTGGGATGCAAGCCAAAAGGTTGCGCCTCCTACTTTCGATATTCCTCAAACTCGCATCCATTCTTGGTCTTCTAGCTTGAACCTCGAAGTTCTCGCCGACAGAGCCACCTGGCAGATGGAGGTCGTGGTTTTCGTGGACACTTGGGTTTCTCTCCCGGGGGACTCGCAGAATTGGCCCCAAAATGTGGCGTCCAATGGTGTTCCGATTGCCGTGCTAGCAAATCAGGAGCATCCTGCGGTGCAGCTCGAGCCGGGTACTTATCAACTGAACGGGGAATTCCGCTGGAGTGCGATTCCACAAAAGATCTCCTTGCCCTCATCGATTGGAATCGTTGCGTTGATCCGGGAGGGTGCTCCTATCGCCATCCCCAATTGGGACGCAGCCGGAACACTCTGGCTGAACCGGCAGCCGAATGAGCAAGCCGTACAAGATCTGCTCTCGACCAACGTCTATCGATTGATCCGAGACGGGATTCCTCTTTGGTTAACTACGCAGGTGGAGCTTTCGGTGTCAGGACGCAGTCGCGAAGAAAACCTTGGATGCATTCTGCCTGACGGTTGGCAATTGTCTTCTATCGAAGCTCCGATCCCCGTCGCGATCGACGACCAGGGTGAGATGAAAGTTCAAGTTCGGCCCGGCAAATGGATCATCGAGATCTCGGCATATCGCAAAAGCGACCTCCGAGAGTTCCGCTACGCGGAAGGCAAACGGCCAGCCGTTCCCCAAGAACTGATCGGGTTCCAAGCGAATCCTAGCTTCCGAGTCGCTGAGCTTGAAGGTCTTCAGCCCATCGATGTCCAAAAAACCACCTATCCCGAAGCTTGGAGATCCTGGCAGGTCTATCAGTGGCAGACCCAAACAGCATTCCAATTGAGCGAAAAGATGCGTGGAATGGGAATGCAAAAGCCGAAGGGACTCGCGATCACAAGGCATTTCTGGTTGGATGACGATGGAAGTGGAATCACGTTTCAAGATCGACTGCGAGGGGAACTGCAACAATCATGGCGACTCGATGTATCCGAATCGCATCAATTGGGAATGGTGCGACTCAACGGGGAACGACAACTGATTACATCCAATCCGATCAACGGCCAGCAAGGAGTTGAAATTCGAAGTCGGAATCCAGACTTGGAGGCCTTGGGTAGAATCGATCGCTCGACTTCCCTTCCAGCGACGGGGTGGATCGCCGATGTCGATTCGTTGCGCGTTACTCTGTCGCTTCCTCCTGGCTGGCGCATGTTTGCCGTCTTTGGAGCAGATAGGGTCGAAGGCGATTGGCTCACTGCTTGGAGTCTGCTCGATCTTTTTCTTGTACTGGTCTTTGCTCTCGCTGTTTATCGACTCTGGGGGATCCCCGCGGGAATTCTCGCACTGATTGCATTTGGAATCTCGTATCACGAACCAGGGTCACCCCGCTGGACCTGGTTGTTTCTTTTGCTTCCTGTCGCCCTGCTCCGCGTGGTGAACGATGGCGCAGGAAAGCGATGGTTGGAAGCTTGGAGGCTTCTCGCCTTAGGTCTTATATTGCTGAATCTCGTTCCGTTTTTGTCTCGAGAGATCCAGTTGGTCCTCTACCCTCAATTGGAACCTGTAGGCATTCCCTACTCGGAGAGACCCATGTTCCCAACTCTCGAGAAGGGCTACATGCAATCGGCGAGCGTTGCAGAGAGCCTGCGTGAAGATTCCCCGCCTGCTCTCGAGTCCCAAAGGTCATCTCCCTCCTCCGTGAAGTCCAATGCGAGCAAGCAAGAAGCAGCGCAAGCGGCCAACTTGGCATTCGATCCTTCCTCAAGGATGCAAACCGGTCCTGCCAAACCCGATTGGCTGGGCACTTGGATCGTTTGTCGTTGGGATGGTCCGGTAACAGGAGAGCAGCGACTTTACCCGGTCTACATTCCCCTTACGCTACACCGAATTCTCGCGGTCCTTCGATGTTGTTTGCTCGTACTCCTAGCGGCGACGCTACTTCGCTCCCGTACGAAAAAGCGCTGGAGCATTCCTACCCAAGTGATTCAGCCAACGACTTCTTCGGTGATTCTATTTGTTTTTCTTTCTAACGCTTCGTTTTGTTTTGGGCAGTTACCCGATCAAGTCATGCTCGACCAGCTGCGGCAACGACTACTGCAGTCCCCAAATCCAATACCGAACACCACCACGATCGCTCAGCTAGACGTTCGCATTGAAGAAGCCGAAATAGAGATGTCCCTGGAGGTCCATGCAGCGCACCAAGTTGCCATACCGATTCCCGGAAAGCTGTCGATTTGGTCTCCCGCGATGGTGCGAATCGAGGAATTCGGGGAAGCAAACCTAGCGAGGCCTTCATCAACGCCACCTGTTTGCCGCCGAGACGATGGGCACTTGTGGGTCGTTGTGCCGGCCGGAGTGCACCGAATTCAAGTGAAGGGCTATCTCGCCGTTGCCAATGACTGGGAGATGGGTTTCATTCTTCCGCCGAAGCGGGTGAGCATCTCGGCACCGCAGTGGCAGGTGACGGGAGTGAATGGACACGGGATTCCTGAAAGCCAACTCTTCTTTACGCGAGTGGAGAAATCTGGATCGGAAGAAGCGAAGTACGATCAGCGAGTGTATCGTCCGATTGTTTTGGTCGAACGAAGGCTGGAACTCGGGCTTGTCTGGAAGGTGCACAACAAGGTCACCCGGTTATCGTCCACTGGAAAAGCCATTGCGTTGCGAATTCCGTTGATACCAGGTGAACGAGTCATGAGCTCGATTGCCGATGCCGATTCCAAGCTGGTTCCAGTGAATCTGACGGCCGACCAATCGGAATTCGCCTGGGAAAGCGAATTGGAGCCCACACCATCTCTGGTGCTGGAGGCCTTCGATTCGAGCGTGGACGGCCTGAACGCGTTGGCGTCCGGTGACTATGTGGAACGATGGGTCTTGATCAGTTCCCCTATCTGGAACATTGCCTCCACGGGATTGACTCCCATTTACGAAGAATCTGCAGGCGATTTGATACCCACTTGGCAAGCTTGGCCAGGTGAGAAGGTAACATTGGACATTCGTCGTCCCCAGGCAGTGGCTGGCGAAAGCGTCACGGTAAAGCGTGTCGCACGAACGATTTCCCTGGGTGCACGTCAACGCAAGACAAACTTGACGGTCGACGTCGTGAGCAGCATCGGCGGAGATTTCGTCCTTCAAATTGAACCGGAAGCCGAGATCGGATCTCTCACCCTCGACAAACGAAAACAGCCTGTTCGACGGATCGATGGCCAATTGATGGTGAACCTGCAACCCGGGGAACAGCAAATCGAGTTGAGCTGGGAAACGAACCAACCCCTTGCAACCTGGACCAACATCGAATCGGTCCAATTGCCGGTGATGAGCGCCAACGTGACCACGCTCGTAGAAGTTCCATCGAACCGTTGGATCCTTTGGACCGATGGACCTCTGCGCGGTCCTGCGGTCCGCATGTGGATCTATCTTTCGACGGCATTGTTACTCGCTATTGTCCTAGGCAGTCTGTCCACTTCACCTCTCACGCGATTCGAATGGATCATGCTCGCGTTGGGACTCACGCAGTTGCATGCCATAGCGGGAATCATCGTGGTCGGCTGGCTGTTGTGGCTTGGCTGGCGCCAGCGAACAGACCCAAGTTCATTTCGTGCTTGGCAGTTCAATCTGCTTCAAATCCTGCTGGTTGCTATGACGTTTATCGTCTTTGGAATCCTTATTGTCGTCGTAGGAAAAGGTCTTTTGGGAAGCCCCGAGATGTTCATCGTAGGAAACGGCTCCTATGGTCATTTCCTCAACTGGTACGCTCCAAAAGCCTTGGGCGAACTGCCTCGACCGTCCATTGTTTCGGTTTCCATTTGGTATTACCGATTGGCCATGCTGCTTTGGGCCCTTTGGCTCGCGTCGGCTTTGGTTCGGTGGTTGCTATTGGGTTGGAAATCGTTCAGTAGCGGAGGACGGTGGCGTACCCGATGACGCATTTTTCGAACATAAGAAACGTCTCTCGCCAAACGGGTAGGATGCCTTCATGAAATCGATTGCACTTGCATTGAAGATGCTCGCAACTCCGTCTCGGAGGCGGAATTTCTTGGCGCTTGGGAAACTCCTGGTCGCCTTCGTGCTGATGGTCTTCGTCTTCACGGTGGCGTTCCATTGGCTGATGGAGATGGAGGGACAAGAGCATTCATGGATGACAGGGGTGTACTGGGTACTGGTTGTGATGTCGACGCTAGGATTCGGCGATATTACCTTCCATTCCGATTTAGGCCGGCTATTTTCTGTAATAGTGCTTTTGTCCGGATCGGTGTTCATGCTGATCCTGCTACCCTTCATGTTCATTCAGTTCTTTTACGTTCCGTGGCTCGACGCGCAAGCCTCCGCGCGGGCCCCACGTGAACTCCCTCGAAACGCATCGGGGCACGTAATTCTCACCGGTCTTAGTTCGGTGGAACGCTCTTTGATTCGCATGTTGGAACGAGAGAAATGGCGCTACGTGCTCCTGGTATCGGATCTCGCCGAAGCGTTGCGTCTCCACGACGAAGGCTTCTCCGTCATGCTGGGGGAAATCGATGACCCCAACACTTATTTAAAAGCCCGGGCTGAGAATGCGGCCATGGTCGTCGCGGCCCAACGGGACACGACCAACACCAACATTGCATTTACCGTCCGAGAAATCTCATCGGCCGTGACGATCGTCTCCGTCGCTTCCTTTCAAGCATCCGTCGACATCTTGAACCTCGCAGGTTGCAATCAAGTGTTGCAACTGGGAGAGATGCTAGGTCAATCCTTTGCGCGTCGCGTTTTCGGAAGGGATGCGCGAAGCTTGGTGATCGGAGAGTTCGGCAAGCTGTTGATTGCCGAAGCTGCGGCTGCTGGAACACCGATGGTAGGCCGAACCCTCAAGGAAATTCGATTGACCGATTACGCAAAAATCAGCGTGGTGGGGGTCTGGAATCGAGGTCATTTCGCCATCGCGGGTCCCGATACACTCATTGAATCGAGCACCATCCTATTGCTCGCAGGAACGCGTGAAGAACTGGACGAATACGATAGTCTTTTTTGTGTCTATCGATCTAATAGTGCATTCACCATCATCCTCGGGGCGGGACGCGTGGGACGAGCAACCGGCAAGGAATTGGAGACCCGCGGTCTTGACTACCGTATTGTTGACCGAAATGCGGAAAGGATCCGCGATCCGGAACACTACGTGCTGGGAGATGCAGCGGAATTAGAAGTGCTCGAACAAGCTGGAATCATGAAGTGCTCTTCGGTGGTGATCACGACTCACGATGATGACGTGAATATTTACCTCGCAATCTACTGTCGACGCTTGCGACCCGATATCCAAATCCTGGCTCGAGCCAACCAAGACCGAAACGTTTCCACCTTGCATCGTGCAGGTGCCGATTTTGTTTTGTCCTACGCATCGAGCGGTGCAAGCTGCATGTTCAATATTCTCAAGTGCGGAAATTCCGTTTTGCTTGCAGAAGGACTCGACGTATTCAAAGGGCCTGTCCCTAAAAGCATGGTGGGACATACCCTCTCCGAATCTCGCTTTAGACAGACGACGGGGTGCAATGTCGTCGCGATCGAAACGAACGGGGAGTTCAATGCAAAACCCTCTCCCGATTCGCTCCTCGCGGAGGACTCACAGCTCGTCATCGTAGGAGACGCCGAAGCGGGACGCCGCTTCTTTGAAACCGTGAATTCGTAAACTCTGTCACCTACAGGCGATTGGCACCGTGGATCAGCGGTGAGGTACTCTCGGTACAGTTCCCTTCAGACCGACTTGGACGCATCGCCTAACTCCGGTGCATCCGGCTGTTCTTGGAGAGTAGGCTTCCCGTCGGTAAGATTCGGTCCGTTCCCAAATCGCATACCGATCAGCGTCGCGTTTCCTTTGCCATCCATGCTCCGGACCGTAAACGTAACAGAACCGCATTCGATTATTGTCCCGTCCGAAATCTCTCTCTCGGGGACTTGTTGACGTAGCCACTGACTGAGCGTCGATTGCGGATCGCTCTCCAATTTAAGACCGTAGGATTCCTCCAGATCGGCCAGCTTTACAATCCCGCGTATCGGAAACTCAACTTGTTCGGGCCAGCTTTCCAGTTTGGCTTGCGAGCGAGACCGCGCGAAAACATGATCGACCGCCTGACGAACGTTCCGATGCACCACGACAATGATATGGTCACCCGCTGCGATGCGCGAGCTACCCTTGGGCAATTTGCTCTTTCCTTCACGCACAATCAGGGCGATGACCACTTCGTAAGGAAGAGCCAGATCGCGGATCAATTTTCCTGCCGCGAGCGTATCGGGCTCGATGAAGTAATCGACGATGTCCGCATCGACCTCGTACACGGAACTAATCTCCAACGTGATGGGAGGTTCTTCCTTGGGTTTGATGTCCAATTTCAGCTTATTCGCAACCCAGCTCAGCGAAGATCCCTGGACGACCGCCGAGACAAGCACGACGAAGAAGACGACATCGAAGATTTTGGAAGCTCCCTCGACTCCAGCCATCAATGGGAAAATGGCCAACGTGATCGGAACGGCTCCCTTGAGCCCGACCCAAGAGAGGAGCAACTTCTCACGTAGGTTGTACTGCGACCAAATCAAGCACAGAAACACCGCCAGGGGACGCGACACCAAAGCGAGAACGACCGAGATCGCCACCCCAGCACCAATCACGTCAACAAATTGACTGGGGAAGCAAAGCAAACCAAGCAAAATGAACATCACGATTTGCCCCAACCACGCTAACCCATCGTGAAAGGCCAATGTTCCCCGACTGAAGGGTGTTCGATAGTTGCCAACAATGATTCCTGTCAGATAGATTGCAAGAAACCCACTCCCCCCCAACGTGGCGGCCCCCCCATAGGACATCAAGCCAAACGCGACGGCGAAGATGGGATAAAGTCCCGCTACTTGAAGATGCACGGTGCGCAGGGCCCAGACAGCCAAGTAACCGGCGGATATCCCTACCACCAACCCGACCAATATCTGCCGTAAAAGGAGGAAGACGAGGCTTTGCCACGAGTTCAATCCGCCGGTCAGGTATTGGAGCATGCAAATGGTCATAAAGATCGCCATCGGATCGTTCGAACCACTCTCCACCTCCAACGTGTCGGCCAATCTTCTCCGAAGGTGAATCCCACCTGCTCGCAGAATAGAAAAGACCGCCGACGCATCGGTCGAACCAACGATACTTCCCAGAAGCAATCCATGGGAAAGACTCAACCCCATCAACCAAGACGCAGCCAACCCTGTAACTACGGCTGTGATCACCACGCCGAGAGTGGCGAGAATCCCCGCAGGTTTCCAGCACGACCTCACGGATTCCAAAGGAGTGGAGAGCCCTCCACTGTAAAGGATGATGGCGAGAACGACCGTACCGATCGAATACGCCAACCCGTAGTCGTCAAACGCGATGCCGCCGATGCCGTCGGAACCCGCGAGCATCCCCAACCCTAAGAAGGTTACGAGCGCAGGCATTCCAAACCGGGACGAAAACTTGCTCGACAATACTCCGAGCAATAGCAAAAAACTCCCCACCAAAATCGCTGAGTCGATATTGGCCATCCGTTGTAACCGTTCCCTTCCTAACGCGGCGTTGTTGCAATCAAGCTCCTACATCGAGGGGCTGATTCTAAGAGAGAAGGGGCCGCCAATGGAATAAATTTCCCTCCAAGACGCGATTCTTGCATTCGTCAAAGATATCGATGGCCCCTAAGGGCTATCGACCAGCCTCGCTCTGCGACTGGACAACAAAGTGCTCCTGCAATTGCGCGAGCGCAGCGTCGACCAATAATTCTCCACTTCCCACGTCGCAGCGTGCCGAGACCACTTCGTAATTCCCCTGCGGATAAGCTTGCCGCGTCGGAATATAACCGATCGAACCATTAGCAAGCTCATGCACCGAAGTGACTCGAAAAGGGGACCCATCCTTGATCGCGATCCCCAACTGGACGAATATTTCCCCGGGCAAAGAAACCCAAGCGATTTCACGACCGAGCGAAAGGACTTGCACCTCGACCGAATAAGGTTCGTGATTGCGGGCTTCGATATCCAAAATGCGAAATGCTTCGACCATGTCGCGGAAAGGTGGTTGCGGAGTCTGAGTCGATTTTTCGGCAATCTCCTTCGCCCAAGCTACGCGTTCTGCAGCATGTTTCGCCACCGGGAGTGTTACCATCCGCGAAGATGCGTGGAGTCTCGCCCCCTGCGCTGCTGGCAAATCGCTCCACGCGCGAAGCACCGCGCCAGCTAGACGCGTTCCGATGCGTGCGGCTTCTGCGTGCCCCTTTTGCGGAAAAGCTCTGCGGACGTCGATGTGATTCACATCGCCGCAGCACCCCGTGGAGTACTGCAAATGGCATCGGTCACCCATTACCTGCTGAAGGGATTGAAGCATGGCGTACGGCATGTCGGCGCTCCACTGCGTACCACCGACCGTGTCCAAGTGGATGGAGAAATTGCTGAGCAATCCCGCCAACTCGGAACCCTCACGATAGATGGCGACAATGGGTAGTGTGGTATCGGTAGGACCTGCCTCGCGCACGATTTTTGGATTGAGTTTCCCAGGATTCCAGCCGACACTTCCATCGCTCATGAAAAACCGGCGATTGAAAGCCAACTCCTGCTCCTCACCAACGCCCGCATGGACGCGGACATTTCCAAGATTCTTCATGGCCTCGGAAATACAAACTGCAATTTTGTCCGGCAATTCCGCCATGTACTTTTCGGTCGCAGGATTGGCATTCCCCAATAGCTGATAGCGAGCGTTGGCCGGATCGTACATCACGGGGCCCGTGTGGGAATGGGTTGCTGAAATGAGAACATGCTCCCCGGGAACCGATGTCTTCGAAGCGATTCGCGCGCGAGCTTCGGTGGTAAGCCACCGTGTTGTAGTGATAAGGTCCAAAGCGACGAGAGCCACTCGAGTGCCCCCGTCGTCCAGGACCGTCGCGCGGCACCACAAGGGGTCATGTGTTTCCGTAGAGAGACGCCCTTGGTAGTACCCCGCCATCGGGGTTGGTACTGTAGGGGTAATATCCACTTTCGCGAATCCGGCTCGCAAGGAGGATTCGGACTGGCCATAAACACAATCAACCAGGGCGACTCCAAGAATCCAGCCAAGGATCGATACAATCAAAATTCGCCAGGACATACACAACCGCCAAACAAACTCGAGAACAAACCGCACATACCGAAATAGCAAAACGATTGTATCAGATTGATCGTAATCAATGCGTCACGAGCGTCTCAGGCAGATGATGGAAGTCGTTCCAGTAGTGCAACTTCCAGCGATTATCTTCAAAGAATAGACAGGAGACCGAAGTATTGATCGGTTCCGATACGAGGTGATCGAGATCCTCGATTTCCAGCATGGCTTCGAGCAATCGAACTTTGAAATCGGCATGGATCATCATCAAGACGCGATGATTTGCATGCAGGTCCATTTGCGATTCGTACCACCTACGCACTTGTCGTGCGCGTTCCCGTGCGAGTTGTATGGTCTCGTAGCATTCCAGTTGATTCCACCCCGCCTCCCCGATCCGTTCGTCGATCTCCCAGTCCGGATAAAGGGATTGAATCTTCGAACGAGGTAGCCCTTTTTCTGGAGTTCGCCTCCCTATTTCATGCCCGCTATAACATCCTCCTTGTTCATATAGGTCTTGTCGAATCCAGGGCTGAATTCCCATTCGCTGGACCACCGGTGCAACGGTTTGCAATGTCCGCAGAAAGGGGCTGCAATAGAGGAGAGTCGGGGCATAGCGATCCATCCGGGAGGCCAAGTGTTGAGCTTGCTGCCTGCCAACGTCCGTAATACCAGGATCCGGAACCCTCAATGTATCGGGATTGGCATTGTTCTCCGACTGGGCATGGCGGACTAGATACAAAACGGCTCTCGCTGCCATCGTGTTACGCCGCTTTTCGAGACACAACAGAATTCGGGAGATCCGATTCGTCGATCGGCAATGTACCGTGGCTGGTGGATGCCAACTCCTGCAATAAGAACTTGGCTGTCGCATAGCTTGCCCCTGGACGGGCAAACTGATTGGAGAGTTCGATCAGCTTTCGACGTTGGTTCAATCGATAGGCATTGTCGCTAAGTAGTCTCGACATGTGCTCGACAACCGATTGGACCGAAGTCTTCGATGACTTTGAGTCAAGTGAACCATGGGAGATGCATTCCGGTAGAAGGGGTTCTTCCGCGATAAGATTGGGAAGCGAAATACTCGGAATTCGGACCAACGCTTTGGCCATGCAATACGTCGTGGTGTTCACGTGGTACATCACCGTGGCAGGTTTCCCGCGCGCCATCATCTCGAGGGATACGGATCCGCTCTTCATAATCGAACAATCGCACAATTCGATGATCTCGCTCGTCTTTCCAGCGAAGATGTGAATCGGAAGTTTCGCATCGCTGGCAGTCAACGAATTCTTGCACCAAAGCGCATGGGAATCTTTGAGCGCCGCTACCATGAATTGGACATGCGGGAATTGCCGCGACAGTTTGCGGATCGCTTCGAGTTGCAGCGGCCAAATGTGCTTGACTTCATGGTCGCGCGAGCCGGGCAGGACCGATACCTGGATCTGGTGGTTGCAACGCCATCGATCTATGAATTTTGTATCGAGCGGTTGCTGGGCAATGTGATCAAAGAAGGGATGCCCCACGTACGTCGCGGGCATTTTCTTGCTCTCGAACCAAGCAGCTTCAAAGGGAAGATTGCACAGTACATGGTCGACGTGCTTCCGCATCTTGGCGATGCGCCAGCCGCCCCATGCCCACAACTGGGGCGGAAGGTAGTAGTAAACCGGGATGCCGTACTTCTTCGCACGCTTCGCGATATGCCAGTTGAAGCCGGGGAAGTCTACCAGGACCACGCCATCGACCTCTCCGCGAGCAAACGACATCTCTGCCAGTTTCGCAATCCGGAAAAACTCCCGCAACTTGGGAAGGACTTCGGCAAACCCCATCACCGCCATGCTGGTAAGGTCGAAGTCGAGTTCCAATCCCGCTTGGATCATCCGAGACCCACCGAAACCTCGGAAAGTGGAGGTAGGCGAAAGACGCTTCAGTGAGCGGATGAGATTCGCAGCATGGAGGTCACCACTTGGTTCCCCCACGGAGAAGAAAAAACGTTGTCCCATGTACGTTTCATCACCCAACGAGTCGAGCATCGATCCATCGATATAGATTTGACTACAGTCACCATCATGACTGCACTCAGTGAACTCGTTTTGATTCATCGGTTATCGCTCGCCAGGGAATTCGGTACAACCCGCCGGTATACGTGAAATTGGAGAACCGGGGCAAGATCAAGCGTTTGATTTAACGGTTGGGAAAGATGGCGAAATAACGACGTGCCTTAAACCGAACTGGGGCCTCGGCTACCGGAATCGATCGTAATCGCTTCGATGGCTGGCAGCACAAAAATCTTTCCGTCCCCGATGCTTCCCTGCGAACCTGTTTTCGCAACGCGGCAAATCGTGTCGATGGCTTTCTCGACGAAATCGTCGTTCACGAAGATCTCCAAGTTCACTTTGCGCAACAAGTGAATCTGATACTCCACCCCCGCGTAAAAAGCGGAATGCCCCTTCTGACGACCATAACCCTGCGCGTCCAACACCGTGGTTCGGTGAATGCCTGCATTCTGGAGCGCTTCGCGTACGGCCTGTAGTTTATTGGGTTGAATGATAGCCAGGAGCAGTTTCATGCAACGATCGATCTCGTGATGGAGGTGGGGTCGTCGAACCCAGACGTGGAAAATCGTCGAAAAATCAGTGTCTAGGAAGGGACGCGTCCGTGGAAGGGGGCTGACGCTAGAATGGCAGGAGATGGGCCCGCCGGCGGGTCTTGCAGGCAATCCCGTAGCGAGTAGACTACTTCGCGTTGTGGAGACGGTCGCTTGGTGAAATTGGCAGACACGCAAGACTTAGGATCTTGTGCCGAAAGGCGTCGGGGTTCGACTCCCCGAGCGACCACTCTTTCCCTCAGGTGAATCAGCTTGGATTCCTTTTTTCTCCTCGCCAGCCCTCAGAATCCCAGGATCAAATCGGCTGCTGCATTGCGCGATGCCAAATCCCGCAGGCAACAAGGACTGTTCTTAATCGATGGGATCGGCTTGATCGAAAGGGCCCTGCAGGGGGGCATCTCTCTGGAGCAACTATTCGTTCGCGATGATGCGGACTCGATGGCCCAGCTCAGAAGTCTCCTCGCGAATTACCCACTGAACGATGCCCAGTCCTGCTGCTTTCGCGTTGCGCCCGCGGCGATGGAAAAATTGCAATACGGCCAGCGGGACCTCGAACTCATTGCCGTCGCCAAAGTCCCCAAGACCGACTTGGATGGCTTTTCTGAGCGAGTTCAAACTCGCTGGTCCCATTCAAAACGCCCCAACAGCGAGCCCCAAAGGGAGGTTGCGAGTCGCCGGTCCCATCCGTGTTATCTAGTCCTTGATCGGATCGAAAAACCAGGAAACCTCGGCGCCGCACTTCGGACCGCCGATGGCGCCGGAGTCACGGGAGTTCTCCTCGCGGATCCCATTTGCGACGCCTGGAATCCGAACGCAGTTCGCGCCAGTCTAGGCGCCCTATTCACCGTTCCGATTGCGATCGCCACAGAAGCCGCTGTGCAGGCTTGGCTGGCAAAATCCAACATCCAAATATTCGCTGCTCGCGTGGAAGGCTCCAAGTGCTACACGGCAGCGAATTATCAACAGCCCCACGCCATCGTGATCGGAAACGAGGCAGAGGGACTTCAACACCGCTGGCTCGATCCATCCATCAAACCGATCGCGATTCCGATGTCGGGAGTGGTAGACTCCCTCAACGCATCGGTTAGTACCGCTGTCGTCCTCTACGAATCCAAACGTCAGAACGAAATGCTGATCGCAACGTCTCCTCGCTAGCAAATGCACCCGCAGTGCGACGGCAACTCCCATTGCTAGCAATCAGGTGCATCTGTTTGTTAAAATACAGCAGCTGGGGAAAGAAACGGCAAGATGGGGAATCGGATCAACCGATCGATCTATTTGTCTCTTCTTTGGGTTTGAATCGATGCGTTGTGCATTCCCACAACGCGAAGGTGAATCGCAAATATGCGTTATTACAGTCTCCTAGCTAACTTCCTCTGGAGTGGCTTCACCATCTCTCTGGCGTTTTCACCGGTTTCACAATTCGCCAAAGCCGACTTTGAAGTGATGTTTCACGATCAAGCGTACGATCCGGCACTTCCGATCACAGCAGTCGAACCCGAAGACATCGCGCAGGTAAAAGCCTCGGAGTGGAATGGCTATTTCCCCAGTCTCTGGCGATGGGAAGAAACGACCATCCTTGGTGCGATCGATGGATCGAAGCAACCACAGGACTTCGGCGTGAATGCGAACCTGGGTGGGCAGGCCGCGATCAATACGGCCTTCCCCGTATTCGAGTCGCTAGGAATTGGAATTCAGGCCGGGACTAGTATCGTAGCATCCTCCAACGCGGTGCGTGTTTACGAACTCCTGGGAGAAGAGACGGGTCGCACCCAAAGCTTCACGACGCTCGGCGCTTTCCAGCGAACCGATAGCGGATTCGGCTGGGGGTTCGTGCACGACTTCCTTTACGAAAAGTCCTTTGACTCGTTCCAGCTCGGTCAATGGCGGATGAAGGGAAGCTACCTCTTCAACCCTCGGAACGAGATCGGTGTCAACGCTGCGTTCCGATCCAATTCCGATACCGGCGTCTTCGGAGCGAACACTCCGGTGACGCTTCGGCCTATCGATCAAGGGTCGGTGTATCTGAGGCACTTCTGGAAAACCGGTGCACAAACAACGGGATGGTTTGGTTTGGCGGACGAGCACAGTGAGAACAACGCAGTGACCGGACCGTCCGCATCGAAGAACAATCCATTCCTCTTCGGCGCTGATGTTCTAATGCCTCTAACACCTAGTCTCGCGATTTACGGCGAAACGAATATTATCATGCCGAGCGACACAGGCACGGTGGATGCTTTTCTCGGTATCCAATGGTATCCGGGCGGCAATGTTTTCCGAGCGCGTCGCGGGCGCTATAGCCCTATGATGTCGCTCGCATCACCAACGACCTTCTCGGTCGACCTGTTGCAATAGCCCGCCCAGTCGGCGAGATCTGTTGACTGGCTTATTCTCCAAATGACGGAACAATCGTTAAACGCCGCAGATTCGAGTTTCGAGTCTGCAATGTTTGCGAGCTTACTGGCTCTCTTCGCCAATTGTTGAAATCGGAATCCTAGGGTAGGGGTGGTCCATCCTGACCCGTGATTTTGATCATAGGCACTTCGAAGCGTATTCCACATGGCAACTTTGATTCCGACGGCTGCTTCCCTCAGCATGCCCCTCCCTTTTCTGGGGCAACTGCAGAATCCACCCCCTCTGAAAACCGCGGATTCAGAGGATTGCCGCTTCTCCCAATGGCGACTTCTTCCAAACTCCAATCCACCCCGATATTTCGCCTGGGACTCCGAAACGAAGTCCGAAGTTGAAATTCGTTTTATGCCATGGCTCCAAAACCATCCCGAAGGAGAAGAGGCCTGCCGAACGCAATGCGAACGAATCCACCAGATTCGGGACCCCTTGGCCAGAAGGGTTCTCGATTTCGGTCGTTCGGAAGGTATCCCTCGCATGGTCTTGGCTGCTTCCGCTACCAAGCCGCTCAAAGATTTCCTCGTTCAAGCCGACCGACTCCGGAGGGTCGAATTGGCACTGAACCTGCTTTGGACAGTCCATACTGCCTGCACCCACGGGCTATTCCATGGCGACCTAAACGCGGAATGCGTGCATGTCCTATCTGACGAACCCTTTCAAATCCAATGCGACTATACGGAACGGTTCCTAAGAGAATGCCCAACCGTCCTTGCTACGGCATCCTCGCTATACGAATCGGATCTTCGCGCTGCGATCGCTTTGGTGCAGACGCTGGTTTTGGAATCGCTGGAGACCGACGAAACAGATTCCCAGCCCCCTGCCCGACACTGGGCCGTTCTCAAACGGCTAGCGCGAGAAAAAGTCGAGGCGACTCAACTGGAGTCCCAGTTCGATGCTTGGTGCAAAACCCTGGGTGATTGCATTCCTGAAAATCGAAATCCCTTTTATACAAAATGGGTTGCGCCCCTGGATCGAACCCTAAGCGTCGCAGTCCAAGAACATCTCCCCCGCGGTGCTAAACATGCCCGCATCGATTCCGATGTCCCTGAAGATGTTCAATCGAACTTCGCAATGGAAGTTCCCGAATTGGATGGCTCGCATCGCGATCCTAGCGAAGACACCGACGAGAAGACCTTTGTTTCCGCCGTGGACCATCCGGCCGACGCAACGGGATCTGTTCATCGCATTCTCCGTCCTGGAGATTTGCTGGGGAACTATCGCCTCCACCGTCTGCTGGGACAGGGTGGGATGGGAATGGTCTTCCAAGCGACCGATACGCTGGGAGGGAAAGCGGTCGCGGTGAAAGTCCTTTTGAATCAACATGGCGACAATCCGCACTCGGTTCGTCGATTCACCAAGGAAGCCCGCATCCTAGCCAGCGTACGCAACGAATATGTAACGGAATTACTAGAGGTCGGACAGGCCCTTGGCTACCACTTCCTCGCGATGGAGTACGTCGACGGACCAACTTTCAAATCTTGGTTGCGAGGAAAAGCTCCCCTACCTGAGCGCGATGCGTTGCAGTTTATCGCAGATCTGTGCAAGGCTTTGTCGCAAGCCCATGCGCAGCAAATCATTCACCGCGATATCAAACCAGATAACATTCTCTTAGCCTCCCGATCGGAGACCGCTAGTCCCGACTCTACGTCGTTGTCGGATTGGAGAATCAAACTTTCCGACTTCGGTATTGCAAGACACATCCATCAATCGGCCTCGATGGAAGTAACGCGTGCGGGGACCATGCTCGGTACACCGATGTATATGGCACCGGAACAATGCAAAGGGCAATCCGAAATTGGACCTGCTGCCGACGTGTATGCAATCGGAATCATGCTATTCGAAATGCTCACAGGTGACGTTCCGTTTCGGTCCGACGATCCGATGAAGACTGCCGCAATGCAGTGCTTTGATCCGCCCCCCGATTTGCAAAAACGCAATCGAGCGATCTCCGATCGAACTTGCCAATTGGTAACGCGGATGCTTGCCAAAAATCCTTCAGACCGATTCGCTGACGCGACACAGCTGCTGTTGGAAATCAACCGAATCCTCAACGGAACACCCTCGGCCCTTGAGGATCATCCGCGTCTCCCCACCCATGAATCCAAAAAACTTTGGACGCGCACCTTTGAATGGACTCTTCAAAGCCAAGCCAGAGACCTCTGGCCCCTCGTCAGCGATACGGATCGATTGAATCGGGCCGTGGGTCTCCCCGCCGTTACGTACCGAAACGAACAGGACCCCGAGCGGGGTTTACGCAAATTCGGTTCGTTTCACTTGGGTGCTGTGAAAGTCTCCTGGGAAGAGCATCCGTTCGAATGGATCGAAGGGCGACGCATGGGAGTGTTACGCGAGTTCTCAAGTGGACCGTTTAAGTGGTTCATGAGTTCAGCAGAGCTTTTACCCCTGCCATCCGGAGGTACCAAGCTCATCCACACGGTCAAAATCGAACCTCGCAATACACTCGGAACAATCGTCTCGACAATCGAAGCGGGCTGGAAGGGTGGACGCGCGCTCGACAGGGTCTACAAACACATCGACGAGTTCTTGCAATCCAAAGCGTCCTCGAATCAAGTGATCGATCCCTTTGAGGATGCCCCTAATCTTTCGCGCGCCCGATCGAAAAGACTGGATGACCGCGCCGAACAGATGCGTAGACTGGGGATCGATGCGGAATTATGCAGGATGCTGTCCCACTTCATTCGCTACGCTACCCCCCAAGCCGCCGCGAAGATCCGTCCCCTGGCGTTGGCGAAGACGCTGGGTGTCGATCCTGACATCCTGTTGGATGCGTGCATCGTCGCCGCCTCCGTGGGAATCCTCCAGCTGCACTGGGACATCCTTTGCCCGAGTTGCAAAGCTCCGGCTGCGTCGGAACCGCTCTTGTCACGAATCGAAAACCACACTCAATGCGACGCTTGCGATTCGGATTTTCAATCGAACCTTGCGGATTCGATTGAAATGGTCTTTGCGGTTCACCCCGAACTACGCGAAGTCGACTCCGCAACGTACTGTGTTGGCGGACCAGGGAACTCACCCCACGTGATCAGCCAAGTCCGATTGCAACCGGGAGAGCGTATCGAGTTGGAACTCCCAATCCAAACTGGCAACTATCTGCTTCGCACGACTCAATCCATCGAGTCGCAGACTATTTCTGTTCGCAGTTCCCACGCTCCATCGCAACTCGAGTTCTTTCTCAGCAATCTCGGACAATCCAGTTCGATCCCAAGCCTTCGAGAAGGAGCGGTTTCACTCTTTATAGAAAACAACCTAGACAAACAGCAGCTTGTCCGACTGGAACGAACTATTGTCCGAGACGATGTTGTCACCGCCGCTTCCGCATCCGCGATCACAAGATTCCGAAAGCTCTTTCCCGATCAGGTCTTTCAGAGCGATGTGCCGGTGACTTCGGAAGATCTGACTCTGGTCGCCCTGCAAGTCAACAATGTCGAATCGCTTTACGATCGATTGGGTGACACAGAGGCTTATAGAACGATCCAAAATTTCATGCAGGAAGTCGAGAAGCAAGCCGCTCCGCATCGAGGTGCTGTAGTCAAATCGATCAGCGAAGGGATGCTGTTGTCGTTCCGAGATTGCGGCGCTGCAATCCGATTTGGAATTCACCTGCAAAACGCGCGATGCCACGATCCACAAATGGCACCCTTGCAGGTGGGGATCGCTGTCCATCGCGGGAGGCTCCTGATTTCCAATCAGAACGGGCGATTGGACTACTTTGGTAGCAATGCGAGACTGGTTATGCAAATCGCATCGAGGATTCAAACGGGAATATCAATGACCGAACCAATTTTTAGCGATCCATTGGTTCAACATATCGTGAAAGAGACCGAACTACCAATCACGCTTCAATCGCGAGAAGTATCACCGGATCGCAAGGTGCTCTTGCAGGAGTGGATCCTCGCCAACGCACAGCCGTGATCGCGACGGTTCCCGATTTCGAACACGAATCCATTCACGACCACAGAGAGCTTTGAAATGATGAACTGTGAGACGATTGCATGTGCCAATAGCTGTTGGACCTTGGTGGAATTTGGTCCTGGGGAACAGCAAAAGAGGTCGATAGCGCTTCAGCAGCGTTCCCTTGTCGTCGGACGAACCGCCGACGCAGACGTTTGTATTCCGGAGGTCTCCGTCTCCAAACGCCACGCGCGGATTTCTTTCGACGAGAACGAAATGTGGGTGGAAGACCTGCAGAGCACAAATGGTACGTTTTTGAACTGCCATCCCGTGCAGCGCAGTTCGGTTTGCGAAGGGGATTTGCTTCAGTTCGGTAATGCGCTTTTTCGCGTTGGAAAGGAAGATCGATCCGATGCAGGAGCCACGCATGAGCAAGGCATTCTTCCCTGGGCACAAACACTTCTGCATTTTGATACCTTGCTTTCCAAGCGAGCGGTGATTCCATTTTTTCAGCCCATCATCACGATGGCGGAGAGAAAGCCCATCGCGCACGAGTTACTCGTACGAAGCAAGCTAGAAGGGCTCACAACTCCGGCAAACATATTCAGCGCAGCCGATCGTTTGGGCCAGAACGCGACCTTGAGCGAGATGATTCGAGAGGAGGGCCTATCCGTAGCCGCTCGCTCGCAACATGCCGATTCGAACTATTTCTTGAACACGCATCCGTGTGAAGTGGTGAACGATCGGCTTCTTGACTCGCTCTTTCGATTGAGGATGCAGTATCCGAATACCCGTATCACACTTGAAATCCACGAAGCATCTGTGACCGATCCAAGGTCCATCGGTAAATTGCGAGACACGCTTTCCGACTTATCCATGCAGCTCTCGTACGACGATTTCGGGGCTGGCCAAGGTAGATTGCTCGAACTGGGAGAACAACCACCCGATGTACTCAAATTCGACATGCAGTTGATTCGGGACATCGATCAAGCTCCGGGTTCCAGGCAGGAGCTGTTAGCCGCTTTAGTACGACTATCCCGAGATCTGGGAACCATACCGCTCGCTGAAGGTGTAGAAACCGAAGCCGAGCATAGAGTCTGCGTCGCAATGGGGTTTGAGCTGGGGCAAGGTTTCCTTTACGGTCGCCCCGCCCCTTTCCCGGCACCCGACTGCTAAATACCAAGTTCTTTTTCGATATGCGTCAAGCGCTCGTTCAATCCTCCGATTAGCAGCTTGAGCTGCTCGATCTCGTCCATCACTTTCGAGTTCGCCGCGGAGGGGGCGAGCACGGCCGATTGGGTGCCCGCGGAGGTTGAGGGCTCGTCATCCTCGGCCGCAGATCCTCCTTTTCCGACACACTTTGCTAACAGTTGATCTCGTTCCCATTCTGGATAGAGATTGTGCGAGACCAATTGGCCGCGTCCAGGGGGCGTGAGTTCGAGAACCAAATCTCGTCGCTTAAGCTCGTCAAAAATTTGCTGCATCTGCGAGAGATCTGCAATGGGCTCCATTCTCGAAGCACGCGTACGAAGCTCGCCGATCGTTTGTTCACCCCGCAGCAGCAACTCGGTCAACACAGCGGCCTCGGTTTTGTTAAGCCCGATCCAGTTGTACGCGTAATGACGAACCTTGGTAACGCGTCCCGATCCTTGAACAATCGTCACCGCACCGAGTGCCCGCAGCTCGTCCACAATTGTTTCGATTTGCTCCGCGGAGTAATTGGTTATCGGCTCGCGATTGCTTTTTTGATTGCACCCGGTGGCCAATCCTGTGAAGGACATGGGATAGGCGTCTGGAGTCGTTTTTGACTTCTCCATGAGCGTCCCCAGAACGCGACGTTGCTTGGCTGTGAGAGGTTTCCAATCCCGAGCATCCTCCGCAGGTTGCGTCGGAGCATGGGTAGGGTTGGAAAAGGAATCATCTATCGATGCCGATTCATCTTGATCCACGGTGAGCTCGTCCTCTGGCTGGCGTAATGGAATTGGCGATCGCCAATGGTTTCGTCCGTAACGTTAGACCCCATTCGCTCTTCCAAAACAAGGTGCCATGGGTACGAGTTGCGGGGCAACGCTCGCTGCGTTCCGATCAGCGGACCGTCACCCCCTTAGGGTAAGACCCAAGGCAATTCAATCGGATCGCGGCTTTCTCAAGCGAACGAATCGCGTTCTCGACATGGGACTGGGAGCGATGCCCATCCAATTCCACGAAGAAGAAGTACTCGTTCGCCACACCGGGAACAGGGAACGATTCGATCCAAGTCAAATTGAGACCATTGTCTCGAAACATCAGCATGACATCCGCGAGCGCCCCGGGTTTGTGAGGAACTTGAAACATCAGCGACGTCTTATCATTCGAGGAAGGCGCTGGCTCGTCGTTTCCGATAATGGCAAACCGGGTGATGTTGTTCTGATTATCCTCGATCGATTCGGCGATCAGATCCAGTCCAAGGGCGATCCCCGCATCGCGGGACGCGACCGCAGCGGCTCCTACCGTGTGAGTGGCAATTTGTGCAGCAACCGCAGTGCTCGCCACCTCCACCCATCGAGCGTTGGGTAGATGTTCTGCCAACCAAGCCCTGCACTGAGAGAGGGCCTGCGGTTTGCTATAAACCTCTTTGATTTCCGAGCGACCGCACTTCGCCAAGAGATTGTGATGGATCGGCAGGAGCACCTCGCCGCAGATCCGAACAGGACGGCGTATGAACATGGTGAGGGTGTCGACAATCCGTCCGTCGGTCGAGTTCTCAATCGGGACAACTCCATAGGTCGATTGCCCTCTCTGGATCTCTTCAAACACGGCTCCGATGGTTTGAACCGCCTGAAATCCGTCGTCCGCCCCGAAGTACTTGCGAGCAGCCGAGTAGGAATACGAGTACTCCGGTCCCAGATAGGCGATGCGAGTCGGCTTTATAGCGTGTTGAAACGATACTCCCGCTATAAAGGGAACGACCCGTTCGGCAAGGTACCGTTGGTCAGGATGACACACTTCCAATGCTCGACGAAGGGACTCATGACAGTGCGTCGCCAAACCGGGCAACTGTGTCCCCTCGGAAGAATCCTCCGCAATTTGCCGAAGCAAGTCGATCCGCTTCGCAAGCAACTCGACGATAGCTCCGTCGACCTGTCCTAATTCTCGTTTTAAATCCATACCCTTAGCTCTTCTGTCAAATTGGCGTGTGGGAGGAGGGCTGTTCCCGTTCCGCTCGACGCCCCCAGGCGAACGGACGGACAATCCTTGCAATTAACCTGTTGTAACGAAACGACTTACAGCCGCCTCACCCGACGCACTCCCCAATTTGGCACGACGATTGCTTTCAACCTGTGCTCATCGAAGAAGCGTGCAGATTCGTGGCTGCGGCGCTCGTCCGAACCAACCGCGTCCCTATCGTAACTAGAAGGAATCACTTATGTCATCCGGTGAAAAGATTATTGGAATCGACTTGGGAACCACAAACTCCGTGGTCGCGGTCATGGAAGGCTCCGAGGTCAAGGTGATCCCGAATGCCGAAGGAAACCGCCTCACCCCTAGCGTGGTTGCCTTCACCGACAAGAGCGAAACGATCGTCGGTGAACCTGCTCGCCGTCAAGCTGTTACGAATCCCCGTCGCACCGTTTATTCGGTCAAGCGATTCATGGGACGACGCCACTCGGAAGTGGAGTCGGAAGAGAAGATTGTTCCGTACCAAGTCGTCGGAGGGGCCAACGAATACGTCAAGGTTCAGATCGGCGATCAGCAATTCACTCCGCAAGAAATCTCCGCCAAAGTCCTCCGCAAATTGAAGGAAGCTGCGGAAGCTTACCTGGGGCACCGAGTTTCCAAAGCCGTTATCACGGTTCCCGCGTACTTCAATGATGCTCAGCGTCAAGCCACGAAGGACGCTGGTCAGATCGCTGGTTTGGAAGTGGCTCGAATTATCAATGAGCCCACCGCCGCTGCCCTGGCCTATGGATTGGACAAGAAAAAGGATCAAAAGATCATCGTCTTCGACTTGGGGGGCGGTACGTTTGACGTGTCGGTCTTGGAAGTCGCCATGAGCGGCGATGATAGCACGAGCAAAGTCTTCGAGGTGATCAGCACCAGTGGGGACACGCACCTCGGTGGTGACGACTTTGACCAAGCGTTGGTGAACCATGTGGCAAACCAATTCCAAAAAGACAACGGCATCGACCTGCGAAAAGAACCGATGTCGCTTCAGCGTCTTCAAGAGGCTTGCGAAAAGGCCAAAAAGGAATTGAGCTCGCTTCCGCAAACCGACCTCAATCTGCCGTTCATCACCGCAGATGCGACTGGCCCTAAACACTTGCAAATGACCATCACTCGCAGCGTGTTCGAGTCGCTGGTCGATTCGTTGATCGAGCGATGCCGCGAACCCGTCATGCAAGCGCTTCGCGATGCAAAGATGAAACCATCCGACATTGACGAAGTCGTGTTGGTCGGTGGATCGACCCGTGTTCCGAAGGTGCGACAGCTCGTGAAGGACATCTTCGGCAAGGAACCACACCAAGGGGTAAACCCGGATGAAGTGGTTGCCGTCGGAGCCGCGATTCAAGGCAGTGTTCTGTCCGGTGATCGCAAGGACGTTCTCCTTCTCGATGTGACCCCGTTGACCTTGGGGATCGAAACCGAAGGTGGAGTGCTCACCGCCTTGATTGAGAGGAACACAACGGTTCCTGTGGAAAAGAAGCAAGTCTTCTCGACCGCCGCCGATGGGCAAACTGCAGTGACGGTGAGTGTCTTCCAAGGGGAACGCAAAATGGCCCAGCAAAACCGATTGCTCGGTCAATTCAACTTGGAAGGAATCGAGCCGCAACCTCGCGGTGTTCCCCAAATCGAAGTGAAGTTTGACATCGACCAAAACGGGATCCTAAACGTTTCGGCGAAGGACTTGAAGTCGAGCAAGCAAGCGAGCGTCAAGATCGAGCAATCGAGCGGTCTTAGCAAAGACGAAATCGAACGCATGCGTCGCGAGGCTGAATTGCACGCGGACGAAGACAAGAAGTTCGTCGAGCTTGCGGAAGCAAAGAACCTTGCAGAGAACATGATTCATACTCTGGAAAAGATGATGAACGAGCAGGGAGAAAAACTTTCGGCGAGCGACCGAGAGCCACTTCAGGCCGCCATCAAGAAGGTTCGCGATGCGATTACAACCAACGAGACCGCCGCAATCAAATCTGCGACCGCTGAGTTGGAACAATCGGCTCAGGCTTTCCGGGCAGCAGTGGGAGCGCAGGCCTCCAGCGCTGCACCTGCGGGTGAAGCGAAGAATCCGGACGACGATGCGATCGACGCCGAATTCGAAGTGAAGAACTAACCTTCTTGTGGTTCGCACCATGAAAGAAAACAGCAACGGGGACGCAAGTCCCCGTTTCGCTTGGTATCGCCTCCGTTATCATGTTCGGACGACGCTAATGAGTGCATCTTGAACCATCGTCACCAGACTTAAACGGAAAGAGCAGCGAATGAACATCGAAGCAACATGGCTAGGACATTCGACTTGGATGATCACCCAGGGGGACCATCGCGTATTGATCGACCCATTCGTCAACGACAACCCTTCGTGCCATGTTCGCGACACCGACTTGAACCCCACCCACATATGTATTTCCCATGGGCACTTTGACCATATCGCAGACGCAGCGTCCATCGCCAATCGTGTAGGGTGCCCCATCTACGCCAATTATGAGATCGCAACATGGCTCTCGACGCAGCATGGCGTGAAGCACGCGGTTGGGATGAACATTGGAGGGAAAGTTAAAACCGATTTCGGCACGCTCCAACTTACTCCCGCGATCCATTCGTCCGGACTTCCAGATGGATCCTATGGAGGACTGGCTGGAGGTTTGTTCCTCACGTTCGAACGCGATGAATGGAGTCATCACCTCTATTACCTTGGTGATACGGCCCTGTTTAGCGATCTCAAATTGATGCAACGAAATCGAGTCGATACGGTGATTGTTCCAATCGGGGATCTCTTCACGATGGGACTCGAAGACTCCGTGCTCGCGGTGGAATGGGTCGGTGCCAAGAATGCGTTTCCGACCCACTACAACACATGGCCCCCCATCGCACAGGACCCACACCGTTGGGCCAATCTCATTAAGCAATCCACCAGTGCGAAGCCGTTCGTCCCCGTCGTAGATACGCCTGTCATCATCGAGTAACCAAGTTAACGGTCACAGTAAGATCCGTCAGACTGCAGGTACTTTTCATCGGAGATAACCGGAAAGGTTTGTGGCTAACTATCGAGATTCCAATTTGAAATTGTCGATGGATAGACATAGACGGAAACATGTACCGCGAGGCGATCTTCTATCACACTCCAAACGGCCACCAAGTGCCGTCGCAATGCGTTTGGCGATCGCGAGTCCGAGTCCGCTCCCTGCAATACCACGACGGCGCACGTCTTGCGACCGAAAAAAAGGTTCAAACAGTCGAGGCATATCCTCATGGGCGATTCCATGCCCCTCGTCAATGACCTCGATGACCGCCTCGCCCTCTCTCTCTTCAGCTCGCACGATGATAGGCGAACCAGGGGCACTATACTTCAATGCGTTGGAAACAATGTTGTCGATCACCCTCCCCAACAAGGCAGGCGTTGCTAGTACACAAGTGGTTTTGCTCAATCGAATGTCCAGTTGCAGGTCATTGCTTCGAGTGGGCGCAACCCATGTCGCCGATTGACTCTCGAGCCAATATTGCAGTTCGATCCGACGCAATGGAGGTGATTCAGAGTCCGACTCACTCCGTGCCAGGAATAACAACGACTCGACGATCTCCTGCAAATACCGAGTCTGTCCTCGCAATAGTTCCAGATTCGATTGATACTCGGAAACACCTCGAGGACGTCGCAGCGTGACTTCAATTTGCCCCAACAGGACTGTCAACGGAGTCCGCAACTCATGCGCAGCATCGCCAGCAAAACGCCTCTGCTGATCAAAAGCAATTTGTTGTCGATCTAAAAGACGATTGAATGCTGTTCCCAGCTCGGTTAGTTCGTCGCCCGCATAATGAAATACCAACCTTGCCTTGAAGTCGGTTCCTGAAATCACTTGCGCTTGCCTAGACATGTCGGCCACGGGAAGTAATGCCTTTCGGACAAACCACCTTCCCATAAAGGCTGCAATAGACCAAGCCAATAAAGGAAGCGACGTGACAAATACTAGTAGCCGGAAGTAAATTGCGTCACGGGGTACGGAAGAGCGTCCAACCGTGACGGTCAGCTGATCAAATTCATCGGGTTCCCGTTCCAGCCGTTGGGGATTCGGAGCGACGACTCTTTCACTCATGAATATCCACCCCTCCAAGTTTCGAGTCCTCACTTCCCCATCGTCCATTCGACCCAGGAATTGGTTTTTATATGCAACCGCTAACAGACGATCATCCGCTACACGAGAACATTCGACGATCTGTACCTCATCGCCAACCACAATCCACTGAACTTCACCGAATTCGTCTTGCGTTCCAAAATGGATTGCATGTTCCTTCGGTTGCCACTTCACTTCCGTCTCTTCAACTTCGGCGGCCGCGACCAATGAAGATAGCACCCCACGAAGTTCGCTCGCGAATTGATTTTCAATGTATCTGAAAGTGACGGAATAAAAAACGAACGAATAGATACATAGGATGACCGCTAAGGCGGAGAGAAAGAAAATGCTAACGCGATTGATCAAACTCATTCGTCAACTCGCTGCAGTTCCAATACATAGCCTTGGCCTCGCCGGGTGTGAATAACACGTGGTCCGTATTTCTCTAATTTTCGACGCAGGTCTTTAATGTGGACTTCCAGTGTATTGGAGAGCCCGTCAAAGTTTTCGTCCCATACCGATTTGTAAATCCTCGTACGTGATAGTACTTGTTCTGGATTCCGAAGGAACATGGACAGGAGCGAAAGTTCCTTGGCGGTTAAATCGATCGGAGCCCCCTCGCGTGTGGCACGCTGCTGCGTTAGGTCGATGCGAATCTTCGCATACTCCAAGTGAATAGAATCGGCCTGCCCCTGCCGCCGCAGAAGAGAACGCACACGAGCAAGAAGTTCTTCAAATGAAAAGGGTTTGGTGAGATAGTCATCGGCTCCCGAATCGAGCCCTTTGACACGCTCGCTAACACCATCGCGTGCAGTTAGGAACAACACAGGAGTAGAGCGATCTCGTTGACGAAATCGCTTTAGAAGCTGTAACCCATCTTCGCCCGGAAGCCACCAATCGAGAATGATCAAGTCCCAAGTTTCGATTTGCAAACGCAACCGAGCATGATTACCGTCCGCGGCGTGGGATACAACGTAGCCTTCTTCTGTCAACCCTCGCAACAGAAAGTCGGCAATGCCTGGCTCATCTTCGATAACTAGGATACAAATGCTCATTTGATAACTTGACTCAAACAAGGAAAAAAGTGCGGTTATTGGACATCGTAATCGCCAACATGAAGCCAGCCTGAACGGAATCTAAAGTTCTTTTTATCTTCGCTAACCCTGCCGCTTCGGAAAGTGGGTTTCAAGCTGCTTTTGCGAATCGTAAAGCCAATTTCAGATTCGCTTCAGCAAGTCTTTAGAAATGGTTGCGATATTGCTCACAGACACTTTCGCTTGCGTCACAACAGATCGGAGAAGAACGATGCCACTTCTTATTATCGTCGTCCAGGGCACTGCCGCGACCACCGCTGCCATACTCATCCTTGTTTCTCTCTATGGATACGCCAAAGCCGGGGTAGATCGCTCAAACAAGTATTGGTCCCATTGTAGAATTGTGGATCCGCGATGGAAACTGGAAGGTCGAGACACAAAAGCAACACGAGTGGGCCGACTTGACCGTCGCTCCAATTAACGGAGAGGTACTCGCTGAACGTGGTGACGATCCAGTAACCGCTCGAATCTTCGCGGATCGTCTATACGACTGACATGCAATCCTTTGCACAGCATCAATCTAATTGATCTTTTATCCGTAAAAGGAGCAATTTCTGTGGCGATCCAAGTAAAAACGGGGCGATCATTCAAAGAAATCGGGCGAATCATTCGGCCCTCGTTGGCATGACACGGACCTTCACTGCATTCGTTGACTCGTGCTATCTCGCATGGTCGCTACAAAAATCGGATTACATTAGCTCGTCACATTCATAGGAAAAAAGAGGCGTTGATTCATGACACATGGAGCTGGGGTAACTGGATTCCTACTCGTACTACTGTGCTTCAGTCGCGTCGCTGCGCAATTGCCTGACGAAGTATCGGCTACCCTTCCAGCCTCAGAAGTAGACATCGAAGAAACAGAAGCCTTGGAAATTCCTCAGAGTCCTCCCACAACCGCTTCGACACTCGACGAACTCGTTCAAAGACTGCAGAACGCGGAGAAGCGGATCGCGGAAATGGAGATCTCAGAATCTGTTGACCTAGAATCGACAGAGGAATCGAAATCGACGCGCTTTCCTGACGAGTCCAAACGAAGACTCGAAGAACTGTGGTCGAATCATCAAGACAAAAAGAACAGCAACCGTCCTTCAGTTCAGATGTTCGGACGGATGCATCTGGAGGCACTAGGATTTCCAAACACATCGCCCGGTATCGCAAACTTTGAAAACCCAATCACGGGCACGGACGTTGAGGACAGGATTCAATTCCGTCGGATTCGTTTGGGCGCGCAAGGTAAAATACGGGACACGGGGCTTTATCGTATCGAGTTCGACTTAGGCAACCCGAGCCGCAGCACATTTCGGGATACTTATGTTGGGTTCGAGGAATTGCCCGTCTTTCAGACCTTGTTGATTGGAAATCAGAAGCGACCGTTCGGCCTGGATGCTTGGAATAGCAATCAACATGTTGTTTTTTTCGAACGTCCGCTGGTAATCAATGCATTCAATCCAAACTTCCGTCGACTGGGTATCGAGTCCTATGGACACTCTGACGGAGACATTCTGAATTGGCAATTCGGTGCCTTTGAACTGGAGGATGTCAAAGGTATCGGGCGGGATATCGGTAGTCCGCTGCATTTCAGCCTCAATGCACGATTCGCAACAGCACCTTGGTACGACGAAACGTCGGAGGGACGAAGCTATTGGCACCTCGGTGTCGCGAATATGTACGCAACAACGGCGTCGAGCTTAAGTGCATCTGGGAACAACGGCGACTTGGCCAGTTTCAATGTTCGACCTGAGTTGCAGACGACGAACCCATGGATCGACACGGGCACCTTGCTCGGTGCAACAGATTACAATTCCACCGGCTTGGAGACCGTACTGAACCTGGGTTCCCTTCAGTTGCAGGGCGAATACCTGACGACAACTGTCGATCGGCAAAGGGATAGCTACCTAAATTTTCATGGCGGCTATTTGCAAGCAGCCTATTTCTTAACCGGCGAATACATGCCGTGGGATCGCAAATCAGGCCGATTAGCTCGCCCCAAACCGCGTAAGAATTTCTTCGCTGTCCGAAATCGTCGAGATCCAGCCGAGACAGGTTGGGGAGCATGGCAAATCGCCGCACGTTGGTCATACCTCTCGTTGTGCGACCGGGATGTCCAAGGAGGCCGTCAAGAAGATATCACCCTTGGCTTGAACTGGTACTGGACGACTCACAGCAAGCTAATGCTGAATCTTGTCGATGGTCGAATCCAGGATCGCACACCAATCAATGGTTTTTCAAACGGAACTTTTACGGGCGCAGGCATACGCATTCTGATGGACTTCTAGGGGAGAAAAAAGAGATCGCAATACGCAAATTCTCTTGAAGCAAGTTACTTGATTTGAGCGCTTTATTTAATGCCAATTCGAGACCCCCATCTCAATTCATCGCGCCCACGCTGAAGATACTGGCACGTCGATCGAACGGATTAGGTCATCGAGGCAGCGACTTGCTGGACGGCTTGTCGAATCTTGATAAACAGCATCGACAATTCATCGTCGGTAATGGACAGAGGCGGAACAATGGGCAGGGTATTGCCGAGAGGGCGAAGCCAAATACCCTCCCGATGCAATTCGTCACACACGCGTCGGACGGCCTGGCATCCTAGCTGGTAGCTGGGGGCATTCCATTCGATCGCCCCCAGCATCCCCAAATAGTCCACGCGTTGGACACACCCCATTGACTGTACCGCACGCAGCTCCGAGTCCATTCGATCCACTCTTTCCCCCATCACTCCTTGCTCAAGTACCGCTTGAGTTAAATCAAGGGTTGCATTGGCAGCAGCCGCAGAGAGTGGATTCCCACCATAGGTATGACCGTGATAAAGGGTACGAGTCGAGTCGCCAAGGAACGCGTCAAAGACTCGCCCCGACGTCAATGCTGCACTCATAGGCAAATAGCCACCCGTTAGCCCCTTCCCTATGCATAGAACATCTGGCTGCACCGATTCATATTCGCAGGCGAACATCCTTCCACAGCGTCCCATCCCTACTGCAATCTCATCGACGATAAGCAACGTATCGAACTCCCGACAAAGAGCTGCCATCCCACTTAGAAAACCGGGTGGATGAAAGACCATGCCTGCCGCGCACTGAAGCAATGGCTCGACGATCACCGCTGCAATCTCACGGGCATGTTGCTCAAACAGGAGCCGATACTCCCTGAGATAGGATGCCAGCAGGAAATCGTTCTGGTGAGGAACGATGCGGGAGCCAGTGGGACAAGGCCCTCGTAGAACAGGGAAAAGTAGGGGACCGAACAATCGATGGAATCGCTCGACCCCTCCGACCGAAACGGTACCAATCGTATCGCCGTGGTAAGCATTTCCGAGCACGAGAAACTGGTTCCGCTCGTCTTGACCGGCCCCCGACTGCTTCCAAAACTGGAATGCCATCTTCATAGCAACTTCGACAGCGCTGGCCCCATCGCAACAGAAGAAAACGTGTTCTAGCGAATCGGGCGCCAATCGAATCAATCGATCAGCTAGTCGTATGGTCTCGGGATGGCTCATCCCGAGATTGGTAACATGAGCGACCTTCGCGAGCTGCTCGACGATAGCTTGATTGATACGTGGATGGGAGTGGCCATGCACGTTGCACCAAAGGGAACTGGCAGCGTCCAAATAGCGATTTCCTTGGATATCGATGAGCCAGTTGCCTTCTCCTCGATCGATGATCAACCCATCGTAATCAGCCATCTGCGAAAAAGCATGCCAAACGGTTTCCCGATCAACGGACTGCAGCCACCGTATCTCCTGCTCGCTGTAAGCGGACTCATCGCCTCTCAAATTCGAATGCAACATTAGGTGGATGGAATGGAGGGAATTGCAGGAGGATAAACACGGTGAGTTGCCACGTCGCGTGGAACCAATTCTTTTCCAACCGTTTCAAACCGGGTCCGCCCTTCGAACCCTTCGAATCGTGGAATGAGTGCCTCCACATCTTCCTCGATCGTTCCGAAGACACGTGTGATGCGTCCCTCGAAATAGTGAGATATTACAGCAGCAGGAATCGCGACGACCAATCCCGCCAACGTCGTCACGAGCGCCTCATAGATACCCACCGCGAGAGCATCGGCTCGGTTTTGCCCGGCTGTTAGCTGAGTCGTATCGTGAAAAGCCCGAATCAATCCCCACACCGTTCCGAGCAGACCGAGAAGCGGAGCGATCCCCGCCGAAAGATTGAGCCACCGAACATTTCCATAAGCCCGATCCGCTTCCCGCTGCAAAGTTTCTTCGACGCTCGATTTCATCTCCGTAGGCGATCGCCCTACTCGCCCCAACAGTGATCGCACTGCCACTCCTGCGGACGAGGAGTCGTTTACAACACACAGATGCACCGATCGGGGATCGACGTCCACCTGTTTTGCATATTGCCGCAGGGACCGCCTAAGCTTGCGAGGATACAACCGCCCCATACGCAACCCAATCAGACGATCGACCGTGAACGCAACCACAACCAAACTGACCAAGCCGATTGGGATCATCAAGAATCCGCCGCTGACCAACAACGACAGAAGATCAATCCGAACCTGTTTGCTGTCCGTACTCCCCGTCTCTTGTGGCTTTACCGATGCCGCCCCAGCGAGATCCTGTAACTCCCGATCGGTCACCTGCGAGAGCCCGATTGCCGCCCCCGAAAGGAAAAAAGCGATGGCGAGCAAGAGACTGCGAAGGGGAGATCGCATGATCGTTCCATCTTTCATAAGCCGAGCGGCTCCATGTTGGATCGTTTCCATCAGTAGGATTTCATTTGGAATCTCCGGCATTATATCGCGACTTCCCGAAGTTCGAGATATCCCTACGGATTAACTTGAAAAAGCGTTAGATCGCGAGATCGATCCGACACCGGTATTCTGGAAATCAAACCTTTCCCTTCGAGTTCCGCGAGCTGAATCCGATAATCTCGTTCCAACATATCATCCCACTCCGAGAAACCAAGCTCCGATGAGTCGATCAAGGCGATGTGGGTGATACGCTGTCGCTGGAGCGACTCGCGAGTCCATGGCGCGAGGCGATACGACTGCACCCTCTGTACGATCGTCCGTTGCGGAATGTCCAATCCATCCCAGTGCCCGATCAGCAGTAGGTTCCCATCGACGGGCAATTCTCCTGCGATCGTTTGACGAAGTATTTCGCGAGAATACCCATAACTCCCCAGCTTGTCATTGCGCCCCTCTGGCTCGACATGCTCTTCGAAGAGCAAACGATCCAGGCTTCCCAATAGTCGATTATCCCATCCGGGCTGGACCAGCACATTCACAAAACTTCCAGCGCCCAAACTCCCCCATACCAAGAGCCATAGCCATCCCCCTCTCATCGACAAAAGGGACTGTGCGCCCACCGCAAAAGCTGCCATCAGGAAGACGCTAAACGGAATCCAGACACGATCCGGTTGCGACAACACTACTCCGAACAATAGGAACGCCAAGACAGAGATCCCCCCCCATCGCGATTCTCGCAAAGACTTGGCACCAACGAATCCTTCTCGCAGCCAACCCCATAAACAAGTCGCTGCCCATGGGATGGAATAAAGGAAAGAAAAACCTAGGAACCGCAGAGTCGCACTCGCGACAGAGTACTGCGAATCGGAAGGGATCTGGAGGGTATAAACAAGCCACCAACCCAATGGCGCAATAAAGCACATGGTGGCAATCGCCCTTCCGCAGAAGGATCTCTTCTCTTCAGATCGAAAGGGATGGAGCCAAACATACACGATCCCCAGACACGCAGCTCCAGCAATCACTTCAGGTCGCCCTAGCCGGATCAGCTCCATCCAACTCGGAAACGAAATCAAAAAAAAGAGAGCCGTGATCGCTACCAAGACTCCACGCGACGAGGCAATGCGTATCGCAACGAGCATAACCGCAGCGCTGAACGCGAGGGACGCGAGCCATTTACCTGAAATCGCAGGTAGGTATCGCGACCGGATGATACCCCGGAGTTCTGACTGCGTCGCCACCGGATCCGCCGGCTCTTCCGATACCGCGTTCCCAATCTCTTCCCTGCGCGCTGGTTCTCGAGCGATCACCCACAACATAGCAATATCTTCCAACCCAGCCCAACTGCCTCGTGTCCCTCTGGAGCCCCAGCCGGTATCTGGACTCTCGGATAGAACCGAGTAGTTTTGCGCCCAACGATCGCGTTTTACTTCGCTATCGAGCGTCGGCAACCATGCTCCGAGAGATTGAACGAAAAGCAACAGACCGCTTGCCGCGAAAAACAAACCGGTGAGCCGACGCTTCCAAGATATCTGACTCCAGTCTTGCTGATCCGATGTTTGGTCGGTCCTCAACGGGGAGTCTCCGGGAAGACGGCACCCGCGTGTACCCGTCGCTCCCACGACGAGGACGAACGCAACAGCTAGAACCGTGGCGAGAAGCGTCTGATTGGGAAATACGAAGTACGCGACCGAAATAAGCGTACCCGTTCCGCAGTATCCCAACAGAAAACAAAAAAGCACCCGAGCGATTCGGCTTTCATTGGTGATCCGGGCCAAATCCATCCTTCGGCCGCCCCAAGCTCCCAGAGCCGTATAGATCGCCGCGCATGCGATGGACCAGAGAACCGGAGGTAACCGATCCATCAACTCGATGCGAGACAGACCGTTCGTCCATTGTTCCCAAATCCATTCTGGATGAGCGAAGAGTAACCAAGCATGATCCAGTCGAGAAAGTGCTACGACATCTTCGTGCACGCTTTGAACGGGAATCGATGGAACGAGAAGAACAGCCCCGTTGAAGAGAAACCAGCCAACGAGGAGCAGGATCACCCAAGTCCGACGAAACGCTTCGGAAGGCATTAGCATGTTGTTCAAGAAGCGTTGGTGGTTTGACTACACGTTCGTCGACGCGTTACGATCCGTGGTTGGACGACGCGGCATGGGACGGCTTTCCAAACACAATCCGTCTTCCGATCGCGATCACTGCGACGACGATCGCCCCGGCGATGACTCCCACAATCCCCTCTGCGACGATCAGCACCGGAGATCGAATCCATCCAGAAAGGTTTTCCATGGCGTGATCCAAGTTCTCAACAAAATGATGCACCCAATCGATCTTGTGAACGAGAATACCGCCACCGACGAGGAACATGGCGAGTGTCCCTGCGACAGATAGAAACTTCATCAAATAAGGAGCAGCCCAGAGAATACCACCTCCCAGCGACTGAAGACCCGGTTTCGAAGAACGCTTCCAGTAAATCCCTAAATCGTCCAGCTTCACAATCCCAGCCACCAAACCGTAGACACCTATGGTCATCAAAACGCCTATAGCGCTGAGGACCAGGAGCTTCACCAGAGAGCTAGACTCTGTAACGACGTCGAGCGAGATGACAATGATTTCCGCAGACAAAATAAAGTCTGTGCGGATCGCTCCCGCAACCTTTGATTTCTCCGCGGCAACGATATCCACCTCCGGAGTTGCTATCGCTTCCTTATGCGACTTTTGATGCGATTCGACTTCGTCGTGGGAATGCAGGAATTTATGCAGAAGCTTCTCGACCCCTTCGTAGCACAGGAACCCTCCACCTAGGATCATCAAAGGATCGATGAGGCTGGGCAAATAAATGCTTAGCAGCAATGCTGCGGGGACCAAGATGAGTTTGTTGATCGCGGAGCCCTTCGCAACCGCCCACACGATCGGTAGCTCTCGATTTGCTTGGACACCCGTAACTTGTTGTGCGTTGAGAGCTAAGTCATCCCCGAGCACGCCGGACGTCTTCTTTACGGCGACTTTCGTCAATGTGGCGACATCATCGAGAACCGATGCAATGTCATCTAACAGCATAAAAAATCCGGAGGCCATGCTGAATTCTTTCTCAGTGCGAAGGGGTGGGTCGCGAACCCATCCACAAAGGAATAGGACAACTTGCAAAACGCGATGCACAGTCTAGCGGGACCTGGCAAAAACCGTGAGCGGTACAACACCGGGCCTTACCAATTTCGTGTGAAATTGCGATGAGAATGGCTCAGTCGGCCAGGGTACCAACCAGCTCCGCAACCAATTCCTCCCGATTTTCGGGCGGTCGATAACCCAAACGTTCGATCGCATTGTGAATTCGAAAGTAGTGATCGACGCCGAGCTGTTTGGCAACAAACCGAGTCATGGGTGGCTCGTCTGATTTGCGTAGCAGCGCATAGACCCCCTCGAGCGCCGCGCCCAATGAGTAGGCCAACGCCAGAGGTATTCTCATCTTAGGTGGAGTCAGATTCGCGAATGCGAGAATCGTGCTAATCCAAGCCCAACATTCTTGCGGAGCGCCATCGGTGATGAAGTAAGGGCGACCCGCTGCGGCAGAATCTTTGTCGCTCAAACGCTGCAACGCCCCCACGTGCGCGGCTGCAGCCGCATCGACATGCACTGTATCAATCAAATTCTTTCCATCTCCCACACAAAGCAAACGACCTTGGCGACAGCGAGCGATGACGCGCGGTATGAGGTGCGGATCTCCTTTCCCCCAGATCAAGTGAGGGCGGAGAGCGCAAGTTCGCAATTGACTGGAGTCTGCAGCGAGCACCTTTTGCTCGGCAATCGCTTTGGTTCGAGGATAGTGACAAAGCCAATTCGTGGGATAAGGGACCGACTCATCGATATGACTTTGCGGCGAACCGTCGAAGGTGACGGATGGCGAACTCGTGAACACAAAATTGCCGACTTGAAATCGCTGGCAGCATGCGAGCAAGTTTTCCGTGGCTTCAATATTGGCCACCACAAAGTCCCGAGCAGGCCCCCACACCCCCGCCAACGCCGCGGTATGGATGACGGCATCGACATCTCGACAAGCCACCTCGCAGGCCGAACGATCCGCTGCAGAGCCTTGATAAGCTTCCACCCCGAGAGCTTCCATTTCCGGATATCGACCGCGGGCTAAGCCCCGCACCCGATAGCCCTTCGCCAGCAGCTGCCGGCAAATTGCCTTACCCAAAAAACCACCGTAGCCGGTAACGAGGACCTTCATCGTAAAAGAAAGGGTCTTGAGTTAGGAAAAATGGGTAGTCGAACCGTAAAAAGGGGATCGGTATGGTTCGCAAGGTGGGCCAGCCGTGTAAAGTATTACGCAATTGGATCGGTACCGCCATTGCACGAGGATCGATTTTTCCCACCCACCGAGGACTCCCCAAAGCATGTCTATGAGTTCATCTGCGAATCAAACGCCAGCCCCCATGAGCAAAACCGTTGTTTGGCTCGTTTGTATCATGGCTTCCATCGGATTTGCGTTTGACATCTACGAGCTTCTGATGCTCCCGCTGATCTTGGACTCGGCAATCGGATCGTTAACCCAAGGGAAGATGACCCCTGGGTCGGAAGATTACATTCGATGGGCTCGAACATTGTTCTTTGTTCCTGCGTTTGTAGGAGGCATTTTCGGCTTGCTCGGCGGTTACTTGACCGATTACTGGGGACGCCGACGGGTATTGACGTACAGTATTCTCCTCTACGCCTTCGCGGCCTTGGCGGCTGGTTTTACCACCAATCTTTATCAGCTCCTCCTCTGTCGATGCTTGGTGTTTGTCGGTGTTTGCGTCGAGTTTGTCGCCGCAGTCGCTTGGCTTGCCGAGCTCTTCAGCGATCCTAAGCAACGGGAAAAGGTGCTCGGCTTTACCCAAGCCTTCTCTTCGCTGGGAGGCATCCTGGTCGCGATTTCCGCTGGTCTTTGCGCATACCTCGCTCAACGGCAGTTGGTTCCCGCCATTTATGGCGTTCACGAAGCTTGGCGTTACACGCTGATTTCGGGTGTGATCCCCGCTCTCCCTTTGATCTTTATTCGCCCTTTCCTGCCCGAGTCTCCCGCGTGGCAAATCAAGAAAACGGCCGGGACACTCAAACGCCCCAACATCTTGGAGTTGTTCAGTCCTCAATTGGCAAAAACAACCATTGTTACCACCCTGATGTTTGCAGCTTCTTATGGCATCGCATTTGGAGCGATTCAACAACTACCGCAAATTCTGAAGGCCCCGGTTGGAGGTCATAAAGAGATCCTGGCGGTCGGGAAGGCAGCTGTAGCGGAAGCCAAAGAGAAAGCGGCGAAGGAAGGGCAACCGGAGTTGACCGAACAACAAATCAAAGCGATCGCCCGTACCGCCAATGATGGTGCAGCGGCTGAGGTCGCGAGCATGCAAGAAATGGGAGGTCTCCTCGGCCGCGTCGCATTCGCGCTCGTCGCACTCCTCGCGATCACGCGCCGCGATCTCTTCCGAATGTTCAGCTGGCCCGCCCTCATTTTTATCCCCGTTTTCTTCTGGTGGATCTCTACGAGCCTACAAGAGGAATCGCTTGAGACGATTCGCTGGGGGATCTTTATCGCAGGTTTCCTCACCGTTGCGCAGTTCAGCTTCTGGGGCAATTACATTCCGCTGGTATTCCCCGTCCATTTGCGGGGAACAGGTGAAAGTTTTGCAGCCAACATCGGTGGCCGGATTATCGGTACCTTTGCGGCGTTCTTAACACTGACACTCTCCGAATCAAAACCACCGAATCCTGCTCAGATCGCCGTCGTCGGCGCTTGCGTGGCGGGAGGTTACGCATTGGTCGGGGCAGTGCTTAGCTTCTTCCTACCTGAACCAGGACCTGAAGCAGAAGAAGCGTAGAGCAATCTATGAGCTCTCTCGTCGAAAATCTTTTTCAAACCTTGGAAGGGGCACGAGCGATCGATCAGCTCCTCCAAGCCCCGCTTTCCGCTTGGCTCTCACACGTGGGCTCCAAGTCTCTTGTTCTAATGCAAGGAGCCAAGGGGGCTTGGAAGAAGTCGCTGCAATTGGGAGTTTCGGCACCAGAACCTCCCGATTGGAACTCCGCCAGTGAAGCGCTCGATTCCCGATCGGCAGCAGAGTCAGGCATTTGGTCGTATTATCCCCTCCACAGTGAGACCCATCGCGACCTCGTGCTGTGCTTGCACCCTCCCGTCTCTACGAAACTACGTGCGGACGTGGAAACCGATAGCGTTGCCATCGCGCGCGCCATCGATATCTGGCATCGACAACAGCAAAAGTCTCGCGAAGTCATTCGGCTCAACCAAATCCTTAATGTCGCCGCCGATTGGCACTCTCATCAAGATCTTGATCGGCTGCTCCAAGACATCGCGCAAGCGGCGACACGATTGCTCAAATGCGATCGCGCCAGCATCTTCCTTTGGGACAAGTCCGCTCGCGAACTCGTGGGGCACCCAGCACTCGGGATCGAAGGGAAACCGCTTCGCATCGCCGATGACAAAGGGGTCGCGGGCGCGGTTCTAAAGAGCCTTCAACCACGCCGCTGGGACCGCTCTGACCCTCGCGACGAAGTGGATCGGCGTGTCGATACGAGCAGTGGATATCGCACCGACTCCTTGCTGGCCGTCCCGTTGCTCGACCCACGTGGCAAACCCATGGGTGTCTTTGAAGTCATCAACCATGCCGATGGTCGCTTCGACAATCAAGATGAAATCGATTTGCTGGAACTCGCTCGACACGCATCCGCCGCACTTGCCAATACACAGCAGATGCAGCGATTGGTTCAAACGCGTGATCGCCTCACGCGAGATGCCGTCCAGCAAGTGCAGTTGATCGGCAATTCTTCAGAAATGGAATCCTTGAAAAAGACCATCGAGAGAGTTGGCGATACCGACCTCGCGGTCTTGATCCTCGGCGAAAACGGTACCGGTAAGGAAGTGGTATCGCGACAAATCCACTACCAGAGCAAACGACGTTACGAACCGTTCATCGCAGTCAATTGTGCAGCCATCACCGAAACACTGCTCGAAAGTGAGTTATTCGGACACGAGAAAGGTGCCTTCACCGACGCGCATGAAACGAGAACAGGGAAGTTTGAGTTGGCCTCGGGTGGAACCTTGTTCCTCGATGAGATCGGCGACATGAGCTTGGCCGGCCAAGCCAAATTGCTGCGCGTTTTGGAAGAGAAAGTCGTCGTCCGTGTCGGCGGGTCAAACACTATCCCCGTCAATGTACGGGTGATCGCCGCTACCAATCAAAACCTAGTGGAATTGGTTAGGCAGAAGAAATTTCGCGAAGACCTTTACTTCCGCTTGACGGTGGTCACGATCAATCTACCACCGCTCCGACAACGAAGTTCAGATATCCTCGAGCTGGCCGATTTTTTCATGGCCATGTTTTGTACGAAGATTGGGCGCCCCAAGCCCGCTTGGAGCGAGAATGCCAAACGTCGATTGCTTGCGCATGATTGGCCAGGCAATGTTCGAGAGCTTCGCAATATCGTCGAACGGGTTGCCTATCTATCGACCGACGATGTCGTGCATGACGAGGCGATTGACTTCGTTCGCTCCCCTCGCTCGCAGCAGTCGTCCGAGCCCGGAGGAATCGATTTGCACAAGTCGCTCGCAGACGCTACGGCCGACTTCCAGATCCGGTATATCGAGGAGCAAATCAAAGCTTCGCATCGCAACGTCACCCAAGCGGCGGAGCGAATGGGTCTTCAACGATCCAACCTCTATCGCAAGATGAAACAGCTGGGAATGAATCAACCCGAAGGGGGATAACATGAACCATTCGCGTCGCCGAATGATGGCGAACACTCTTTCCTGCACCTCGTTGAGCGTTCTGTCTCCCTTGATCTCTCTCGCGTCGACTGCTCCGGAGAATCGACCGATTCGAATGGGACAAATCGGAGTGGCGCACGCCCATGCGTCAAAGCTCTCGGTCTATCGTCGTTCACCGGACTTTGAAGTGATTGGAATCGTCGAAGAGGATGAAGCTCTACGCCGATCGGCAACCGACAAAGAACCCTACCGAGGATTGCCCTGGATGACGCGTGAGGAACTGCTTGCCCAGCCCGGCTTGCAAGCCGTGCTCATTGAAACGGAAATTCGCGACTTGCTTCGCCACTCGGCGGCTTGCTTGGATGCGGGGTGTCATGTGCACATCGATAAGCCAGCAGGAACGTCGCTTCCTGAGCTAGAGCAAGTCTTGGAGATTGCTCGACGGGGGAATCGCATCGTGCAGATGGGGTATATGTATCGTTACAACCCTGCCATTCGTCTGCTTCATGAATTCCTAGATGCTGGCTGGCTCGGGGATGTGTTCGAAGTCCACGCGGTGATGAGCAAACAAATGACCTCGGCCGAACGAAAGGTTCCTGCAGCCTACCCCGGCGGCATGATGTTTGAACTCGGTTGCCATCTTATCGACTTGGTGGTGCGAATCCTGGGTGAACCCCAATCGGTCTATGTTTCGAGTAAACACAGCTCATCCATCGCCGATACACTGCAAGACAATATGCTGGCAGTACTAGAATATCCCACCGCCTCGGCGACCGTTAAAACCAGTTGCCTAGAAGTCGACGGTGGAAATCGCCGTCATCTCGTCGTGTGCGGTACCGAGGGAACATTTCACATCGAACCGCTCGATAATCCCAAAGTACGCCTGCTTCTAGATCGGCCCCGGGGGAAGTTTCGAAAGGGGGAACAAACTATCGAACTCCCTCGCTACACGCGTTACGTTGATGACGCGCTCGACATGGCAAAGGCAATCCGCAGCGAAAAGGACTTTGCCTACAGTTACGATCATGACTTGGCGGTGCAACGAACGGTTCTGAAAGCAAGCGGTCTATGGATGTGATCGTCCGTGTGCGCCCGATGCTCATCCATTCTTTTCTTGACCATCCATCCATCGGCTGACATACATATCGTCGATCAAGTGCGGATAGAGTCGTTGAACGCGATCGATTTCTTCCGCCTGACCAGGACTGAGCGTTTCTTGTTCGTCCAGACAACAATTGGATTCGATCAATCCCTGCCCATATAGGACTTCTTGGATCCCCGCGATGCATCCGTGAAATCGATTCGCCGCGTCGAAGATGGCGGCATTCATGTCGGTGATTTGATGGGACAATCGCAAGAGCTCTCGTAGCTCGGTGGTGCTTTCATCGGGAGATAGTTTGAACACCCGCTGGCAGCGTCGATGCAGTTCTACCGCCGTGTGGGTCCAGCAAGCCCAATGGCCCAGTAACCCACCCTGGAATCGTACAGGACGGTTTGCATGGGTTTCACCGAGGAAGTATTCGCTACACAAATCGACCAGAATGGAGTCATCGTTTCCGGTATAGAGAGCGATCTCGTCGAGTCGATGGGAATCGTGCAATGCCCGGACGACATCCAAGGTTTGATAACGATTGAATGGTGCTATCTTGATCGCGACCACGTTGGGCAACTCGCAAAAGTCACGCCAAAAACGATACGAAAGAACTCTGCCTCCCACGGCGGGTTGCAAATAAAAACCGAAGAGTGGAATGATCTCACTCGCCCGGAGGCAATGATCGAGTACATCCCTTTCCGAAGCATCCTTCATCGCACCGAGAGAAAGCAACCCGACGTCATATCCGATCGATCGTGCCAACTCGGCTTCCACGGTGACCTGTTGTGTGTCGCCACAAAGGCCAGCCACCAACACCGTGTCGCGATGCGACCTACCTCGCGCGATCTCGCAGGCAAGACGCAATACCGGTTCTAGCAGTCCAACCCGTGGATCGTGAATGGCAAACTGCGTTGTGTGGACGCCCACAGCCAAACCACCCGCTCCGCAATCGAGGTAGTAGCGGCTCAAACGCGCTTGGCTGACCTCATCGAACGATCGATCTTTTCTCAGAGCCAGGGGGTGGGCCGGAATGACCAACCCCTCCAACAACTGGCGACGCAGCGCCTCAATATTTTCCATCTCGACTCTCAAAGTGCGTGGGTTTGTTCAGAAGCCGGCCACCTGTTTGAATCCAGTGACCGATCCATCGCATCATGGTTTCCAACGAAACCAAAGGTCGACCGAGTCTCTCCACCATCCGATCCGTGTTACTGATCAGCGCCAGCGGTTGCTCATTCCCGGAGAAGGACGGTGTTCGTCCGAGGAGATTACCAAACTGTTCTGCGACGACCCGCACCGAGTAAATCGACGGGCTGGTCATATTGATCGCCACCGAAGGGGATTCACAATATCGAAAGGCACGCAGACACATGGCATTCGCATCTCCCTGCCAGATCGCGTTGAAATACCCGACATCGAGTGAAATGGGTTCGCCGTTCCAAACTTTGGTCGCGATATCCGTCAACACACCGTATCGCAAATCGTGCGCATAATTGAGTCGGAGCAACACCGTGGGGTTAGCCTGCGAATCCAAGCGGGAATAGTACTGAAATAACCGTTCGCGCGCAACGGCAGCGTTGGCATACTCCCCATGCGGTGTTAGGGCTTGGTCCTCAGAACAGCCTCCCGTGGCGATGGGGACATTGGGGTAGACATTTCCCGTCGACAGCGCAACGACTTTGCAACCACGATAGCGCTCGGAAACGTGCATCGGTGCAATCGTATTTGTGACCCATGTCGGTACCGGGTCGACGGATGTCCCGAATTTCATCCCCACCAGATAGAGCAGATTGCTCGTTTCGGGGAGTTTGGAAACGTTGTCGCGGCAAAGGAGATCCGTGCACCGTGTTTCAACACCTTGACCTTCCAACCAATCTCGCGCTGCTGGATTCCGAAATCGACTGGCCGCGATCACTTGAAGATCCTTCCCTATCGCTTCTGCGGCACGCTTGGCTAATACGGCCAAGGTCGGTCCCATCTTGCCACCGGCCCCGACCACGACTAGGGGTGATTCCAATTCTCGAACAGACTCGAGAACACCAGAGTCTGGCTTTGTTAGAATGGCGTCGAGCTGATCTTCAGTCTCGATCAAATCAGGTAATTCGGTGGCCATTGTGTCCAGGTGTGGGTAAGGAAAAAGTCAGATGCGGTCGCAACAGTATAAACATTCCGCGTCGTTGTAGGTTTGGAGAGGAAATGCAGTGTCCCTATCGATTGAACTCTTCACGGAAGATGATATCCCCCATGCAATGCAACTCGTGGAACAAGCGGGATGGAACCAGCTACCTGCCGATTGGCATCGTGTGCTCGGATTAGCTCCCAACGGATGCTTCGTGGCCCGGCTAGATGGCACCCTGGCCGGAACGGTCACAACGATTTGCTACGGTACCGATTTGGCCTGGATTGGAATGATGCTCGTAGACCACCGTCTGCGACGGCTAGGAATCGGGAGACGTTTAATGGAACGCGCCATTGCCGAATTGCAGTCGCGTTCCATTCGCTCCATCCAATTGGATGCGACTCCGGTCGGCAAGACGCTGTACGATCAGTTGGGTTTTCGAACTGAACTTGCATTCCATCGTTGGCATAGGCCCGGAAACGCAAGCAACACACCCCATTACCCAAACCGATCGACGGGTGATTCGCAGGGGGCTCTTGCCGAAAACCATTGCACGCTGGACCGAGTCACCTTTGGCGCCCATCGTAGCGAATTGTTGGCCCGATTGGCCGAAAGCTCCCAAGCGGTCACGTGCCCCGATGGTTCGTTTGGTTTGCTCCGCGCGGGCCGGATCGCAGATTACTTGGGACCGATATCCGCTACCGAACAATCCGCTGCTCCAATTGTGAGCGAGCTCACTGCACGGACGGATCGCGATTTATTTTGGGACATCCCCTCGCAAAATACAGGTGCCGTGTATTTGGCGACTCTCCATGGATTTTCGCCGGTGCGTACCTTGTTTCGCATGACGATTGGATCGGCTCCCACCCCTCACTGGGCGACGATGTTCGCCCTTGCCGATCCAGCACTTGGGTAGTCGCATCGGACTTTCGCCTACTGTTGGAACTTGCGAGTGAGCGAAATTCTCTTCTTGGGAATATCCACTTCGAGGACTTTCACCTTCACCATGTCCCCAACCGAGACGATGTCGTTGGGGTCTTTCACAAACGTGTTCGAAAGTTGCGAGATATGGATCAAACCGTCTTGATGGACTCCAATGTCGACGAACGCTCCAAAGTGAGTCACGTTCGTGATCAAGCCTTCCAAAACCATTCCCTCCTTGAGGTCCTCCATGGATTGGACTTCGTCCGAGAACCGGACTGCTTGGAATTCACGCCGAGGATCGCGTCCCGGCTTGCTTAACTCTTGAATCACATCGGTGATTGTCATCGCGCCGAACGAACTGTCGGCAAGATCGTTGGCTCGCACTTTCTGCTCTATGCCTTGCATGCCGACCATTTGTTCGACCGGTACACGCAAGTGTTTCGCGATGCGTTCCACCAGCGGATAGCACTCGGGATGGACTGCGGAGTTGTCGAGAGGTTGCGCACCTTCGCGAATGCGTAGAAAACCCGCCGATTGTTCGAATGCTTTAGGACCAAGCTTCGGGACTTTCATGAGCTGCTGGCGATCGGCGAAGCGTCCTTTTTCATCGCGGAAACGCACTATGTTTTCCGCTAGCTTGGGTCCAATTCCTGAAACGAACGATAACAATGAGACGCTCGCCATGTTGAGGTCGACCCCGACTCGATTCACGCACGACTCCACCTCCCGTTCCAAACACTTCTTCAAAAGCGACTGGTTAACGTCGTGTTGGTATTGGCCTACACCGATGGATTTGGGATCCGTCTTCACCAATTCTGCTAAGGGATCCTGCAGTCGATGCGCGATGCTGATAGCGCCTCGCACGGTCACATCCAAATCCGGATATTCACGCCCGGCGAGTTCGCTGGCGGAATAGATCGAAGCTCCCGACTCGCTCACCATGGCTTTGGTGATGGAAAGCTGATGCGATCGCAGAAGATTGGTGAAGAACGAGTCCGTTTCTCGCGACGCGGTCCCGTTGCCTATTGCGATCAGCTCGATTTTGTAACGCTGAATAAGACCGAGAATGATCTTCTCGGCACCCGCTGCATCGGAGGTTGGAGGTGTGGGGTAAATGGTCGCGTGCGCAAGATACTTTCCGGTGCCGTCGACAACGGCTAGTTTGCAACCCGTGCGAAATCCAGGGTCAACTCCCAGAGTTACACGTGGGCCGGCGGGAGGGGCAAGGAGCAGTTCTCGCAGGTTTTTAGCAAATACCTGGATAGCTTCTTCGTCAGAACGTTCTTTGAGTTTCTGCATCACCGTCGACTCGGTGACGGGTAATAGCAAACGGTCGAAGCAATCCTCCACCGTGGCATTGAGTTCGCGATGAAATTCAAATCTTGGATTCCTGACAAAGTGCGAACGCATTTGAGCGATTACATCATCGCGATCTACTTCCAAGCTCGCATTGAGAACTCCTTCCGTTTCGCCTCGCTGGATCGCCAAGAATCGGTGCGAAGGGATCTTGGAAACGAGTTCACGATAGTCGAGGTATTGCTCGAATTTATCAGCAGCCTCCTTCTTGCCACGTTTCACCTTCGAGACAATCAGACCGCGCTTCATTGCTAGGTCCGCAATCCAAATGCGAGTTTCTGCATCCTCCGACCATTGTTCTGCAACGATGTCTAAAGCTCCCGCTAAGGCTGCTTCCTCGTCCGGCACCCCAAGCTCCAACTGCACGTAAGGCTTGAGGACTTCGAGACGCGGTTTTCCAAGGTTGGCTTGGCGGAGCAACAGTTGCGCTAAAGGTTCGAGCCCGCGTTCTTTTGCAAGAGTCGCTCGCGTACGACGTTTGGGTTTGTACGGCGCATAGATCGCCTCCAGCGTAGAAAGATCTTCGCACGTTAATATCTGTTTCTGCAATTCGGGAGTGAGGGCGCCAAGTTCGCAGATGGTCTTCAGCACGGTTCCCTTGCGAGCATGAAGCTCCCGGGCTTTTTCAAGTGAATCTTGGATGAACCGCAAAGCAACTTCATCGAGGCCTCGGGTCGCTTCTTTTCGGTAGCGGGCGATAAACGGGATCGTATTGCCGGCATCTAGCAATTCCACCGCTGCGACCACTTGCGCCGATTGAACTTGAATAGCCTTCGCGATTTCAGTGCAAATCGCTTTCAAATCGAACGGGACTTCAACGAGATTTTGGGAAGACATGGAGATTGGTTGGGAATACGCGAGCAGGCTTCACGACATTGCTTGATTAGCTCGTCGCAGTGGAGCGGAACTGGATGCGGTTGAAGGAGTCGATGGTTTGCTGTGCGGCTTCGCGAGCGCTGGGTAGAGAGAAAACTTCAGCACTGAGATAGCCGCTGTAGCCCGTTTCTTCGAGGGCTTGAACCAACGGAAGCCAGTCCAAGTGCCCTTTTCCGATCGCCTGCCGATTCGAATCGGCGAAATGCACATGCCCAATACGCCCTGCGCAATCCCGGATCGATGCCACCATATCGGCCTCTTCGATATTCATATGAAACCAATCCGCGAGCAACAGGGTCGAACCGAGCCCATCTATGAGTTCCGCCCCTTGCGCCAAGGTGGTGGCTTGATCGGTCTCATAACGATTGAGGGGTTCGTAAAACAAAGGACGACCAAGCACTGTAGCGAGCTCGTTCAATTGCTCCAATGAATCACGCAACCATTTACGAGCTTCTGACTTGGAAAGTGTTGGGCTAGAACGACCCTGCATGCTCCCTACGATGGCGGAGGTTTCTAATGAAGCAGCCACGCGCATGATCGATTCGACGAACTCGATCGCTCTACGTCGTTGAGCGCCATCGGGATCGCAGAGCAATAATTTGTGCTTTACCCATCCAGCCCCTGTTCCGATGGCAGCGACCTTCAATCCAGAGAGTCGAGACGGTAACTGCAATGCTTGAACCGTCTGGGCATCGGGGGGAAAGACCTCGATCGCATCAAACCCGAGTTCGCAAGCGGTGCGGATCGCGTCGTTGGCATCGTTCCAAAACACGAATGGACCGCCAGTGGCTTCCGGGACGAGCGACAGAGTAACGGCAGAGTGAATCATACGTGGTTCGCCAAATCGATAGGGGGAGACTACTCTTTCGAAGGTGTGGTCGGCGCGATCAGCTTATTGGCTTCCAGCACCGGACGAAGCGTTTGGGCCCACTTGCGATATGCGATATCGTTGGGGTGAAGGAGATCGGGAAATTCTTCGGGCTTTGCGTCCCCTTTGTCATTGGCGAAGAGGGACCAAGTATCCACGACGGTGACTTTCTCGTCGTCCTTGACGCGAGCCTCCAACAGTCGATTGATTTCGCGTATCTTCGATGCAGGTCGCGCTTTGCTTTCCGAAGCGGGAAAGACCAAACACAAAACTACAGGAGTCTTTGGGTTGTGTTGGTGAACTTTTTGGATAATGAGAGCGACGTTGCTCGCGATCGTCTCGGGTTCTGCTTTTTCTTCTAGATCGTTGGTTCCCATCAACATGACGATCCCGCTGGGATTCAAACTCAATACATCTTCGTTTAGTCGCAGGAGCATACCTCGCGTGGTATCGCCCGAGATGCCTCGGTTTGCAAGTTTCGCCGTTTCAAACTCACCTTTGAAATTATCCCCCCAACCTTGAGTGATAGAGTCCCCAAAGAACACCAACGCTCCTTGATCTCGTTCTTTTTGTTTGTTCCATTGCGACCGTCGTTGCTTCCAAAGATTTCGAAACCAATCGTATCGGCGGATCGGTCCAGAGCCTTCGATACCGTCATCTGTTGGTGGCAGCTCGAAGGAATCGGACGGAGAGGCCGGTTTGTTGCTCGTGTCCTGTGCCAACGCCGGAAGGATCATGAAAGAGCCGGAGACGAAGGAAAACGAGAAGAGACTGGCCAATACGACTCTTCGAATGGAAATCGACATGATGCAAGGAGATCCGAATGGGGGAGACCGGTTAGAGAGGCCGGTAGTATAGCGAATCTCGGCGCCGCAGCAGAGAGAACAACGAAACAGGGCATCCATGCCCGCCCCGTCGATTCACCACCGTACGCCTGGGTCCGCGCCGCCATGGGAAAAGAGGGTCCCGCGATCCAATGCAGGTTGTTTCGTAGACTCTTTGAACAAACAAAAGCAGGAGAGAAAAGGAGACTCGCTGGCCGAATCCGTCCGCCGTGCGAGTCTCCGATAAAAACAGTCCCGGGTGGGCATCCATGCTCCCGTAGACGCGCGCCTGATAGGGGCTTTATGCAGCAGCCAGCATCGGCTGGTTCGCGAACCGAACAACCCCGTCAACGAACTCTTCAAAAATACGGATATCCAAAGCGCTGGCGGCTGGGGACTCTGGATGGAATTGGCATCCGACAACGAACCAATCGTCCGATGCGCTTTCGATCCCTTCGATAATACCATCTTGGCATCGCGCCGTGACCTTGAAGGCATCGGCGAGTCGATCGATCGCCATGTGGTGACGGCTGGTGACGCGAATCTCACCTTCACCATAAACGCGTCCGAGGATGGAGTCGGATTCTACGATCAACGAATGGCGGTGATTCGGATCATGAGGATCGCGGTGGGGAATCGCATGCGGAACATCGATCGGAATATGATAGAAGAGATTTCCTCCCTCGATGATATTGATCAATTGCAGGCCGACACCGATGGCCATCAAACTCATGCGACGGTTCGATACTTCTTGAGCGAGACGGCGATCAAACTCCTCTCGTCGCGATTCCATCGGCCTGACCGAACTATGGAGCATATATCCATCGTTGCGAGGGTCCAAGTCGGCTCCACCGACGAGCACAAATCCATCGAGCGTATCCAGGATGTGGCACAAACTTTCATGGTCCGACATCGGAGGGACCAGTACAGGAATTCCCCCTGCGTTGGCGATGGCATCAAAGTAGCCAGCAGCCAAATAACAGTAGGCAGGAGTGCCTTGATTGGCACCGCGAAAATCACAATTCAATCCGATCAATGGTCGCTTCATTCTAATAGGATCCTCCTAACAAAAAATGAATAACAAGAGTCTGGGTCGCCAGCTATCGCGATGCGCGGGAGTGCAAGTCAACGATTGCTAGGAAACGGTTTGATGGCTTGAGGAAAGGAACCAAGAATCCATCCTGGTGATCAAGTCGGCAGAGAAACGACCCCGTAATTACCACTGGTGCATTACAAGCCATTCCCCCGAAGTTGTTTTGACGGCTTCCTTAAAGCTCAAATCGATAAGACGGGAAAAGGTACTACACAACTCATTCGAGTCTCAGCGGGCGTCGTTCGAGTACGTTTGAGTGGCGAGAAGGTTAAGTTAGATTTTCTCAATTGCAAACGCCCCACAATATTTAGTCCCCCTCTCAAATGCTAGCACGAGATTGTGAGCTAGCAAAAGCAACAATATCCCGTCGCTGATTTGCTTTTTGCGGAACCTCGCATGCCACGCGCCGATTCCGATCGGCGTACTCCGCGCTCTTCCTAGTGAGCCTCGTGGCGAGCTTCCTAGTGAGATTCATCGAATCGCCACAAGGAGCTCCTCCAAAAGGCAGGCGGTTCTGACGAATAAAGCCCGGCGGGGAGGAGCTCCTCATGAAGCATCAAACCTTGCGAAGGAGATAGGGATCGACGCAGAACAATCGCTCGCCGGACGCCTGACACTCATACAACGCACCCCTTGCGCTGCTCTAGCTAGAAAGCCAAGTTCCCCTGAAAATCGAACCGAACGGCACGAAGCCAATAGGGGGTGCTGGTCCAATGTACGGTGTAACACCTGACACAGCGAACAGGGGGCAACACGGGTCGCTGAGAGCTGAGAGCTGAGAGCCAGGAACGGAAACCGACGTTCCATTGGGCGAACCGGCTGCTAATCGCGAGAAGCGGCGACGCCAGAGTAATGCTCCAATTGCCGATCGGCCGCTTGGATCAAACGCGCCACCCGCAAGTCGAACTCGTCGACGGGCTTCGCCACGCTCGCGTCCACCGCGGATGCGCGAAAGTGCGCGCCGCAGAGATGACAGACAACATCCTTGCCAAGGTGTTCAATGGAAATCTGCAAGGACTTGTGACAGCTCGGGCAGCTGCGCAAAAACCGTATCGATTGGGCCATGGAATCCAAACTCCAGATTCGCGTGTTTCGAGCTCCCGGATTATTGCGCATTGTCAGTCTTTGTCAATATGTTTATGGCAAAGAAACCACCAAAAGACGGCAAGTGGTCGTATTGAAACAAAAAAAGGAGAGGGCTTCCCCTCTCCTTTTGTTTTTGTTGCTATCGGCGTCCCCGGAGCACCGATTCGTCCCGTGGTCGAATCGGCAGGGATTCCCGCACTGCTATTGGAAGGATTTCCCGCATCCGCAAGACTTCACTTCATTCGGGTTTTCAAACGTAAACCCTTGCCGCTCCAAGCTCTTGTGGTAACCGAGCGTTGCTCCATCGAGGAGCAGGGCACTCTTCTTGTCGATGACGTAGTTGACCCCGTGTTGCTCATAGCGGGAGTCTTTGTTTTCATCGAACTTGTCATCGAATTGGAGCGAATACTGGAAACCAGCACAGCCTCCGGCCATCACACCAACACGAACAAAGGTTTCGGGGCCAAAGCTGGCTTCGGTGTACGCTTTTTTCAGCTCTTCGGCAGCGACTTCTGACAAACTAAACGCCATCTGAGATCCTCATCACCAACAAAAGTAACCTCTATAATCGTCGTCCTTCGGGCAGAACGAGTTCTCTCGTAAACGATTGTCTTATAATATGCCCGGAATGCCTGGGCCGGCAAGTCAAATTTGACTTTGCAGCTATTATCGATCCTGCTATTCTATTCGGCCCGAATCGGCTTGGCCCCCAGGGTGCTCGTCTTTTGCAGAGGTTGCGGTTCGCCCGTTTTCTGCAAACGCGAGAGGTCCATTGCGATCCCTGATCGCCCGCGACCTAATCGCGTAGGAAAAGTTGCAGCACACACCGAGTCTTGCCCGAATAGGAATTTTTACACTTCTCAGGTCACCCAAGTCGTCAGGATAAGACAGAAATGGTCAAGCCACACCGAAAGCTCAAGAAGGCGAATCACGGACAGCGCGCCGCCAACAGCAAGGCCCGCAAGGCAAAGCGACGCAAGGTCCGCACCTAAGCCCATCCGGAGTTGCTCTGAGCGTCTCCGGGACGCTTTGCATCCCCTCTCGCTTTTGAACGAGGATCTACTTTGGTTGCGAAAGAGTTCATCGTCGATCCGGATACCATCGACTTCGACAATGTCTTGGCGGACATCGATGAGATTCGCAAATACAACCCTCAACGGTTCGAGATGGAGCAATTGACGGCCATCGTCTACGAAGACCCCGTCAAGGTTGCATGCGTAGGCTACAAAGACCTTACCCAGGACGAGTTCTGGGTCCGGGGTCACATGCCCGGAATGCCGCTCATGCCGGGCGTGGTGATGCTCGAGGCCGTTGCGCAGGTGTGCTGCTATTGTTCCCACAAGTACAAATTGCTTGGGGAATCGATGGTCGGATTCGGCGGATTGGAGGATGTCCGGTTCCGAGATCCGGTCCTCCCAGGCTCGCGGCTCGTCGTCATGTGCGAGCTACTCAAGGTCCGCAAGCCCCGTCTGATCGTATGCCGATTTCAGGGAATCGTGGGCCGAAACATCGTTGTGGAAGGAATCCTTAAGGGAATTCCTATTCCAGTCGACTACCTCAAAACGCTTCAAACCGCTGCTCCGGCTAGCTGAAACGACCGGTACAAATTCCCTAATCGTTGCACTCTCTCTCAAGCGGGAGGGTTCGGCCGGTCGAAAACTAGGATGAGCGGGAATCCGCATCGAGCATCCGGCGTATGGGTTTAGGGGATTCAACGTTGATTCGGCAGTCACTTGGTTGGCTAGGAATAACGAGCATGTGCATTTCCCTGTCGGGCTGCGCAATCGTTCTCGCGCCCCCAGGTGCCTTGGCCCCCAACTCCACTCTGGGCAATTCGGCCCCTTCCAGCACCCATTCGATTTCCTGTTCATGCGCGGACAGGTCGCCATTGCTTGCCGACAACGGGTGGGAGGATTGCCATTCGCTCTCGAACGACCTTGAACCGGTGAGGCCGGAGCTGATCCCCTCTCGCTGGAAAGACGCCGGACTCCTGGCGCGTGCACGACTCTCGGACTGGAAAGATCGATGCCGAGCCCGGCATGAAGTTTCCTGTGAAGCGTGCAAAGCTTGGTTCCAATCGAAAGTGAAGCCTCCCGAAGAGCCACCTTGGCCCAAGTTCCACCCGGTACCTTCCGCCCCTGCCTTCACGCCGCGCGAAGACGAAGTCGAGGCCGTCGCTCCCAGCCAATCCCACCAAGCGGCTTGGTAAAAAGAATCGGGTGCCGGGTTACTGTTGACGCTGCTCCCGAGGGAGACTCGGATCTGTGCGGCACGTTTGCCGTTTACCGGCCAAAGAAATCGACATGCGAACGGAAAGAGGGATAGAATCAGCCAGGACGCGAACGGTTGCTTCGATTTCTTATTTCTTGCACAAGTCTCCTCTTCCGATATGCCAGAGCCAGTTACTCACGGGCCATTTCCCTCTGCTCCTGTCGTCCTTTGGATCGACGGAGTCGGTTCGTTTGCCCTTTGCCAGGCAGAGGAACTGGTGCTGGGGCAAGCGACCCCTGACAGTGTCGCGGACCTTTGCATTCGCGGGAGCTTAAGCCGTCGCGCTGCAGCGATTCGCAAAGTAGGTGAGGATTACATTCTGCAACCTATCACCGAAGTAAAATTGCGGGGCGAGGCAATTCAAAATCCGGTCGTCCTGCACCACCTCGACCGATTCCAGCTGGGGAATGTTGAACTCTTGTACTCGCGACCTTCGCCGTTGAGCTGTTCCTCTCGACTGGAGTTGCAGCCCCCTCACCGTTGGCAGCCGCTGCTCGATGCCGCGATTTTGCTGGGCGATGCTTGTGTGATTGGCCCGTCCGATCAAGCGCACATTCGCTGCCACGACTGGCAGCACACTCTTCTTCTCTTTCGACATGGACAAGAGTGGTGGGTACGCCCTCCCGATGGTTTGTCCTTAACGATCGGAGATCGAGAACAGAGCGCCCCGTTTCGGCTTGTTCCTGGCCAAAAAATCACCGGTGGGGAAATCTCCATGATAGTAGAATAAAAGCCAAGATTTCAGGAATACAAACGAAAGCACTTCTAGAAAAACCGTTTAGACACCTCTTTCAACAAGAGGTTTTACGTCTCTGGACGCCAGAAGGAAGTGCCATGTTTGCCGTCTTGAACCGCTGGAAATCTCCTCCCGTTCCAGAGCAGCCCGGTACTAGTCTTAAGCCTTCTCCTCCAAATCAGAATAGAAACTTCGGTGCTTCGATGAAGTTCCAATACGGCAATGGAGACAAGCCGCTCGATGGGTATGTCATAAAACGGGGCGTCGGCACCGGCGGCTTTGGAGAGGTGTACTTTGCCGAAAGCGAATCAGGCAAAGAAGTCGCCTTGAAGCGAATCCAAAAGAACTTGGAGGTCGAAGTCCGCGGGGTGCGGCACTGTCTCAATCTTCGCCATCCGAACTTGGTCGGGATCTATGACATTCGATTCGACAAAGAGGACCAAGGCTGGATCGTAATGGAGTTCATCGCGGGAGAATCACTTCGCGATCGAATCGACCGCCACTCCACTCACGTCGATTTGGAAGAAACCATTTCCCTCTTCGCGCAACTCGCCGCCGGAGTCGCTTATTTGCACGACCAAGGGATCGTGCACCGCGATTTGAAGCCCGCCAACGTCTTTATCGACAACTCGCTCGTAAAAATTGGCGACTATGGTTTGAGCAAGTACATCAGCACGTCGCGCCGAGGGGGCCAAACCGAAAGCGTAGGCACATTCCACTACATGGCCCCCGAAATTGGCAAGGGACAGTACGGCAAAGAGATCGACATCTACTCGCTCGGTGTCATTCTCTATGAAATGTTGACCGGTGTCGTACCGTTTGATGGCGAGAGCAGCCAGGAAATCATCCTGAAGCATTTGACCGCGGATCCGGATGTCAGCATGCTTCCCCAACCCTTCGCCTATACTATCCAGAAAGCACTGGCCAAAAACGCTGGTTCTCGGTTTAGCGACTGTCGCGAGATGCTGGCGGCGATTGGTTGGGAGTTGGACCGCAGCGGTATGGCAATCCGCAGCTTGAACGGTTCTCCCAATGTGGGAGCCATGCCACCCGTTCTTCCAAAACAACCCGGTCCTATCCCCGGTGTCTCACCATCGGGCGCCAAGCAACTTGGGAACGATCATCCAACCTTGGCAGGAGGCCCGGCCGTCAGTTTGGCTGCCCTCGGCGCCATTCCGTTGGGACCGAACAAAGCGTTCCCGGGAGGACACAATGCGGCTGCAGCCAGCCAATCCCCCCTTTACCACGAACCGGTCGCGCGAGCTGTTCATCAAGCTATCGGCGAAGCGCAGGCTTGGTTTCGAAGCCTACCTGCTGGGATGCGCGGGGTCGTCATCGCGTTCTCCATCATCTTGCTTATCACCAACGGTGGATGGATTGCTCCCCTCGGATTCATGGCTTTGTTCGGCTATGTGATCTACTACATTGTTTGGTTCTTGACAGGAGGCCCGGCGCGGGCGCAGAAAACTTTCTTGCCGCTGAAACCCTCCTTTGCAGCCACCAACCATGTTCCTCCTGTTGCGGGCGCTCCCAGAGGTGCGACGGTTTTTGCTCCGGCGCAGCCAGTTGCTAAGACCACCCCAGTGCCATACCGGGTTGCATTGAGGAATTGGCAAAAGGACCAACGCGAACAACTTCATGTCAGAGGAGTCTGGGCGAAGACCTATGCGAGAACTCGTTCCTGGGGATTTTCGGGGGCAGTCATTGCGTCGCTCGCGCTGGCGAGCTCGCTTTTGCTTCACGCGAGATACGAAGGAGATAGTACGCCTTGGCTGGGAGGGATCGCTTGGACAGGCGTCATGGCCCTCCTGACGTCCTGGACTGTTATCTTCTTTGCACGACGGTGGGAGACACAATCGGAGGACTCCATTGTCTATCGATTCGTCTTGATGTCCTCCGGCGTCATGCTAGGCCTAGCAAGCTACGGTCTCAGCGATTGGCTGTACATTCCTTGGCAGGAGATCACGTCCACCCAATGGGGGAGCGTGGAATTTCGCTCCCCGGACTGGAACAAAGCGTGGAAGGGATTTTACAGCGAGGGAGGCGAGCCTCTCTTGCCTGCCCACATCGCATACTTTTGCTGTTTGATGTGGATCGTGAGGTGGTGGAGACAAGCGGACGTTCTACGACGTAGCCGGTTTAGCATTTGGACGATTGCTTGGTCGGTCGCCATGGCCGCGTTGGTGCAAGGACTTTTCGCGTTTCCAATGCCCTGGTGCTTGCTTCTCGCAGGTGTCACGTCCTTTGCCGTTCAGTTGGCATCGCCTTGGATCAACTACAAAGAGGCGAGACTCGCCTAAGGATTCGAATCTATGAAGTGCATCATCTCCTGCTTCCTCTTCACCATCATCATCACGGTGCAGAATCCAGAAGGCGACGTGGCAGTGGTGGACCAGCCGCCACCTGCAGCTCCGTCCGCTCCCGCGCCCCCCGAATTGGAAGATCCATCCAACGCCGAATCACTCGACATACAAGCCTTGCCTGAACGAAATGAGCCTCCGGCATTGAGCACAAAGGTAGAGGTGGAAAATATTCAAATCGATCCACCCAAGGTGGATTCGTCCTCACCGGTGCAACCGATGGATAAACTCATTCTACCTGTGGATGCACCGGATTGGGTGAGGGCACCACAAGTCGGCGAAGGAGAACTTCGGTTTGCGATTCCAACGGCGACCGCAGAGGACTTGGAGAAGTGTTACGAAGAATTTGATTCCCAATTGCTTCCCGAGGTACAGCGAGCACTCGACATGCACGTACTTCGCTATACGAGCGCGAGTCAACTAAAACCTTTGACGAAGAAATACATCGAGGATCACTGGCTGGTCCAAAACTGCGAGTACGACCAAGTCATCGAATTACCTTCGGGCACCTATCACCAATTGTGGAAGCAGATTTATATTTCCAAAGATCAAATCGAACTAGTTCGAAGCTGGGAGGAGCGAGCCATCCTCGGGGAACGAATTGTGAAAGTTGGAGCGCTGGGCGGAGTTTCGATCGGAGGAATGCTTCTCTTGTCTGGATTGGTTGGGGTTTTGGCTCGACGGGAATCGCGTAAACTGAAGGCATGAGTTCCCTAAATACACCCGTGAATCCTGAACGCATCCTCGTTGATAGTATCCGGGCTGGTGATACCGACGCTTGGCGCCAATTGATCGACCGGTACGAAGGACGTTTACTCGCTTTTGTGTCGGCGCGATTGCTAGACCGATCGCACGCAGAAGATATCGTTCAAGACACCTTTCTTGGTTTCTTGAACAGCCTTCCCAACTACGATTGCGAGCGTCCCCTCGAAGGCTATCTGTTTTCGATCGCAGCGTACAAACTGACGGACCATTTGCGAAAACTAGGACGCAGACAAGCGACTTCGTTTACCTCGCCCGATGGTTCCAGCGATGGTGCTCAGCAAGCACCGGCTCCTTACCGAGCCGTAAGTAGTATCGTTCGATCGGTCGAACGTCGGGACGCGGAAGAGTTAGCCCTTGTCGACGCGCTCCGTGAGCAGATCAGCAAGTGGAAGGGGAAAGAGGATTGGAAAAAGCTCAAGTGCATCGAATTGCTATTCGTTGCAGGAATGAGCAATAAAGAGATCGCCGAAAGACTCGCGGTCACCGAACAGCAAGTTGCGAACTACAAGTCCGATTTTATTCTTCGAACCAAGACGCTTCTCAGCCGATTGGCCAACCGCGAATCCTTTCCAGAACTAGGATAGGATTCGCCCGGGCGAACAACGAACGGTTAGTTTACTTTCCAAGTTTCGCCACTGTTGAACAGTTTTTGAAGATCGCCTCGTCCCTTCTTAGTGACGACTTCATCGATCTGACCGTGTACGGCTTCTTCAAATGTATCGGTTCTGACATCACGGAAGACACCGATAGGTTCTGGGAATTCAGGACGTCGCATGCGAGAGAGCATATAGACCAATGTTGAATTGGCCTGCTCGTCATGGAACAAGAGATCGTCTTCTTTGACTTTGCCATCCTTCAAGTCAACCATTTCGAGGTTCAGCCCATTCAGGCGAATTCCTTTGTCCCGATCCTTTCCGAATATCATTGGCTTACCGTGCTCCAACTCGATCGTCGTATCTTCACGCGTCGCTTTGTCCTGTGCATAAGCCCAAGCACCGTCGTTGAATACGTTGCAGTTTTGGTAAACTTCAACGAACGAGGTCCCGCGATGCGCTGCGGCGCGCTTCAAGGTATAAGCAAGATGCTTTATATTGGAATCGACCGAACGAGCAATGAAGGTTGCTTCCGCCCCCACTGCCACGCTGATGGGATTCAAAGGATGATCGACCACGCCCATCGGCGTGCTCTTGGTGATCTGCCCCTCCACGCTGGTGGGGGAGTACTGACCTTTGGTCAATCCATAAATGCGATTGTTGAAGAGGATGATATTCAAGTCGACATTGCGGCGCAGCAAGTGGATGAAGTGGTTCCCGCCGATGCTGAGCGCGTCGCCGTCCCCCGTAATCACCCAGACGCTCAAATCTGGACGAGCAAGTTTCAGCCCCGTTGCGATGGCTGGAGCGCGACCGTGAATGGAGTGCACTCCATAGGTATTGACGTAATACGGAAAGCGACTGCTGCATCCGATGCCGGAGATGAAAACGGTTTGCTCCGGTGGCACACCGATCTCCGGTAATACTTTCTTCATTTGCGCTAGGATCGAATAGTCGCCGCATCCTGGGCACCATCGTACATCCTGATCGCTCGCAAAATCATCCGCCTTCAAGACTGGGAGTGCTGTACTCATATTGATTCCGTTAGATTATGAACTTAATTTCGATGTTGGTTGCTGGTGATTGGGACATGCGAAATTACTTCGCATGCGCTTCGTGCCGCACCGATGATTTGCAGTGCTCGACGATCTTCTCGTGCAGTTCGCGGACGGTGAAGGGCTTACCCTTGACCTTGTTAAAGCCGACCGCATCGACCAGATATCGGCTGCGAATCAGCATGCGGAGCTGTCCCATGTTCAACTCAGGAATCAATACATTCTTGTAACGAGAAATGACCTCGCCCAGATTGCTGGGGAAAGGATTCATGTACCGGACGTGAGCCAACGCGACCGAGTGTCCTTCGGCCTGCGCCTGCTGAACGCCGGTTAAGCAAGTCCCATAGGTACCGCCCCAAGAAATGACAAGCAGGTCGCCACTTTGAGGCCCGATCACTTGTTGAGGCGGGAGCAACTTGGCTGCATTGGCTACCTTCTGTGCCCGGATATTAACCATCTTTTGGTGGTTGTCCGGATCGTAACTGATGTTCCCCGTCCCGTCTTCTTTTTCCAACCCACCGACGCGGTGCATGAGGCCGGGGGTTCCCGGAATCGCCCAGGGCCGCGCGAGAAGATCGTTCCGAGCATAGGGCTTAAACGGTCCATCGGGATTGTTGTTTTCCGCCGGATGATCGATCTTGATCGGCGAAAGCTTCGAAACATCGGGGACAGCCCATGGCTCGGCACCGTTTGCGATGTATCCATCGGAAAGAACGATCACCGGTAGCATGAGCTGCGTTGCGAGCATCCATGCCTCCTGCACAATTTCAAAACAGTCGGCCGGGCTGCGAGCTGCTAAGACCGGCAACGGCGCTTCCCCGTTTCGGCCAAACATGACTTGCAACAAATCCGCTTGCTCGGTCTTCGTCGGCAATCCCGTGCTCGGCCCCCCCCGCTGCACGTCGATGATCAACATGGGCAGCTCCAGCATCAATGCTAGCCCCATCGCCTCTGCCTTGAGAGCGATTCCCGGTCCGCTCGATGTCGTGACCGCCATCTGGCCGCCGTAGGCTGCACCGATGGCCGAACAGACGGCAGCGATTTCGTCTTCTGCCTGGAATGTGCATACACCGAAGTTCTTGAACTTTGCCAGTTCGTGAAGAATATCGCTAGCAGGTGTGATCGGGTACGTCCCGTAGAACATGTCCTTGCCCGAACGCTTTGCCGCCGTCATCAAGCCCCACGCGAGCGCTTGATTGCCCATGATGTTTCGATAGGTTCCGGGAGCGAGCTTTGCAGGCTCAATGCGATAGGAGTGACCGATCCCTTCGATGGTTTCGCCGAAAGCCCAACCGGATCGGAGCGCCTTCTCGTTCGCTTGAGCAATCACCGACTTGCCATCGCCGAACTTGCCGTGGATGAACCGGAGCGTCGCATCCATATTTCGACCATAGAGCCAATACACCAAGCCCATGGCGAAGAAGTTCTTGCAGCGGTCCGCTTCCTTGACCGTCAATCCGAATTCTGCCACCGCTTCTTTGGTAAGCCGGGTCATCGGCACCTTGATCAAGCGGTAATTTTCCATGGCGGGCTCTTCCAACGGATTCGTTTTGAGTTTCGCCAGCTTCAAGTCTTTGTCTTCGAAGCTATCTTCGTTGACAATCAGAAGTCCACCTTTGATCAAGTCCGCTAGATTCGTCACCAAGGCGGCTGGGTTCATCGCGACCAAGGCATCGAGCGAGTCCCCCGGCGTGTGCACTTCATGCGAAGCGAATTGCACTTGGAATCCAGAAACCCCTGCACGAGTCCCGCGCGGGGCACGGATTTCAGCAGGGAAGTCAGGGAACGTCGCAACGTCGTTTCCCAACAACGCCGAGGTGTTGGTCAACTGGGTTCCCAAGAGCTGCATCCCGTCCCCAGAGTCGCCCACCAACCGGACAGTCACGCCGCTTACAGAATGTACAGGCTTGCTCGAAATAGCTTCGGTAGTCATCAGAGGTCGCAAAAAAAATAGGAGCGCATTCGGTCCTGCGCAAAAGGTGTAAGTCCGCTCTCCGAGATAGAACGGGTCAGACGCAGGCCGCTGTTAACTGGCGACCTCAGGCAATCTGTAACGGTAGTATCGATAATTCCGACCCACCAGTTTCACATATTCTGGCAAATCCGATGGAGGTTGAGTACCTCAAAAACAACCCAAAGCCCCTATCCCTCTCAACTATCACCATCTCCACACCCGAAACCGTGGGAACCCGCCGATTCGACGCCGGGCCGTATCCCCGGGTTTCCACCACGCCATTGGCCTAGATCCGGCAGTGCTGCAGAATTCCTTCGGGCTGCGCGAGATACCCCGTGTAGAACTGCCCGAACTGTCCGAATCGAGCGCTGGCTTGGTCATACCGCATGGTGTAAACGATTTCCTTGAGAAACTGAGGGTTCCGGGCCCAAAGGGTCACCCCCCATTCCCAGTCATCCAAACCGACCGAGGCGGTTACGAGTTGGGTGACACGTCCCGCGAAGGCCATCCCGCTCTGCGCATGCTCGGCCATCATCTCCGATCGCACCGAGAACGGCTGCAAAAACCAGTTGGCTCCAACATGGCGCGATTTGTTCATCGGATAAAAGCACATCGCTGGCCAGTTGGGAAAATCGGGGGCCAGGCGCTGGGCAAACATCATAGGTAGCCGCTTCTCGTACGAAGCCACTTTGGCCAGAAAGGTAGGGGACGAGGGGTCTTCTCCTGTCCGAATCAGTTTTTGGGCATACTGCTCTTTATCCGGCAAGTATTCGCTGATTTCCGACATGGAGACGAACGAGTAGACAGGCTCGATCGCCGCCCCGAGCTTCGATGCCATGATGCGCTGATGCACCCCATCGACGGTGAAGGGATTCGGATCCATGGCAATAATGGCGAAATCCGCCTTGTGCCCCGAAACGATGAACGACTGCAGTCGCTCCGGTTTGGTCACGTCTCCCGCCTGAACCGCTTGGACAAAATCGGACCGCATGCAAGCAGTCACCGGTCCCAACGACTGGAGAACGGCTCGGTTCCAACGATAAAAGTAGTGCCCGCAATGAAGTCCTTGGACGGGAACGACCGATGGCTCAGGGAGGTTGGTAGGGGCTGCATGGGGATTCATGATGGAGGGCTTATTAGTTAAAGGGGTTGCGAGCTATCACGCGGTGAAAATGGAGTTGAACTTCCCGAGCACACACCCGGCGTACTCCCTCGACCAAACAGCGAGGCTCATTGTCGGCCTGACCGCGGGCGATGATCTCTTCCAACTTCGTGCCAGGCGGGACGGTGAACGCGGTCTGCTGAATGGTTTGATTCCCGGCATCCAACTCGGGAACGATGAAATGGCAGGTCGCTCCAAATGTGAGCATGCGGGCGGCAAAGGCGTCGTGGTAAGGTCGAAACCCTCGGAAGCTAGGTAGCAAACCATGGTGCAAGTTGATAATCCGGCCCCCTGCAAATTTCCAACAGGTATCGGGAGGAAGCACCCGCATGTAGCGAGCCAAGATCACATAATCAGCCTGATACCGATCGATGATCCGAACCATCTCTAAATCGTCCGCCACGCCATCATCATTGCCGATGAATTCGAACGGGATCCCGAACTCTCGAGCCAATGGCTCACACTTTCGGCGGTTTCCGATCAAGACAACAGGATTGGCTCGGATCACCCCGTCTCGAATGGCTTGTAAAACCGCCCGAGGCGATTGCTCCAAGAGCGTAACGCAAATCGCCAAGTTCGGGCGAGCAAGTCGCTCATCGGGACTCCAAACTCGAACTTCTAACTGCGTTTTCTCAGCGATTTCCTTCATGGACCGCTTGAGTGGCCCCCATTCCGTACTGGGGATTTGCAGTCGGCACATCATGGCGAAGACGGCCGCCTCGTCGTGATCGTACATCTGGATCTCCGCGATGTTGGCACCTCGGGTGGTGACATCGTGAATGATCGGATCTGCTAACCCAACATTGTCGGGACCTACGGCTGTTATGACGACTTCCATGATGGATAGCGTATCGACTGACTCCCCATTTGAAAACGGGAGCGGCAGGTTGTCCCCGATCTTGCTCCCCCCCTCTCCCGGTCCACTGCTATTGGCCTGGACTCCCCTTTTTGATATGGAAAACGTATGGATGCAACAGCCTCACCCTCCTCGTCGACCGAAAGACTGTTCGGCCTGTTCGAAACCAAACTGCACCTCCTATCGCAAATGCAGTCGATGGCCCTCGAGCAGGACGAACTCGTAGCCCAACATGACATGTCGGGACTGATGTCATTGCTTTCGCGCAAACAACAATTGATGGAGTCGCTCCAAGCGATCCAAAACGAGCTGCATCCCTTCCAACACGAAGATCCCGAGAAACGGGTTTGGCGCTCTCCCGCTCGCAGATTGGAATGCCAAAAAATTGTCAAACGCTGCGAAGACGTCGTCCAACAATTGATCTTGCTCGAGAACCGCAGCCTCGACCATATGAATTTGCAAAGAGAGGCGGTTCAATCGCAACTGCTCCAGAACGCCGCCGCGGATCAGATCCAACGCGCTTACGCTTCGACCCTCGACTCCGAGCACGATAACCCTTCCGAATTTATCCTGGAGGGTTGAACGATGTTTCCATCCTTGTTCGGAAACTCGGCGCTTCAAAGCTTGGAAAAGACGGTCGAATTCGCCGACCGGCGCCACGCGATCTTGGCCAGCAACATTGCGAACATGGATACGCCAGGCTACAAGACACGAGACCTCTCGGTCGATGACTTCCAAGACAGCCTCAAATCGCTCCATGAAAGCAAAAAGCGGATCGCCGAACAATCCCCCGGCCTCCGTCTCAGCGTCTTGGAGGGACAGGACGCGGACCCAGCCATGGCTGTGGAGCATGATCAAGCGGTACAGAATGTGTACGACTCGATGCGGCAAGTCGTCTACCACGATGGCAGCGACGATAGTGTAGAAATGCAAGTTGCACAGATGTCGAAAAACCAGTCGATGCACAATATCGCTATCGCGCTAATGCGTTCCCAATTCCAAAACCTCAAAATGGCTATCTCGGAAAGCGTGAACGTTTAACCGTTCTCGGATCCCTCCCCGCAAAATCGTCACATCCGTCCCATCTTCGCTGGTTTGAGCAGAGTTTAACGCTGTTTTATTTTGGTTCCCGTAGCATCGAACTACTCTGGAACCTATGAAAACCGCTCCCAATCATCTCTTTGCTGGAATTGTGTCGATCGCTTCGGTGGTTCTTTGCGTTCCACACGCGATGGCGGGACAACCCGTTGCACCTATTCACCGGAGCAAGTCGCCTGCCGTGGCTCCATCCGAGTTCGCGCAGCGGACCAAACCGACGACAGTGGACTGTACAACTCTTCCTTCGACCTACACGCACGATGAAAACGGCGCGAGACTGGATCAATACTCGCAAGGAATTCAGCCGGTCGTTGCGTTGAGACCGGACTACGTTCGAAGCGGATTCCGGCACACCCGTAGCACTCTGCAAGCTGGCTTCAGCAGTGACAACTACCATGTCGTCGAACAATGGGGAGGCGATGTGCGACCTTATGGCGAATGGCGCTATCCGAACCGACCTTTTGCGGTTCCCTATGGCATGTGGGGCCCCCAGCTCCCGCAAGTCGTCGGCGGATTGCCTTGGGGAGGTTTCGCCCCCCCACCTGGGTACCCATCCCCCAACCAACCCAACTCTCCCTTCGTTGGCGGAATGGGTGGCGGATTCGGCGTCGGGCCTTGGAATGCCCTGGGGCCAATGCAAGACGATTACTACCCGCAAGCGCCCACCTTGGAAGCGCCACCACCTCCGAACTATTCCCCCTTGGGAATCGGTCTCCCTTAATCCTCATGGAGCTCGGCAAGCAGCTTCCTTGTAGATCCGAAGGAAGAAGTTGCGCGCCAAGGCGCGAAGATCGCAAAGGGAAAGCCGAAGACAAAGAATAGTGGGTGGGCGTATGGGGACTCGGTATGGAGATTCGATAGATCTTCCAATTCGACCATTATCCATCCCATACCCCTCTCCCCTCTTCCTCGCGAGCTTGGCGCCTTGGCGCGCAACCTCTTCCCAAACCAGAGCACAGAAGTTGCGCGCCAAGGCGCAAAGATCGCAAAGGGAAAGCCGTGGACAGAGAATAGCGGGGGGGTCGTTTGGGGACTCGGTTGGGGGATTCCATAGAACTTCCAGTTCGCCCCTTATCCATTCCATGCCCCACTCCCCTCCTCCTCGCGAGCTCGGCGCCTTGGCGCGCAACCTCTTCTCAAATCAGAGCAAAGAAGTCGCGCGCCAAGGCGCGAAGATCGCAAAGGGAAAGCGGTGATGGTGATTTTGATGTTGAAAAAGGGACCTGATGGCGCGCGATGGTTCGCTGAGGTCTAATCGTTTTCCGTACCGTCATTTATCGCGTCTGCGACGACTTGAAAGAAACGAGCCCAGTACGTATTGTCAGTCGCTTGGAATCGTTTCCTCGCTTGGACAATGACGAGTTGCTGATCGGGATCAACGACCAGAATGCAGCCGGAAAAAGATCCGTGCCCGAACGCATTTTCGCTAAACAACAGCGATCCCTGACCCTTCGATTTTGGATCGGCATCTACCCTGCGGTGCCGAATACGGTGCAGCCCCAGTCCATGATCTCCTGCGACCGCCTCCTCACCCGATGGACTCGGAAGCATCTGAGCAAAGGTTTTCGGGTCTATAAACTGACGATCACCATAGCTTCCTTGGTTGGCGAGCCATTGCCCTAAGATGGCTAATTCCATGGCCGTGAATTCGCCATCGGAACTGGCGTTTCCCATGATCACGTTCTGCATTCCGAAAGGTGCAAAAAGATGATCGTAGTAAATCCTCGCAGCACACTTTCCTGTCTTGATTTCCATCGCCTTACCGACCAATTCAAAACCGAGTCCGCAATATTCATGCTTCTTACCTGGTTCGTTGACATCGATCCCATTGAGAACGATGTTTTCCAGATAAGGATTGAACATCCCTCCCCAATCACCATGCCCGCTCAATCCGCTTGTGTGATTGAGTAGCTGGCGAAATGTTGGAACCGAAGGTGCATGGGCAGGATAGTCCGGAAAGACTCGATCCAGCGTCCAATCTAGTTCGATCAAGCCTTGGTCCACAAATTGGCTGAACAGAATGGACGTGACTGTCTTCGTAATCGATGCTACCCAACAACGGTAATCCAAGCCGATGGGTAGGCCGTCAGGACCCGCCCCATAGGACGCATGCGTGATGATGACTCCGTTCTTGGCTACCAAGGTTACGAACGGTTCCTTTGTCGCCTTCACCCATTCCTCGCAAAACGAGTCGATACGTCGTTTAGCGTGAGCTGGAACCCCAGCCTCTTCGCAAGTTCCAGAGCGAATCACCGTGGACGGTACCGATTTTTGACGAGGCGGATTCAATCCGTGCAGCGGCAATTCGATTCCCATTCTCTGGAGCTTCAAATCCAAATGCCTCTGCGAGTTAACCGATGGGGTCCATTCATGAAATCGTTTGGGACGTCCCAAATCTTTCGTTTCGGCGATCCCTGCGACCAAGATCGCGCCTTGCTCGTGATCCATCAGCGACTTGATCAAAAGATCCTTCGAGCTGCGATCGAACTCCCGTTGATGTTCATGCCAGGACTCTGGAGCTTGAGGACCTGGAAAGTGGGGGAGCTCCACCGTTAGGTCAGGTACAAACGTTTGGGAGGCAGCGATATCATTTGGTATCGCGTAAAACGTGAAACCACGCCGCATGGGGGTTTGATTCGGAGCAGTCCCCTCCACTAACGCGATCCACCTCCCTCCTTGATCCGGAACCGTTGACTCTTGAAGGTTTGGGCCGAACCATCGCACAACGAAGCCCGGCGAGTACCCGAATTTGCGAGCCCCTTCGGCATCTCGCCAAATCAATTTGGGAGGGAGAGCAAGCGGAAAAATCCAAGCCCCTTGCCGCGCGGGAAAAAGCTCCAAAGATTGAAACTCTTTGCGCTCCGCACGCTTGGACTCGATCGAGGACAAGGAGTCTTGCGATCGAATCATGGGTTGCATGCAAGCAATCCAAGCGAGCCCCAATACGAACGAAACGAATCGCGAGTGCATCGTTGCACCAGGACTCCACGCACCAATCGGCCACGCACACGTTGAGATTTGCAGTGCGAAAATCCCAAATTTCAATCCCATTGGATACCTACATGGATCGGCCCGGCGGCGGGAGGGGGCGGGGTAGGGGGCTGATGGCGTTTTCCGCCCAATTTGCCTTGTGTGACCAGTTTGATCGGCAAGTTATTGAAGAAGTACGCATCATCGTTGTTCTTGCCAGGAAAACTCCATTTGGCCCAAGACGAGGCACTTCTACGCGTGATGATCAGTTCGTCCTTTGCACGGGTCAACGCGACATAAAGGACTCGCCGCTCCTCTTCGACTTCCTCGGGGTCACTCATCGATCGGACACTCGGGTACGAACCAGGAGAGACATCGACCACGTAGCAGACCGGGGATTCAGCTCCCTTCGCGGAGTGGATGGTGATCAAGGTAACTCGGTCGGTGGAGTCAACACCTTCTACTTCGGAGGTGTACACCGGATCGAGCATGTAGTCTTCGATAAAACTCAATATAGATGTGTGTCGCTCTGCAAGCTTCTCAACGAGCAAGAAATCTCGCTTTCGCTTGTCCCAATCTTGATTTTTGTACTTTTCCTCCAGCGAAGGCTCCAGGGATTCCACCGCCTTGGCAAAAGCTTGACTGGCTTGCAATTTGACTTGCTCCACCCTCGTAATCGCATCGAAGATCGCGGGTCCCAACCTCGTCTCGCGTTGAAGAGCCGAAACACACTCCTCGATTCTCGTTTGGCCGGCGATGGCGGTCACACAGCGACTTGCCGTTCGCTCGCCGATCCCAGGCCACAACGTCAAGAATCTTGCCCACGCCAAATCGTCCGTGGGATTGGCTACCAACCGCAACAGAGAGAGCACATCGCGGATGTGAGCCGACTCGAGCAATTTCAGCCCACCGATAAACGTGTAGGGAATATTGCGAGCTAAGAAGCTCGTTTCCAATGTTCTTCCCGCAAAACCGGTCCGAACGAGGATCATATGGTCTCGCCATTCGGCACCGGAGTCGTGCCGTTTGAGCAAGTCTTCCGAAATCCAGGTTGCTTCTTCCCATTCGTTTTCAAATCGCATCAATGCTGGTTTGTTTCCATCACCCCGCATCGAACGCAGGTTTTTGTCGTACCCGAGCGAGCTTTGTGCGAGCAACCAATTCGAAATATCCAGAATGGGCTGAGTGGACCGGTAATTCTCTTCAAGCTTCAACAGGATCGAGTTCGGCACCCTTTCGGTGAAGCTATGTACATTTTGGAAATCCGCTCCACGAAACCCATAAATCGATTGCGCATCGTCACCCACGCAAAACAAAATCGATTGATGGCTTAATGGTTCCAACAGAGACCACTGCAAAGGATTGGTGTCTTGCATTTCGTCGACCAATACGAACTCGAAGTGCTTCGAAAGCCAATCTCTCGTTTCCGGCGAGTTGCTCAATCGTTGCGCGACCACATCGAGAATGTCGTCGTAATCGAGATAGCGACGCTCACGTTTTTTCGCTTCGTACGATTTCATCACCTCGGCAATTACCGCCTTTTGTGACTCAAGCTCCGGCGCAACTTTTTGTAATGTCGCGCCGAGCGATTGCTTTGTATTCCGTGCGTACGAGTAGAAGTCGAGGATCTCTTTGGACTTTGGGAGATCTTTGTCTTTAATGTTACCTCGCGCCAATTTGAACATCTGCATCTGGTCTTCGCGATCGATGACCGAGAATCCTTGGCAGCCAAAGGCTTCCGGCGCCATCCGGATGACATTCATACACCAGCTATGGAATGTCGAGGCCTGCAGTCCTTTTGCGGTATCCCCCAGGTGTGATCGGACCCGATGGACCACTTCCGAAGCGGACCTGCGTGTGAAAGTCAAGATCTGGATGCGTTGGGGAGGAACCCCTTTGGAAATCAGATAGGCCGCCCGTGCTACGATCGTCTTGGTTTTCCCACATCCAGCCCCCGCGATGACCATGGCATGCTGCGAAGGAAGCGTCGCGGCTGCACGCTGGGACTCATTCAATTCCAGGAGCAAATCGTCGATCGTCATGGCTGCTTTGAGGGTATGAACTAGGTCGATTCGATAGCGCGCAACAAACTTTGACGCAGGGTGTAGAGCCGAGTCGGTTCGGTGATCTTACCCCCTCCCAGTTCCGTTACATAGAACACATCGACGACTTGGTCGAGGTGCGTACTGACCTTGGCCACCTGCAAATCCAGGTTGAGCTCATACAGCGTCTTGGAAATGTCGTAGAGCAATCCCGTTCGATCGTAGGCAAACACGTTGATAATTGTATGGCGATCGGATGTTCCGTTATCGAAACGGATCTGGGTTGGTTGCAATCGGGAAGAAGCCGCATCGGCGTCCGCCTGGGCTTTCCAAACGCGTCGAAACACCGGGGGTTTCGTATTCGCAGGATCGACCGCCTGCGTAATGTGTCGACAAACCTGCTCGATACGTTGCAAAGGAGGCGGCCCATCGAAATCGAGATCTTCGACCAAGAATCGGTCCCACGCAATCATCCCAGGTTGGGTGTGAATCTCAGCGGACAAAATACTCAATCCTTGGCTCGCCATGGCCCCTGCGATCCGATGGAATAATCCAATGGGCTCTTCCTGCCGAACAGCGATGACATATTCGATGGCGTCCCGTTCTGGCAAAAATGCTCCCCAAGCCTGCGTGGGATGCTCCGGCGTCAACTGCCGGAGCCGGCGAAGTTCCTCGATCAATTGCTTCGGTTTCAAGTTGAGCAAGTAGCCTGCAGGAACGTGCTCAATTTGCTCTGTCCACCATGGATCTGCCTGCTCACCCGTGGTTCGCAGTTGCGCTACTTCTTTGCGCATCCCGGTCACCAAATTCAAAAATCGCTGGTCCGAACTTTCGCTGCCGAACTGCGCTTCGGTCGCATCATACAACTGGAGGATGAGGTTCAATTTCCAATCGTTCAACGCCCCCGGCCCGACGGCGGCCAAGTCGGCACAAGAAAGAACCAGCAAATGTTGCAGTCGCTCCATCGACCCCACTTGCTTGGCGAACTGAACCGCTGGCGCCTTTTGCGATAGATCGAACCGAAATGCCGTGTGCGTCATCAACAAGTGCTGGTGAACCAAAAAGACCAACAGGTCTCGATCGGCATCGGACAGCTTTAAGAGCGATGCGGTTTCGTCCGCGATCACGCGCCCTACCTCGCTATGATCCTCGACAAAGCCCTTTCCTAAATCGTGCAGAAGAAGGGCAAGGTGAAGTATGCGTTTGTTCTGAAGCCCTCGGTAGACACGGCCTAAGACACTATCTTCGCGACCAAATTCGCATGCCGCCTCCACCGATCGGATGCAATGTGCATCGACCGTGTATTTGTGATACTCATTGAACTGCAGCAAACATCGAGCATGGCTCACAGCAGGAATGATTTGCTCGAGCACCCGCAATTCATGCAATCGTCGCAGCGCGTCCCCCAACCGACGCGGTTCTTTGATCAACTCAAGGAATCGATTGATGGCTTCCATCGAAGCCGACTTCTCCTGCCGGCGAAGCATCGCTTCGCGAATCGTCCGCCATGTGCGGTGATCAATCCGCCGATTGTACAGGTTCGAGAATTGCATCAATTCCAGAACACGTGCGGGGTCCGACTTGATGCGCTCCAGACCAGATCGCGTCGCCCAAATCTCCTTAAACCCAATTCGCATTCCTTTGCCGATCGGCCAGCCAAGAAACTTTGCGAGGGTCGCAACGACGCTGATTCGCGATCGCGTCACCCCGACAAAATTGGCGGAACTGTAACGAACTTCACTGGTGATCTCAAAAAAGTTCTGCATGAACTCTTCGACGGGAAGAACCCCATCGGAGCCTTGCATTCCCGACCACTTCGCCAGCTCCATCTGCTTGGGGCGATCCAGCGAATCGAGAGACCGACCCGCCATGAAATGGAGTTGGTTTCGCAACCTCAGCAAATACAGGTATCCATTCTGAATAGTCGTGTAGTCTTCTTTTGCGATGATCCCCATATCTGCCAACTGGGCAGGGTCTCGTTCCCCGTAGCAGACAAAGCCGATCCAGCGCACGATTTGGACGTCGCGCAAGCATCCCCGCGACCGCTTCACGTTGGGATGCAGGAGATAAATCGTTTCGCCGAACTTCTTCCTTTCCGCGAGCCGCTCGTTTTCGATCATGGTTGCCAAGCGACTGTTTCGCCACTTGCATCCGATCAACATCGAATGCTGGAACTGATCAAAGAGCGCTTGACTCCCCTCAACCCATCGCATTTCCACGAACGAGGTTAAGGCCGTGGCGTCGATCCACGCCAACGATCTGGCTTGAGAAGGTGTTCGGACCGCGAGCGATAGCTGCAACCCTGCGTCGACGATCATCTGCCCGATCGCACGTGCCAAAGGTGCGATCGCTGTTTCACTCCCCCGATAAAGGAGCATCAAGTCGATGTCGGAGTACGGAGCCAAATCGCGGCGACCATATCCCGCTAGCGCCACAAAAACGAACTTGCTCGCGTCAGGGGGGGTCGGCAGTTCGGAAAGCGCAACGCGAATCAGGCGACGAACAACTTCGTCGACATCATCGGTCCATGCCGAACAAACTTGAAATCCACTTCCGCCAGACTGATGAAGACCTTTAGCCTTTTCGCGCGCTTCGGAGAGAAACGCGCGGGCCGCAACAACTTGTGGATGGAGAGAGGACAATTGACAACACGGCATTGCCGTGCCAACTGGAACAAAATTGTCTCGAAAAGTGCAAACGGAAAGGTCTTACGAAAAGTTCGTACTAGCTTTTCTTACAGCGCGTCTTCGCCATTTTCGCCGGTTCGAATTCGGACTGCCGTCTGAAGCTCCGAAACGAAAATCTTTCCGTCACCGATTTGCCCAGTCTGAGCCGTCTTGACGATGGTGTCGATCACGGTCTGAAGATTCGCGTCCGAACAGACGACTTCAATCTTCACCTTGGGGACGAAGTCGACCGCGTACTCAGTTCCGCGATAGATTTCCGTGTGTCCTTTTTGGCGCCCGTAGCCTCGCACTTCACTGACGGTCATTCCATGGATGCCTTGTTCGGTTAGTGCATTCTTGACGTCTTCCAACTTGAAGTGTCGAACAACGGCCTCAATCTTTTTCATTCCAAATCTCCAGGAACCTTAGCAGTCAACGAACTGCGGGACCGCCTGTGCATTACCTAGCACATCCCACGCCCTTAGTGTAGCAGCGCCGATTCCATTACAACAAGAGATCGCTATCTTTGTTCCATGTTTTTGAAGAAGTTGGCAAACCTAATCGAATGCCAGGGGCAAAAGCGACTTCAATCGTTTCGCAACGTCCGCTTGAGGGAACAATATAAACGGCACTTCTCTCGAACGCCGGATCCTTTGCATTCGCTTTGCTTCCATCAAATCGTTTGATACTAGCCGGAGCCGTTGGACTTCAGGTTCGACCGCCGCTCGGATCCGTTCACGCAGTTCCGCCATCTCGCGATGCCACGCCATCTTGCTCCCTACCAGCCCGGAGAGGCGCTTCAACAAGACTCGGTGATTGCGAAGCAAGTCGACATGGTGTGGGTCCTGCGGATCGAGAAACGACTCGGGAGCCGAACGCATTCGGTGTAGAACTCTTTGATGATCCGCCCATCGTGACTCGGAATGCCCCGCACTGCAAATGCACGAATCCGTTGGCTCGGCGTACCCAGCGAGTGGGGCGTGATCGGCCAGGGGAGGAGGCTCGTTGATCCGAATCGGTAGATGAAGCGATGCGGAAGCTACCATCATCGGTAACCGCTCGACTCCCCAAACGCGATGCGCGATCTCGTCCGTCAAGGCGTCGTAGATCCCACCGCCGATGCCGTGCAAAAACAAATCGGCAATCACGTAACGGAGGTACAAAGTGGTCATCAATGCTCTCGGCCGGATGCAAACCCCCGCATCCATCATCGCCCGCCACGGCTCGGACCAAACCGATGCACCGAGGTCTACCTGGGTCGACCAAGCGGCATGGTCATGGGGTTCGTTGGCTAGAACAAACACGCGATCATCCCCTCGAATCCAGAGCTTCGATCGGGGAATCAAAAGAGATTTATGATAGACCCAAAAGGGGAGCTCGTTCCACTCCCCGTGCCGCTGCAAGGCAGGTACCGGCTGGACGGGATTGCGGATCGCACGCGCCTCGCGATACCCGAGACGTGCCTCGTTGTAGTGTTCGAGCAACCGGGATCCAGGCAACGCTAGCCTGCGAAAAAACTCGCCAAACGCATCCGTCCTACACAGACGGCTCATTGGGAGCTCTGCGTTGCGGACTCCAAAAGCTTTTTCCACGATTTGTCGAAACCCGGAAAACGCCTCACCAAGATGCGAGGAGGTCTCCAACGCTTCCATCCAGCGCTCGCGCAAATCACCAATCAAAGGCTGCACGCCAATCGTACGGCAGTCTTCGATCAGATCGTCGATCCATCGTTCCCAGTCGCCTCGCCGGCTCGCCCTGTATGTGGTGAGTTCCCAAGGCAACTCGGGCTCACCACTCCCCCGGATCGGAATCGGCCGCATCCGATGTAGCAGCCGACCGGAGTCCCAACAGGTCGTCCGCAGCGAAACGGGTTTGGCCAAATCATGGTCGATCGTGATATGGAGCGATAAGATCGCCTCATGGTCCCTGCCCATACGGGAAGCCATCGCATGGAGTAGAAAATTCTTGAACCAAACTCCGGGATGAAAGAGCTCGGGTTGATGCCCTCCGAGCAGCCAAATAATCCCCTCACCACCACGATTCGCATCAACGAACTGGGTCCCATTAACGAACCGGGACGCTTCGTCACCGGACGATAGCATGCCCGCCGCCTCGGATCTCGCAAGTCGCGAAAGGCTCGCGAGCCAATCAGGAAACTGTCCCCGGCGCATCCGCGCGGCGTCCACCAACTCGCGCACCTGAAGAGACGGCCAGATGAGGCTCGTATTATCCTCGCGAGGAACTTCCAAGCGAATGGGACTGGATCCCATCGCGTTTTCAACAAGCGTTTGATCTAACACTCGCCGCAACAATTGACCGGTGGAGTCGGCAACGAATACCCTTTCGCCTCCATGGCTCGAATGCTCTCCTCGATGACTTGGTTGTAGTACGCAAGTCGAACGGCTCCATCATCCAACGAACCACCAAAGGAACGTGTTTCGTCCAAATAAATCAGTGGAACGGGAACCTCGAGAATAGACAGTCCCACCATGGCAGCCTGCGTCCATAGCTCCAACGGCATCGCATATCCGTCGACCGTGATGTCGAGTTGCTTCAACGCGTCGACACGATATGCCTTGAATCCACAAAATGTGTCGGTGAGATTCCAATGGAACAGGTCGTTGATCTTCCGGGTGATCTGTTTGTTGATGAAAAGTCGCTGCGCGGGAGGAACGCTGTCACCGTCATATTGCTTGAGGTATCGAGACCCCGAAACAATATCGGCGTTTTTGCAAGCCGATACGAAGCGAGGAATTCGCATGGGTTGGTGCTGCCCGTCGCAATCCAACGTGACCAGTACATCGTAGCCTTCATCGATGGCGAATTGAAAGGCCGTGCGCAATGCCGCTCCGTAGCCCCTATTTTTCTCGTGGTGGATAACGGTAATGTCCGTCCGTCGGTCCAGAATCTCGCGAGTACCATCGGAAGAACCATCGTTGACGGCCAAGACGTTCGGGGCGTATTTCACCACTTCGTCGAGGACCCCATCTACATACCCCACTTCGTTGTAGACCGGTAACGCTGCTAACCATTCGCCAGTCATTTCGGTTTATCCATTCGCCAGAGCTGAACCTTCCAACAGAAACCGAGGATAACGCTATCGTCGTTGCAGTTGGGCATCAGGGCATTGTAGATGGCCTCCAAGCGGGGTCAACTTTTCGAGTCCGGCGTCCCAGGAGCTTCAACGGCTCTGCGTAACACGAACGACCGCTACAGACGCCATAAACGGCACATCTTCCCCCTAAAAGTCTTCGCAAACCGGAAAAACACTGCAGTTTTTCAGCTCAGAAAGTGGGGTGGGGTAAAGTCTCCTGGGCTGAAAAAGCTTGCGGATTGCTCCACTTACTCTAGTTTGCTCATCAGGTACAAGTCATGGCACGCGAAGAAAAGGCTGGTTCTCACATCGTCACTGTCGACCGTCGCTCCAAAGATCGCCGAACTGGCACTGCGGACGAACAGCAACTCAAAGCCATCATTGCCGAAGAGAAGAAAAAGACCAAGGTCCAGCGACGACGCCAAATCGACCCGACTACTTGCGAACGGGACTACTCCAACGACGAAGTCGAGTTCATGAAGGCTTTGGAGCAGTACAAACGAACCAGCGGCCGTATGTTCCCCACTTGCAGCGAAATCCTGGAAGTGATCCGCGCTTTGGGCTACTCCAAAACGACAACCACTCCATGCGAGACGGCTTCCCAAGCCGACGAAGCAATCGCGGTTTGATCCAAGCCGCGGTGGATTTGGATTCGCGACCTCCTACGCAACGAGACGGAGGAGGCTCGCAGCTAACCCAATAAGGCCGCCGAACACACCTCCCCAAACGACCAACCATCCGAGATGCTGTCGGATCATGTCCTGAACAATCTGTTTCACCATGGCTGGCGTAAGCTCGTCTAGCCTCTTCGAAACAATCTGTTGCACCTTGTCGAGGATATCGTCGGTCAAATCGGGCGTCTTGACTGACTTCTGCAAGGCCTCATGAAGCTTGGGTGAGACGATGAGTTTTCGCAACTCTTCTTCCATATTGGCTTGAAAGGGTGCCCGCATCCCTTCCAATGCTTTGGGCCCGCCGAACATGGCCAGCATCCCGCCGAGCGGAGATTTCATTACCGCGTCTTGCAATTTCGCAAACATCGCATCGAAATCGATCACTTCAAGGATCGGATTTGGGTCCAGCTCCCAATCCATGCTTTTTTGCTGCGATTGGAAGAACTGAGAAACATTCTCCCGATTGAAGAATTGCTGCATCACCATAGCCCGAATTCCGGATTTGAATTCCTCGAACCGATTGGGGATCACTCCGGAACCGTAGAAGCCCGGTACCTTCTCGAACAACATGTAGATCGCAATCCAATTCGTAATCGCCCCAGATGTCGCGTAAAGTCCGATGTCGCGAATCGGTCCCGCCAACGGATTCTCCGACGGAATGAGAAAACCTCCGACAGCCAAGCCGACGGAAATGAGATTGGTGAGAAGACTCTTATTGATCTGCATGCTTTATGCATCTTGCCATTGAGTGGAAGTGGGCCAAGTCAGATCATTGTTCTCAGGTCGGCCTTCGATGTAATACCAATTATGAATCGGTTTAAGAATCTCTTTGACCTTTCCAATCAAGTCCCAATCGACCGATTCTCCCATCCATCTCACCAACTGCTTGACCTCCTCACTGCGCGCACTGCCAACTAAACAGCTAGCAAAAGCGGGATTCTGAATGGAGTACTGCAATGCTAGCTTCTCGATCGAGGTCCCTTGGTCTTGGCAAAACTGCGCTGCTTGGGCAGCCACATTCCTGACCTCTGGCGTCGCTTTGTGCCAAGGCGGCAATGGCATATGAGTCAGGAGTCGCGCAGAAAACGGCGCTGCATTGATCAATCCCACACCGTGTTTTTCTGCGAGTGGGATCAAACGCGTCGCCATGTCATTCTGGAGTGTGTAGTGATTGTAAGTGATCACGCAATCGACCAACCCCGAAGGAATGACCCGCTCAAAATTGCGCATCGGATAACCACTTACCCCAACACACCGCACTTTTCCTTTGGCTCTCTGCAACGCAAGGGCGGGTAACGTTTCTTCGATGACTTGGTTGACATCCCCATACTCGATGTCGTGGCAAAAGACGATATCTAGATAATCCAATCGCATGCGTTCCAACGACACATCGACGCTCTCTGCAACACGTTTGGCGGAAAAGTCAAAGTGATTGGGGGCGTAGCGTCCAAGCTTCGTGCTGATCACCAAGGACTCGCGAGGATACTCGTGCAAGATTTGCCCGAGCAGTATTTCACTCATTCCTCGCCCGTAATAGGCCGCCGTATCGATGAAACTGAGACCAAGCTCGATGGCTGTTCGTACAGCGTCCAACGATGCAGTCCAATCTCGCTGACCAAACTCGGCACCAATCGAGGAGGCTCCAAATCCGAGGATCGGTAGATAGTAATCGGTCTGCCCTAATTTACGTGTTTGCATCCGCGTGAGTTCCCGTCGAACGTGAATAGATTGATTAGAGATTGGCTTTGATTTCTTTCAGACGTTTGGCGTCTTCTGATTTCTTGTAGTAATCATCCAAAGGATAGCAACCGGATGGGAGACCGTTGCGAGGCGCTGTGGTGCAATCGGAAAATGTCCGGCAAACCAATTTCCGCTCACTGGTTCCTCGCTCGACCGCATCCACCATTTGTTTGGGATACGATAATACCATCCGCCCCATCCCGACGAAGTCAACGTTTCCGTGCGCTACCTGATGCTGCGCGACGTTGGGGAGAAACTCCTGCAAGTAGGAATAACCAGAACCCACAACAAGCAACTTCGGGTGTGCTTTCTTTAATTGGGCTGCAGCCTGCAAGTGTTTGGCCACCGAAATCAAGGGATCTTCGTGGGGCTGATAACCATCCGAGGGGGGGTACGCCGCGGGACGCAATAGATGGGGCGTGTAATAGGGGCTTCCCGCCGAAAGATTGATCATCGAAACACCGAGCTCTTGCAAATCGCCGAGCAATCGATGCGTCTCAGTCAGATCCATTTCAAGCGGTCGATCCGGATTCAATCCGAATCCAAACGTGTAAGGGAGCAAGTGCTCATGGGGCATCGGCATTCCCTGCCCCTGTTTACCCGGTTCTGCCGTCTTTGGATTAGGTTGAAAGGGAACCGTATCGTAAGCGCTCAATCGGACCCCGATTCCCAACTCCGGTGCAGCGGCTTGTACTGCACGAACAATCGAAAACAACAACCGCGTCCTCCCTTCGTAATCGCCGCCGAAGGGTCCCGGTCGCGAGCGAGCGCCCAGAAACTCATGCAGGAGGTAGCCATGGCAAGACTTGATATCGACGAAGTCCGCGCCGGCTTGCTTCGCCAGTCTCGCCGCATCGGCATAGTTTCCGATCAATTCACCCAACTGTTCATCGGTCCAAACCATCTCATCGCTGGTAACGTTGAACTTGGGATCGAGCAAAGGATGCCGGTAGGCGACACGAGGCTCCCATCTCTTTTTATCGTTGGGGCGACAGAATCGCCCCGAATGGGTGAGCTGGAAACCGATAATCAAATCATCCGTGCGCCCGTAGTGAGCTTGATGCGACTGGATCAACCTTTCGCGCAAGGCGCTGATTCCCCCCGCGTTTTCTTCCGACAGAATCAATTGATTGGGATTGGCGCGGCCGTCGGGGCGAACCGCCATCGCTTCCCCTCCCCAAATGAGCTTGGCACCACTTTCACCAAAGCGTTCCCAACGCCTGAGCATCGGGGGAGTAACGCCTCCAGCCGTGGTCCCGTCCCAACCCTCCATCGGCTGGATCGCAATCCGATTTCCGATTGTCCTGCCATTCCATGCGATCGGCTGATGGAGAGGCGATTGCGAGGAGGGGGCCAACTCCTCATCGATTCCAATGGTGATTCCCAACGATCGAGTATGGGCTCGAAAGCCAGCAACCCCGTCGAGCGATGTGAGTTTGGTCAGTTTGGTGAGCGTCATAAGGAAATGAATTCACGTCGGGAAAAGAAGAGGGAAAGTTAACGTATTTGCCAGCGATTCGAGAATTCTCTTGACACAAGAGCTCGATTTTGAGATCCCTCTGCAGGTTCGGTAAGAGGCAATCCGTTCATCGATCGGGCCGATCCTTGTCAAAGCGGCATACACTTATGAAAAACACTGCGTTCTGGATTGTACTATTGTCTGCATCTACTGTTGGATGCTCGACGATGAAACAGTCCGATACCTCGCGAACTGGGCTAGAGCAGCTTCTCATCAGCAACGCAGTGGACCGATCCCTCGACAAAGTAGATTTTCGACCGATCGCCGGTGCGAAGGTGCACCTCAAAACAGAACTGCTGGACTGCGTCGACAAGAACTACATCATTCTAGCCGCGAAATCACGATTGCTCGCTTCGCAGTGCACGCTGGCCGACAAAGCCGAAGATGCCGACGTCGTGGTCGAACTCGCATCGGGAGGTGTTGGTACCGATCGGACCGAAACCGTCGTAGGAACCCCCGAAATCCCTCTGGGAGTGATGGGGAGGATTCCCAAAATCAACTTTTACGAGCGGAACAAGGCGATGGGGACGGCAAAGCTTTCTGTTGTCGCAACCGACGTGAAGACCAAGCAGCCGGTCATCAATACAGGATTTGCCTTAGCTCGGAGCGATCACCAACATTGGTCCATGATGGGCGCTGGCCCTGTCCTATCCGGCAGTGTCGCCGAACAGATCAAAGCCAACACCAGTCAGTCGGATGGGTTTATGATTCCGACCCCTCCGCCCACGGCGAGAACCGCACAACGGTAAATCCCGCACCGACTACTCGTTCATAACTTCTGCTTCGCGAGCCTTGGCCAAGTCGCCGACGGAGTTCTCGTATTTCTTCGTGAGCTCTTGGATATCTTCCTTGGCCTTATCGCGATCGTCTTCGCTGATCAATTTTTCCTTTTCCTCGGTCTCCACCGCCTTGTTCGCATCGCGTCGGACGTTGCGAATCGAGACTTTGGATTCTTCCGATAGATCCTTGATCCGCGCGACGAGCTTCTTGCGCACGTCGGTGCTAAGAGGCGGAATATTGATTCGGATGATTCGTCCGTCGTTCTGCGGATTGAGGCCCAGCTCGCTGGCGACAATCGCCTTTTCGATGTCCTTGATCGTGCTCGGATCAAAGGGTCGGATCACCAATTGTTGCGGTTCTGGGGCACCGACACTCGCCAACTGCTTGAGCGGCGTGGCGGATCCATACACAGTGACTTTGACCGAGTCGAGCAAACCGGGGGTAGCTCGTCCGGTTCGGATCCCAGCCAAGTTGTTTTTGAGAACACCGAGCGCCTTCTCCATGCGTTCTTCGGCGTCCAACATGATGTCTTCAACACTCATTTCGATAACTCCAGTTTCGATTGGGGATGACAGATTCAGGTAGTGAAATCAAGTTGCAGCGAAATCAAGTTGCGTTGACCAAGATGCGTTCGCCGCTCGCGCTGCGGGGGCTAATACGCGTCCCGACCTTTTGACCGCTGACGGCCTTCACAATGTTTCCATCTTTCTTGAAGTTGAAAACAAGGATCGGAAGCTTATGGGTTCGGCATTGCGCGATGGCGGTCGAATCCATGACTTTCAAATTCTTCTCGATGACTACATCGTAATCCAATTCACGATAGAGAATCGCATGGGGATTCTTTTCGGGATCATCGCTGTATACGCCATCGACCCGCGTCGCTTTCAGTACGATGTCGGCATCGAGCTCAAGTCCGCGGTTGGCAGCGCACGTATCGGTTGTGACGAAAGGTGCTCCCGTTCCAGCAGCCAAGATCACGATCCGTCCCTTCTCCAGATGACGGATCGCGCGTCGACGAATGAAAGGCTCTGCGACACCATCCATTTTGATGGCGGACATGACCCGCGTCGCGCAGCCGATATTCTCCAAGGCATCTTGCATGGCGAGCGCATTGATGACCGTAGCCAGCATACCCATGTAGTGGGCGGTCGCCTCTTGGATCATCTCCCCGCTCGTCCCTTTGAACTGCGCGCCGCGGAGGATATTGCCTCCTCCGACAACGACTGCGATCTGACACCCGAGCGCATGGGCCGCTTTGATCTGCTTCGCGATAGCCGTTACCTCATCCATGCTGATGCCTCGTTCCCCAGAATGGGCAAGGCTTTCGCCGCTGAGCTTGAGGATCACGCGACGGTAGACGGGAGGGTTTTTCTCAAGGGTTTCGGATTGCATGGTCACCAAACTAAAGTTCGAAAACGATTTCGCAAACGCGTATGATAACTAGAATTTGCTGTTCTAACGAGCCGGGCTCCCGTCGCCCCAACTTTGTTTAGAATGTCCGCCGACGGAGCCGTCTCGCCCCTCTCTCGGCTGCTTTCTCGTCCATCACCATAGCGAAATCCATCAAATCAATGCCAATCCAAGTTACTTGTCCCGGCTGCTACGCACGTTTTTCGGTCAGTGACAAATACGCTGGCAAGAAGGGGCCATGCCCCAAATGCAAAAAAGAAATCGTCGTTCCGGACAAAGCTCAAGAAGTTGTCATCCATGCACCGGAGCTAGCAGGCCCCAAAGACTCCAAAGGGGTCTCGGTTCTCAAGCCGATCAAGCGAAAGGAATTCGAGCTCACCAATTTGCAGCTGATGATCGCGTCCGGACTTGGCTTGATCACCGTCATCGCTGCAATCTCGGCACGTTTTGCATTCGAGGTGGTCCCCTGGTGGTACCTAGCGCTCGGGGTGGTCAGCTTGTCCTACCCGGTCGCTTGGGCAGGCTACGCATTTCTCCGAGACGATGAACTGGGGGGCTACTTTGGGAAAGAACTCGCGATCCGATTGGGAGCTTGCTCTGCGTTTTTCGCCCTGACCTGGGGGCTCTATTGGGGGCTCGCTTTTTATCTTGGAAATAAATCGCTCGCTCAGGTAGACGGAATTTCGTTTGCGATTTTTCTAGCCATTATGTTGGGAATCGGTGCATTCGCCTCCCTCGCGAGCTTGGAAATGGAGTTCGGCCAGAGTTTACTCCACTACGCTCTCTATCTCGGGATCACGATTCTTCTCGCGCTCACCGCAGGCGCCGAGATCGCGGAACCTCTCTCGGGCGGTGCCGCGACCAATCCCTATGGCCTGCCGTCGGTTCCGAAGCTACCGAAATAGTTCTTAGGGTTTGCCGGCATCCCTCTTAGGCTTCGCCGGCCAATCGGTTGGGAGCCGAGGTCGGTGTCGTCGGTTTGGGATTGTTCGTAAACGTCCCCGGCACGACGCGAGGCCCGGCGCTGGTGGAATCGATAATCCGCTTCAATTCTTCGGACTCGATGACTTCGACTTCAATCAATCGCAACGCCAAGGCTTCGAGCGAAGCACGCCGTTCGGTGAGAATCACTCGAGCCCGCTGAATCGCTTCATCGATCAAGCGTTTGACTTCCTGATCGATCTCCCGCGCGGTTTGTTCCGAATACTCACGTCCGAAAGATTCCCCGGAGGAGGCCGCCAGGAAAGGCGAGCGATTTCCTTCGCGATAGTTAATCCTCCCCATTCGGCTCATTCCGTATTCCATGACCATCCCACGAGCGATCTGAGTGGCTCGTTCCAAGTCATTTTGTGCCCCGGTACTGATATCGCGGAATACGATTTCTTCGGTGATGGTTCCGGCTACCAAGACCTGCATCTGCGACTCCAATTCGGCTTGGGTAACGAGATAGCGATCCCCCTCTGGACGCTGCATGGTGTACCCGAGAGCAGCGATACCACGTGGAATGATGGAGACTTTGTGGACCGGATCGGTGTTGGGAAGTGAGTAGGCGATGAGAGCGTGGCCCGCTTCGTGGTACGCGACGCGTCGCTTCTCTTCTTCACCCATGATTCGCTTTTTCTTTTCGAGCCCCGCGGTGACCCTTTCCACTCCGTCATTGAACTCCTGTTGCTCTACTTTCTCTTTCCCTTTGCGGGCAGCGAGCAAGGCGGCTTCGTTCACGAGATTTGCCAGATCCGCACCGACGAAACCGGGGGTGATCGCAGCGACTTGACGCAAATTCACATCCGTGCCGAGTTTCACGCTCTTCACGTGAACCTTGAGAATATCTTCCCGTCCCTGTTTGTCCGGTCTGTCGACCAACACGTTTCGATCGAATCTTCCAGCGCGCAGCAATGCCGGATCCAGAGTCTCTGGACGGTTGGTAGCGGCCATAACAATGACCCCCGCATTGGCATCGAAACCATCCATCTCGACCAACAACGCATTGAGCGTTTGCTCCCGTTCGTCATGGGAACCGGGGACATTTCCCGCGCGGCTCTTCCCCAACGCGTCCAGCTCGTCGATGAAAATGATCGAAGGAGCTTTCGCAGTCGCCTGTTGAAACATGTCACGCACGCGCGCCGCTCCAACACCGACAAACATTTCCACGAAGTCGGAACCGGAAAGGGAGAAGAATGGGACGCCTGCCTCTCCTGCGATCGCTTTTGCCAGCAGCGTTTTTCCCGTGCCGGGAGGTCCGACCAACAACACTCCTCGCGGGATACGACCACCTAGTTTCTGATATTTTTCAGGATGCTTTAGGAAGTCGACGACTTCACGCACTTCCTCCACCGCTTCATCGATCCCAGCCACATCGTCGAAAGTCACTCCGATGTCTTCTTGGACATACATGCGACCTCTCGAACGCCCGAATTGCATGGGAGAATTGATTCCCCCCAACCGTCGCATGACGAAAAAGAAGATCGCAGAGACGACCAGAAGAGGGAGCACGAAGAACATAAGGGACTGCGAAAGCATGCTCGCACCCGGAGCATTAGACCATGGAATATTGGCCCGCTCCAACTTCTCACGAAGCTGCTTGTTGGTGAATTCCGAATTGTCCTTGACCGATTGAAAGCGGACCTTGGATTGCACGGCCCCCTCAACCCCATCTTTATCGATGGGAATCCAATCGACCGTACCGGTCACCGATTTCTCGTCGACCTGCACGTCGCGAAGGTTCTTGACCTTGACTTTGCTGAGGCCGGTCGAGATCTCCAGTTCCCCCGTCGCCTCGTCCACCAAATCGGTGGAACCGCGCGTCTCGTAGCGAGTGTTTTCGATGAGGGCGATCAAGTCGGGATAACGAACGGCCCGGATCATCGAGTTCGTAACCAGCGTGATCGCGCCGAACAGGAACAGGATCGCCAGGAGGGTGTACATCAACCAAGGACTCTGGGGAGGAGTTCCATTGGCGGATGAGGTCGGTTTCTTCTCCGGTTTTTGAGGGCTGCTCATGCGACGGGTCTGGGATGGAGTACGGGATGGCGCGGTTAGGAAACGGAGTAATTATGCGCCGCAGGGTAGGTCTGGGCAGGGTTTGGCGTTGAGGTTTTCGAGACTTCTCCCTAGAATCCGAGCGTTAAATCCATAGGCGGGAACGTTTTGCGACGGATAAAACGACTCTGCTGATTGTGCTTTCGAGGGATGGACTCCCGATAATTGGAGTAGTTTGCGGTGGGCCAAATTCGCAATGTCGCAGTACTCGGCTCCACCGGCAGCATAGGGCGGGCTGCGTTGGATGTCTTGGATCGTCTTCCGGAAACCCATCGCACTGCCGCGATTTCTTGCCATTCGCAACTAGACCTTTTCGAAACTCAGATCGAACAGAGCCAGCCCCTCTATGCCGTCGTGACGCAATGCAATTCTTCTGCGTCGAAAGATTGGCATTCCAAGACGAATCCTCGCTCCCCGAGCACGCAGCGATTTTTGGGCTCCGATGCGGTGAATACGATTGTCAGTCGCCCTGAGATCGACACGGTTGTTGGGGCGATCGTGGGCGTGGCTGGATTGCAAAGCGCTTTACGAACCGTCGAATTGGGAAAACGCTTGGCGCTGGCGAACAAAGAATCGCTCGTCGTGGCGGGGTCCCTCATCATGGGAACGGCCAAAACGACCGGAGCGGAAGTCTTGCCCGTGGACAGCGAGCACAGCGCAATCTTCCAGTGCCTGCAAACCCGTTGCTCACCAAACGAACTCAAGCGAGTCATTCTGACCGCGAGCGGTGGTCCACTTCGCGATTGGCCCTTGGACAAACTGGAGCAAGCGACCGTCGAAGACGCCTTGATGCACCCCACATGGCAAATGGGACGAAAGATCACCGTTGATTCCGCCACGATGATGAATAAGGCTCTCGAGGTGATCGAAGCCAAGTGGTTGTTCGATTTGACCCCGGATCAAATCCATGTCGTGATCCATTCGCAGTCCATCATTCATTCGATGGTGGAGTTTCGCGATGCTTCGGTCATCGCGCAGCTAAGCCCTCCGGATATGCGACTCCCCATTCAATACGCCTTGACCTACCCCGAACGAGCTCCAGCGTCGTCGCCCCCTTTCGACTGGAACAACGATTGCCAGCTAAGCTGGAAACCGGTCGATCCGGAACGTTATCCCTGCTTGCAGTTGGGATTCGAAGTCGCCGCCCGCGGGGGATCCTGCGGTGCAGTCCTCAATGCCGCAAACGAAGCCTGTGTCGAGCTCTTCTTAGAACGTAGAATTCGACTGACTGATATTGCTAAGATTTGTAAATCGATTCTTCACCATCATCACTACTCACCTTCGCCGAGCCTCCCCGAACTCCTGGAACTGGATTGCTGGAGCCGGCTTGAAGTCCAACGTTGGATAACTTGATTCATGACAGATCTCCTCATTGCCGGCGACTCCCTGACCCAACTGCTGAATTGGACGCAGCCCCTTTTTGCTGCGGAACCGACGCTGCTCGAGTCGTGGGGAACCTTCCTTTACAACATCATGCTCGTCGCCCTCGGACTGGGGTTTGTCATCTTTGTTCACGAGCTAGGACACTTCCTCGCTGCGAAAACCTTTGGCGTGCAATGCGACAAGTTCTACGTTGGGTTTGATCCACCACTCCAAATCGGTCCCATCAAACTCCCGTCGAAGCTGTTTCATTTCCAGTGGGGTGAAACCGAATACGGGATTGGAGTGATCCCGTTGGGGGGTTACGTGAAGATGCTCGGACAAGACGATGATCCTCGCAACTCTGCCGCGGAAGCCGCACGAAGCCGGGAAGGTGTCGGACCTGACGGTGCACCGAAGCTCAACCCCCGTTCGTATGCCGCCAAGAGTGTTTACGCGAGGATGGTGATCATCAGCGCTGGGGTCGTCATGAATTTGATCACCGGCGTCTTCATGGCCGCGATCGCATTCTATGTTGGGGTTCCCTACGACGCGGCGGTGATTGGAACAGTGTTCCCCGGCGATCCAGCTTGGCATGCAGGATTAGAACCAGGGGACCGATTTGTGAAAGTCAACAAGAACGAAAACGACGAGCTCTCGTTCCGCGATATGCAGCAGTCGATTGTCTTCGCAGGGCTTCGCGACGCTTCCAAACCGGTGGCCATCGGTGTCGACCGCAATGGCGAGACCAAAGAGTTTTCCGTAGTCGGAACTACCCACCACTCCGACCCATCGCGTGGTATTCAAATCCTCAGCCTTGGCATGCGATCGACCTTCATCACAACCTTGTCAAGAATCAGCCCCATTTCCAAGCAATACACAGAGGACCCGAGTTATGAAGCTTCGAGTCTGCCCAGGCTCGAACCAGGTGACATCGTGGTCGGTATCAATGGCGAAACCCTGCCGGTGTCCCGTTACGCTCCAGAGCCGCTCGGCTATGAATTGGACAAACGACTGGAACCAAGACACGCAGAGACCGTTACCCTCAACGTGATGCGACTCAAAAATCCCGACGATAAGAAGAGCGAAGAGCGAGAACCCGTCGATGTACCTTCTCCACCTGTCGCGATGAAGTCCTTTGGTGCCGGTTTCCTACCCACACCAGTCGTCACCGTTCGCGAAAACTCGCTGGGCTTCCAATCTGGAATCGAGGAAGGAATGAAGCTGATCTCGCTCGATGGCGAACCGATCGACGACGCGTTCGCTTTGCTATTAAAACTGAGCTCGAAATTCGGGAAGAAAGCAACCCTCGATTTCACAGATGCAGCAGGCGAAAAGAAAACGTTCGAATGGCAACTTCCTGATTCCTTTCCTGTCCCGGTCGCCGATGCCATGTTCGGTCCCACCGGACTGGAAATCCCCGGCACGGGAATCGTATACGGTGTCAGCAATATCGTCGGTCGGATTGAACCCGGTATGCCTGCAGAGAAGGCAGGACTGCAAGTGAACGATGTGATCACCCAAATTCGATTCAGCCCGGAAACAGAAGACGAGTTGCAATATTTTAAGAATGTTCTCCTCGGAGCGGAATCGCTGAAGAAAGCCCAACTCGTCGATCGCGGCCGAAACATGCAGTACTGGATCGGAACTCTGCAAATGATGCGCACCGGCCTCTCGACCGAGCTTCACTTCGAACGAGACGGTAAGGTCGATCGATGCAATGTCACCGTCGCGAAACACCCAACGCTCCATTGGCCCGATCGCGGTCTCCAATTCACCTCTCTCAAGAGGACCCATCAAGTCGACTCGGTCGCAGATGCAATGGGTCTGGGGCTTCACGAAATTGTTCGACGAGGTGGCAATGTTCTCGAGTTCTTGGAATTGCTCGTACGTGGCAAACTCCCATTCCGAGCCGTGGGTGGTCCTGGAGCCATCGCGATGGAAGCGACCGATGCGGCGTCTCGCGGCATCTCCCCGTTGCTGATGTTCCTCACGCTGCTTAGCGCGAACTTGGCAATCATCAACTTCCTCCCCATCCCTGCCCTCGATGGTGGACATATGGTTTTCCTTATCGCGGAAGCGATCCGTGGAAAGCCTGTCGACGAAGAACTCGAGGGGAAGCTTCGACTAGCGGGCGTGCTAGGATTGCTTTGCTTGATGCTGGCGGTCGTCTTCAATGACTACATCAACATTTCCAGGTTCTATCGAGGGTAGAGCGGCCAAACGAAACGAGTGGATCCCAATCTTCGCGCGAAGCACATAAATGGCTTCGCAGGGTGAGGACGAGCGGTTCGTTCTAGAGCAAGTGCTTCGCTTTGACTTCGAGATATTGATTCACCAAGGGTGAAGTAAGCGCGTCGGGGAAGGCGTCGACCGCGAGGATCCCCGCATTCTGGATCTTCTGGATCACATCGTTCCGCCAGATTAAAAGCTGAGCGGCCGCGGCACTTCGATAGAGTACCGACTCGTCCAGGTTTGGGTTGTCCGCGTATTCGAACACGGCTCGGTCACGAAGCAAGCATAGCAACGGCAAATGCTTTCCTCGAAGGGTTGTGAGGTAGCCCGTGATCTGCGCCGCAGAGACATCGTCGATCACACTGGTCAACAATACGACTAGCGATCGCTTCCGACAAGTTTTGGAAAAGTGCAGAAACGCTTCGCTGTAGTTGGTCTGAAGCAGTGTGGGGAAGCGATCGAAACTAGCGTGAAGCAATCGATTCATTTGCGACGCTCCCCCCCGAACGGGCACATACGATTCGATCCGATCGGAAAAGCACATCAATCCGACGGAGTCTCCCTGATGCAGCGCGACGTAACTGAGCATCAGCATCGAGTTCAAGGCATAGTCGAGCAAACTTAGACCTCGATATTCCGCGGTCATCAGCCTCCCGCAATCCACCAGGAACACGATGCGCTGGCTCTGGTCGGTTTGAAATTGCTTGACGGTGAGTTTGTTCCGCCGAGCGGTCGAACGCCAATCGATATGCTTGTAATTGTCATCTTGGGTGTAGTCGCGTAGCCGCTCGAAATTGTTGTCCTGCCCAGCCTTTCGAGTCTTGCGAACCCCGATCAGACTCAATCGATTCGTGCGAGCCAAAATCGCATACTCGGTTAACTGTTTCATATCGGGGTAGACATGCAGTTCGCCCGGCAATGGCTTGCGAAGATTGCGTGTCCACAATCCAAATCGGCTCAGCAGTTGAAAGTAGATAGATTCAAATCGATAAGTACCGCGTCGTTTCGGCGTCAGCTTGTAATCGATCTCGGTTCGCTTTCGAGAATCGAGTCGGAAGCGATGGACTTCGGGCTTCGCGCTGAGTTCCGTGGGTAGATCGTCGCGCATCACGATCCGCTTCAACCGGTCGCTACGATTCTCAACCAGCAATTTCACTGGATGCGTCCCACCGAGCGACGCGCTCCGCACCATTTGACGCTCGACCCGAATCCCGCTTTGGCTCGTAATCGTCAGCAGATCCAAGACCACGAATGAGACAGCCACCAGATCCAAGACGACGATAAAGTGGCGATAGAGCGGATCGATCGCGACCAAAACGGTGGCAAACGACAAGGGGAGGAGAAACCACAACCAGCGCAAAGTCGGATAAATCCGCCAGCCCCATGCCAAAACCAGCAGAGGGAGCAGGAGCAAAGCCAGTCCGATCCAAGGTGCCCAGAATAAATAGGAACCGACGGAGTCGTAGAGTTGTTGAGCGTCGATTGTCTGGTCCACGGGATCTACAACCTAGGAACTTCGATTCCGCGCAAAAGGGTGCTGAGCTCCGAATCGACAAGCAACCCCTCCACTTCGGCTTCCGCGCTCATCACCACACGATGACGCAGTGCCGGGATCGCGATCTCGACCACATCATCGGGAACGGCATAGTTGCGGCCGCGAAACGCGGCGAGCGTTCTGGCACCTTGAACAATCGCCAACCCAGCTCGCGGCGATGCCCCCATGTGGAAGGTCGGCCAAGCTCTCGTGGAACGAACAATACGATTGATGTACGCGAGCAGCTTGGGCTCGATGCGAACCTCGGAGTTCGCTTTCATTATTTGGAGAATGGTCTCGGCGTTGGTGACTTGACGCACTTCCTCGCGGAGCACAGCCCCCAAATCGACTTGCCGTGAGTGCAGATCCAAGATCCGCGCCTCCTCGGCTTCACCAGGATAAGAGACGATCGCTTTGAACATGAAGCGATCTAGCTGTGCTTCAGGGAGGGAGTATGTCCCTTCGCTTTCGATTGGGTTTTGGGTCGCCATCACCAAAAAGGGTCGAGGAACCGGATGGCTGACTCCATCGATGGTCACCCGATACTCCTGCATAATCTCCAATAGGGCGGCGTGCGTTTTCGCAGGGGAGCGGTTGATCTCATCCGCCAACAAAAACTGAGTAAAGACAGGACCAGGACGGAATCGAAAGTCCTGAGTCTTCAAATCCAAAATGGGAGCGCCGGTGATATCCGATGGCATCAAGTCAGCTGTGAATTGAATCCGCCCAAATTGACAGCCGAGGACGCGCCCCAGCGTCCGGACGAAGAGAGTCTTTCCGAGCCCCGGCACGCCTTCGATCAACACATGCCCGCCGGAGAACAAGGCGACGAGCGAAACAGTAACCAGCTCCTCTTGCCCCACGAAAATCTTGCTGATTTCCGCCATAGACTCTTCAAAGAGCTTTTGCGTCGGCGTCATTGGGATCGCAGGAATCGGAGCGATGGATGCAGGCTCCGCAGGACGGGCGGGCTCTCCGCTTGAAGCCCCGACGGGAGCAGATGCACCTTCACGGGAAACGGATTGCGAATCGGAATGGCTTTGACTCATAGTGACCATTGGGCAGGGGCTTTTGACGGAACGCCCCAATGATAACCGGAGCTTTCGTGCGGGGGGCAGTGCCCTCAACAAAAATAGTGAAGAGCCGTCGCTGCCTTCTAAAAATGTCCTCCCTATCGGACGTCGTGAAAGCAACAAGGTATACTGAGCTGCGATTATTGTTCTCAACGCGTGCCCGCCGCTCCCGTCCTGCGATCCATCCCCTCTCTGTTCCTATCGCTGCCATGAATCACCTCTCCATTTCGCATCGCGATCCATGCGCGCTACATCCGATCTTCCACGCTCGCAAGATGCCCTCGCGCATCGAGTTGAATAGTAGGTTGATCGGGATGTTTCTATTGGCGATCAACGCGTTTGCACTTCTCGCCTTCGTCCCCCCCGCCTTCGCACAACCCGCAAAGGAAACGGACCATCCCGACCGAGTGCGTCAACAAGATGTCCCCTCGGGTGAAGTGAAGAAAGGGGTCTTCGAGACCAGCGAGATTTATCCCGGCACTCAGCGCGACTACAGCGTTTACATACCGAAGCAGTACGACCCATCCCAAGCGGCTGCCTTGATGGTCTTCCAAGATGGACAGAACTACGCGAATCCCGATGGCCCTTTTCGCATCCCCATCGTCTTCGATAACTTGATTCACCAAAAAGCCATGCCGGTAACGATCGCCGTTTTTGTCTCCCCTGGGACGGTAAAAGGTGCTTTGCCCAATGCGAAGGATCGGAGCACCCGTTCCTTTGAATACGACTCGATGGGAGATCGATACGCACGCTTCCTCATCGAGGAGTTTCTTCCGGTTGCGTTGAAAGATCTGAATGTCAGCAACTCACCCGAAGATCGCGCCATTGGCGGTATCTCGTCAGGCGGCATCGCCGCCTTCACCGTCGCATGGGAACGCCCGGACCAGTTCGGTAAAGTTCTCAGCCACATCGGTAGCTACACCAACATAAGGGGAGGCTGGGCCTACCCGGGCTTGGTCCGCAAAAGCAAACGCAATCCAAAGGCGATCAAGGTCTACCTACAGGAAGGCAAAGACGATCTCAACAATTTGTTCGGAAACTGGCCCTTGGCCAATCAAGACCTTGCGGCAGCTCTGCAGTTCGCAGGCTACGAACACAAATTGGTTATGACCGAGGGTGGACACAGTGGTAACTGGGCTGGAAAAGAACTGCCTGAAGCCCTTCGCTGGCTCTGGTCCAAGCCGGATGCCACCGAGACCAACACCGGTTCAACCGAACCAACGACTGCACCAGAGAAAACGAAATGGGAGCCCCACCCTGACGCCGTCGTCAACGAAAAGGTCCCTACGGGAACCATCGAAAAGTTCCCAGCGTTTGAATCGAAGATCTTTGAGAATACCGTTCGGGATTGGGCGATTTATGTACCGGCTCAGGTCAAGCCGGACGAACCATCGGCCGTCATGGTTTTTCAAGATGGCCATAGTTACATGGATACGAAAGGACGTTGGCGCGTTCCGGTTGTCTTCGACAATCTGATCGCCAAGGGAGAAATGCCCCCCACGATCGCAGTGTTCGTCAATCCTGGACACGACTCTCGACGCGCGAAACCGGATTCCCCCTGGCGAGCCTCGAACCGCGGCTACGAGTACGACAGTCTCGGGGACCGCTACGCTCAATTCCTTTTGACGGAAATCCTTCCTCAGGTGGAAGCCAAATATACGCTATCTAAGGATCCGGAGATGCGAGCACTATGCGGTGCTAGCTCCGGCGGTATTTGCTCGTTCACGGTCGCTTGGGAACGCCCCGATCAATTCCGCAAAGTACTCTCCACGATCGGCAGCTTCACAAATCTTCGAGGTGGAAATGTCTATCCTTCGCTCATCCGAAAAACCGAACCCAAGCCGCTTCGAATCTACCTCGCCGATACGAGCGGCGACTTGGACAACCCCTTTGGCAATTGGCCTCTCTCGAACAAATTGATGCACTCTGCTCTGGCTTACATGGGCTACGATGTGCGCTTTGATTGGGCAGAAGGCTACGGACACAATGCCGACCACGGTGGGATGCTGTTTCCCGACGCACTCCGATGGTTGTGGCGAAAAGAGAAGCATGAGCCCCAATGGAATACGAAGGATGATCTCAAGGGTGACCTCACCCTGCTGAAACTTCTTGTTCCCAAACAAGGCTGGGAGGTCGTCGCGAAAGATCTTGGATTTGCCGACGCTCCCTGCGTCGACCAACAAGGGAACTTTTATTACTCCGATATGCGTGCCCCCGCAATCTATCGCGTTCGAAACGGAAACGGGGAACAAGAACTCATTGCCAAGGAGGCGGTCAGCGGATTGGAATTCGGGGCAGATGGAAAGCTCTACGGTTGCCAAGGTTCCAAGAACCGATTGGTTTCTATCGATCCGACTAACGGGCAGGTCTCCGTGGTCGCCAACGAGGTAACTCCCAATGACTTGGCGATCGCTTCCAATGGCTACGCGTATATCACCGAAACCAAGGAAGGAAGGATTACGAAAATCGAATTGGCCACCGGGAAGGTTTCCATTGCAGGTGAGGGTATCAACCGACCTAACGGGATTGCGGTTTCTCCGGACGGCGGCACGCTCGCTGTTTCGGAATACGGAGGGAAAATTGTTTGGATGTATCGGCTATTGCCCAACGGAGATATCGATAGCAAGTTGCCAGCTATGGAACTTCGATCCCCGATCGATGCCAAAGGTGACTTTGCGTTCAATGAGCCTCCCCCCTATCTCCTTGCATCGGGGGGGGACGGAATGGCTGTCGATCGAGTCGGTCGCTATTACGTGACTTCCCAATTGGGAGTGCAGATATTCGATCCCACGGGACGTCAGTGCGGTGTTTTGCCGAAACCCATTCAGGACGCACCTCTCACCAGTTGCGTGTTGGGAGGCCCTGCCGGCGAGTGGTTGTTCATAACCAATGGAAGCACCATCTTCCGACGCCCATTGACGTTGGAATAGCGGTTAAGAAAAGCATTTCATCCATTCCCGTGTCCGTCCCCCGAGACCCTCATCTTGCCTGCAACAGTTCGTTTGGAAATTCCCTCCCAAGGATTCGAGCCAGCTCGCGAAGCATTGCGAGCTCTCGACTGCGGGGTAGAGCATGAGATTGAAATCTGTTGCGCGAAGGCCCTGCCCTATTTGCTCAACGGCTATCGATTGCGGGGGCACGTCAAAGTTTTGGGCAGTGTCGGCGACTTTTGCTTCGTGTGCTTTGGAGAATCCGAAGGAATCATCGAGGGCAATGCAGGACACTACCTGGCTCATTCGATCCATTCCGGCGCCTTGTTTGTCCACGGCGATGCTGGCTCCGGATTGGCGTCGCTCGGTCAAGGGGGGCTTGTTTCCGTCTACGGAAACGCTGGCCCGCGCGTCGCGCTGGGTATGCAAGGTGCAGATGTCGTGATACGTGGGAACGCAGGTCCGCTGTGTGGGCTCGGTATGCAAAGCGGATCGATCGTCATCGGTGGGAACGCAGGAGAGGAACTGGGCCGGGGAATGCGAGGAGGCATCATTTACGTGCGAGGGGAGGTCCAATCGATCAGCCCCGATATCGAAGAAGTTCGCATGCGGGAGCCAGATAAACTCAAAATTGGACTTCTGATGCTCAAAGCAGGAATCAAAGCGACGGGAAAAGAATTCAAAGTCTTCCGGCCAGCCCACTAGAATCTCTTCATCGGTAGCTTCGCCGATCTTTCCCGATGTCTACTTCCTTCCCAAGATGCGATCGAGTGAATCGGAAGTTTGCCAAACGAGCGCCTCGGGGTAGTGCTGGTAAGGATGGAAATACTCAAAGGTGAGATACCCCTCATAGCCTACTTTCTCCAAGGCGTCCGTCACCGCAGGCCAGTTGGTTGTTCCGTCCAACAACGGACGAAACGTCTCGAGTGAATAATCAGTCCCCTTCTTCGTGAACTCTTTCAAATGGACGTTCTTGGTTCGCTTGCCAAGGATCGTCGCCCAATGCTCCGCGTGCTGGAACATCGAGATATTGCCCGTGTCAAAGTGCACTTGAATGTAAGGGCTACCAAAACTATCGACGAATTGATTCATCTCCATAGGGGTCATCAAATAACCGTTGAAGAAAATGTTCTCCATGTTCAAGTACGTCTTTGTCTTCTCCGCTTTCTTGACCAATTGACCAATCGCATTCTTGGCCCGCTCGTCGCACACATCGTTCGGAACCGGTTCGTGATCGTCGCGCCATGGGATATGAACGGCCCCTGGCACCACCAGAACATTTTCCACCCCCATGTCCGCGGCCGCTTGAGCAATCATTCCCGCGAGTTCAATGCCCCGATTGCGTTTCGCAGGATCGTTCGAGGACAGCGGATAAGGCCAAAAGAGAAACGAACAGAGACCGCTGATCTCAATCCCGATCTCATCTGCCATCCGCCGGATCGCCGCGAAGTTCTTCGCCGTTCCCTTCGGTGAAAGATCGTTTTCCAAATCGTAATTGAGTTCAATCCCGTCAAATCCTGCATCTTTGGCAAGTTGCATGCACTCGCGGAGATTCATAAGCTGTGGGTAAGGGAACGCCCAAAGATTAATCGATTTCTTCATCTTGTATCGCTTGGGGGATGAACGCCTGGCATCCGCCTCAGCAGGGGCCGCTGCTCGGGAAGCGTGAACGGGCTCGAATGCGAACGATGACAAACCAATCCCAGCCATCGTTGCGAGCAACGCTTCACGGCGGGGAATTGAAGAGGGATCGTGTGGGTGCATGGTGCTTTTACTCTTGAAAAGTGGGTAGGAGTCGCAGGCAGGGAAACGAACCGTAAGTGGCACGCTCGACTGGATTCTACTTCGTTTATTCGATGTCGTGGTCTTGCCGAGATACAATCCATTGGAACGCCTAACGCCAACGATGACTTTCGACAAACGTAAAGATGTCCCCGCGCCGTTGGGATCCTTTTCTCCGACCGCCTAAGGGTCTTCCCACCAACAAGGTCCGATCCTTTCATGACTGCCGGTTTCTTTCCCAAATCTTTGCCTTGTCTATTGTTCCTTTGGTTGGGTTCGTCTTTATCTGTCGCATTGGCCCAAGAGGTTCGCTCGCTGACCTATGCCCCCGCTCCAATCGACAATCCGCTGAAGGGATTTGTGCCCTATCAAGGAGACCGAAGGTCGCAGTTCCCGCATTCGCTGGAGTTCAACTACATCGGACTCGCTTCTCTTATGAAGGACGAGGAACGATTCGATTGGACCGAACTGGATTCGATGTTGAACGATATCTCAAGTCGAGGCCATCAAGCCATTTTTCGGGTCTTCATCGAGTACCCGGGCAAGAAGAGCTCAATCCCCGAGTTCCTCATGTCGCGCGAGCTTAAGGTCACGCGATGGAAGTTGAATGACGCTCCTGGATCCATAGTCGACACCCCGGACTACGAAGACCCTCGCATACGGCGGGCTATGGTTCGATTCATCCAGGAGTTAGGAGATCGGTACGATGGAGATCCTCGCATCGGCTTTATCACGGCCGGTCTTCTCGGACTCTGGGGGGAATGGCATACGCATCCTCGCAGCGATTTGTTCGCCACCAAAACAGTTCAATCCGAAGTATTGGACGCGTACGAGAAGGCTTTTCAAAAAACCCCCGTCCTGCTGCGATATCCCGCGGGGGAAAGCGATGCCAAGATTGCGAGTAATTCCTATCGTTTGTTTGGGTACCACGATGACTCGTTCGCATGGTCCACACTCCGTACGGGGCGCGGCGATGACAATTGGTTCTTCATGGCATTGCTAGAACGAGCAGGCGAAGACGCGATGAACAAATGGAAGACGTCGCCCATCGGGGGTGAAGTACGTCCTGAGGCTTGGGGATTCGTTTTCGATCCATCCCCCCAAGATCGTCGCATCCAAGACATCGAGCAATGTGTTTCGGAGACGCATGTCACGTGGCTCATGGACAGCGGTTTGTTCGGCAAAAAGCAGAGTCAGGAGCGAATCGACCGTGCAAAAGAAATCGCTCGCAGGATGGGCTATGAGTTCCATGCAAAATCTGTATCGATGGACGCAACCGCGCCCGATCGCGTGCAATTGACATTGAGTATCGAGAATCGAGGCGTTGCACCTTTTTATTTGGATTGGACGCCTGAATGGGGCATATTTCTTCATGACAAAATCATCCGCACGTTCCCGTGCTCGGGTCGGTTGACGGAGATCCCTCCTCAACATGGAGTGGCTCAATGGCAAGATGAACTGAACCTGAAGGAATTGCCATCAGGCCGATTCGAGCTGGGTATTCGAGTCCCCAATCCACTGCCTCAAGGCCCTGCAGTTCGATTCGCGAACGCCACCCAAGACTTGAACTCCGGGTGGATGAGACTGGGAGAATGGAACAAACAATGAATCCTTCTCTCTTCTCGATGAAATAGAAAGCAATCAGAAGTGGGGAAGAATTGCGCGCCAAGGCGCAAAGCTCGCACGGGAAGCAGACAAAAGCAAAACCGATCCGTCCCTTTCCATCCTCACTCTTCCCTCTGCGACTTGGCGCCTTAGCGAGAAATTCAAGTCTGAAACGGGAATCATAAGCAAGTGGATCGTAGTCCAGCAGAGAAAACTGCTCGACTTTTTCGGAGCTCTCGCGGAGAGTTGGAAACAGCTATACTGTTCGCGGGAATGCGCGAAGGGAATGCCATTCGCAAAAACATCACCGAATAGAATCATGTACATAGCGACGCCATGATTGAACTGCACGAGTTTGGAAAAGATTACGGAGAGTTTCGAGCAGTCGATTCCATCACGATGAAGATCGATGCTGGGGAACTTTTTGGTTTCATCGGCCCCAACGGTGCTGGCAAGAGCACGTCGATTCGATTCCTGGCGACGCTGCTGAAGCCGACGCGAGGGGATGGTTCGATCAATGGATTTAGCGTCAACAAGAACCCCATGGATGTACGCCGCAGTATCGGCTACATGCCCGATGATTTCGGCGTTTATGACGGTATGAAGGTGTGGGAGTTTCTCGATTTTTTTGCCGTCGCTTACAAGATTGGACGGACACAACGCAAACAAGTGATCGGCGATGTTCTGGAGTTGCTCGACCTGACACACAAAAGGGACGATTACGTGAACGGTCTATCCCGTGGAATGAAGCAACGCCTCTGCCTTGCGAAGACTCTGGTTCATGATCCCCCCGTTTTGATTCTTGACGAACCCACGAGCGGATTGGATCCTCGCGCTCGTATCGAAGTCAAAGCGCTGCTCCGTGAACTACGGAAGATGGGAAAAACGATTCTGATCAGCAGCCACATCTTGAGCGAGCTAGCCGACTGCTGCACGTCGATCGGCATTATTGAGCGAGGACAACTCTTGATGCATGGGCCCATCGAATCGGTCTATCGCAAAATCCGACGCAATCGGATCGTCGAAGTCCGATTCTTGGAGAATCAAGATGCTGGACTGTCGATTCTTCGGAGCGAACCAACGCTGCGAGGCATCGATATCGATGGCAATCGCGCGACCGCGGAGTTCGAAACCGACGACGCTGGATTGTCCGATATCCTCAACCGTCTCGTTCATGGCGGAGTCAAGATGAAGTCGTTCAACGACAAAGATCCGACATTGGAAGACGTCTTCATGTTGGTGACGAAGGGCCTCGTCGCTTAATCCGCAAACTCGATACGATCTGCATAATTCCCCTCCTCGGTGCAGTCAATTGCATGCATTTGGTACATTTCGGTTTTGATCCGCGAGAAAATCGACCGATCTTCCACTAACTGAAGATCTCCTTTTTCCACGCGTACTGAGAACCTTGCATGGCACTTCCATCTGGGCCCGCTCTAGATTCCGAATCCAATGCAGACGCTTTGCGAATCCCACGCTCGCAAGCCTCGACCTACTCTCGCTCCGCAGGAAAGTCGGAAGATCGATTATTGCAGAACATTGAGAACGCGGAGATTCTCCTCAGTGAAGCAGCAGGTCCGCAGCCGAGTTCTGCACCAATGTGTGTGGAAACGCCCCAGCTAACGGTGGTGATCCCAGCCTTTAACGAGCTGGCAACGCTCAGCGAGATCGTAGAGCGAGTCTGTCGTTTGCCGATCACCAAGCAAGTCATCGTGGTCGACGACGGGAGCCTCGACGGTACACAGCAGTTGATTCGCGACCTGGCCGATCGTTTCCCGATCGAACCGATCTTCCATTCGATCAACCAAGGCAAAGGTGCCGCCATCCAGACCGGCTTCGCAGCCGCGCGCGGCGAGATTGTGATTGTCCAAGACGCAGACTTGGAGTACGAGCCGGAACAAATCCTGCAAGTCATCGCTCCGATCCAGCGTGGGGAGGCGACTGTGGTATATGGATCGCGTTATCTTGCACCCGAAAACCATCACGACTCTTGGATCCATCGACTGGGCAATGGCATTCTGACAGGGCTAAGCAACTTGGCCAGCGGCCAGAAACTAACGGATATGGAGACGTGCTACAAAGCGTTTCGCAGAGAGTTGCTACAGTCGATTCATATCGAACAGCGCCGATTCGGATTCGAGCCCGAAATCACTGCCAAACTAGCTCGGCGCGGTATCGCAATCCGCGAGGTCCCCATTCGCTATCGTCCGCGATCCTGGGACGAAGGCAAGAAGATCGGTGTTCGCGATCTCTTCAATGCATTGTGGTGCATCATTCGTTACCGATTCGGTTAGCAAAAAAGCCATTCGTTACCAGCGCGAGAACAATCGCTTGCTGTTGGCCGCCGTGATATCTCGCAATTCAGACAGACCGAGTGACTTGGCATTCGCGAGCACCTTGGCCGTGTGTACCATCCAGCTGGGTTCGTTGGGACGCTTCGAACGGTTGGGTTCCGGACTCAGATAAGGTGAGTCCGTCTCGAGTAGCAACCGTTCGACTGGAATCTGCTTTGCTACTTCCCGTAGCTCCTGAGACTTCTTGTAAGTTAGCATGCCCGCGAAGCTGATGGAGAGCCCCATTTCCAAGCATTCCAGCGCTGTCGACAACGATCCGGCGAACGAGTGCATGACACCGTTCAAGGAGCCACGGGTAAATTCGGATTTCAACGCGGCGAGCATCTCTACCTCACACTCCCGCATGTGGATGATCACAGGCAATCCTGTACTTCGGCTCAACTCCCAATGGGCTTGAAAGTTTGCTTCCTGGGTCGCAAAGGGACAGTCGTCCCAGTACTTGTCGAGGCCCGTTTCGCCCAATGCGACGACTCGCGGTTCGGCAACCAGGGATTCAATACGTTCCCAGTCCCCCGGCTTCGCTTGGTGCGCATAGTTGGGATGGATTCCGACGCTGCACCGAATCATCGAATCGGACTTCGCAATCTCCAAGCAATCCTGGGAGGACTCGGCATCCACGGCTACGCATAATATGCCTTCCAATCCGCTCGTTCGAGCCCGCGTAAGAACCTCCTCAAGCTGCGATCGCAAGGTTGGCTCCGCAAGGTGCGCATGCGTATCAAACCATCCCATCTCTACCCAAGTCCGATCGTAAAAGAGACGAATGCATCAGACGAAAAAGAATCGAGTCAGATGGTAGAAGATAGGTGCCGAGAAGCAGAGCGTATCGATCCGATCCAGAACACCGGCGTGTCCGAGCACCAATGACCCGTAGTCGTGTACTCCCCGATCTCGCTTGATCGCACTCATCGTCATCCCACCAGCGAAGCCGAGCCACGCAACCACGATTGCCATCGAAGCGGCCTGCCAAGGTGTAAACGGAGTCACCCAAAAAAGGAGGGCACCGACGATACCGGTTGACAGTGAACCACCCATCAACCCTTCCCACGTCCGCGAACTGCTCACATCTTTCGCGATGATCCTATTCCCTTTGATCAGACTCCAAGTCCACTGGAACACATCGGAAATCTGCGAGATCAAGATAAAGAAGAAGAGCAACCCCGCATTGCTCCCGTGCCACGGCTCGCCATCGCTGGTCGAAAGCTTGAGATCGAGCAAGGCCGGAGCGAAAGACAAGCAATACACACAGATGAGCAATCCTGCTTGGATCTGGGCGGAACGCTCCAGAAATCTCTTGTGATCACCCGCCATCGCTATACGGGCCGGGATAAAAAGAGACGCGTACACAGGAATCATGATGCTATAGATATCGTACAAATCGATCGACTCTCCCGGTCGGATATCCCAGTGGGAGATCGCGATCAATACATATTGCAGCGGGGTGAAAACAACCAGACTCCAAAACAGCGCCCGATGGTCGCCCCGGCGAGTGGGGGTCATGGTGATGAATTCTCGAAATGCCCAAAACGAGACCAAACCGAACAAGATGATTGTCCCGATTCGGTGCATGAAGAGGCCTGCGATCAAGATGGCAAACATGAGCCACCACGCCCACAAACGGTGAACAAATCGCTGCACCAATGCAGGGTTGATAAGCGGGTTTGGGGTCCGCGTAAGGTAGTGAGCGACCGAGGATGCGATCCCTAACACGACCAACACCACCGTCGCCAACATAATGGTGGGAAAGTCGAACCACATCGCCTCGACCGGAGCTTTTCCGATTTCTTTCTCGGCAGGCGCAGGCTGCACGATGATTTCGCGTTGGACGGGTGTAGCGATCGGATCGGTGAGGGCGTCCGAGTCGGCACCAGTCGATTCCTCATTCACTTTCGCCGGATCGCGCGCAGGCTCGGGAGCCAATTCCTGGGTCGGTGCTGGCATCTCCGAGGGAGGAATCGAGCGATCGGCTTCTCCTTCGCTCTTCTGCGTTTCGTCCTGTGCGAAAACCAAGTTAAAAATTAGCATCTGCGTCTGTCGGTTTATGAATGCGATATCTCCGCTATATTATCAGGAAATCTCGCGATGCCGAGTCGTGAACGCAACTTTATACCCTTTAACAACTTACAGAGGATCCATGCGAATCCGCCTCGGAACTCGTCAAAGCCCGTTGGCCCTTTGGCAAGCCCATCATGTTGCCGGCCTTCTCGAGGCTCAAGGGCATGAAATCGACCTGATCAAAATCACAACCTCGGGAGATGTTTCTACCACTCCCCTCGGTTCATCTGGTGGGGTCGGCGTCTTCACGAAGGAGATCCAGCGCGCTCTTCTCGATAACCGATGCGATTTGGCCGTTCACAGCTTGAAGGATCTCCCGACCGCGCCCGTCCCGGGCTTGCGTCTGACCGCCGTCCCAATTCGAGAAGAGGTATCCGATTGCCTTCTTTCCACTCGCTTCACCACCCTCGAATCCTTGCCCGAGGGAGCGAAAGTCGGAACGGGCTCCCCGCGACGGCGGGCTCAATTGCAGCGTCTTCGCCCCGATCTAGAACTCTGCGAGATTCGAGGCAATGTGCACACGCGCATCCAAAAGATGGAGTCGGGCGAATTCGATGCAATTCTCCTGGCTTATGCGGGTCTACACCGATTGGGCATCGAGGATCGCATCTCGCAACGATTCACCGATGAAGAATTGCTACCCGCGGTTGGTCAGGCGGCATTGGGTCTAGAAACGCGCGATGAAGACTCGGAAATCACTCAGGTCGTGGAGTCGCTGCGACATACAGAAACCCATTTTGCGGTCCTAGTCGAGCGAACGCTTCTCCGAACCCTGGAAGCGGGCTGTCTTACACCACTGGCTGCATTAGCGACGATCGACGAAACCACTATTACACTCTCGGCACGGGTCTTTTCGGAAGACTTCACCGAGATGATCGAACAGCGATGGAAGTGGCCTCGCCCCGAGCAACTGGAGCTCCTTCATGCGATCCATCTGGGGGAACAATCGGCCGCGGATCTGATCGAACTGGGTGCGAGCGAGCTCATTCACCCAGACCGCTTCGAGTAAATCGCCTCAGGTTCCGCGACAGCAATAACGCGGCGAGCGTCACCGCTCGCGTGTTACCCTGCACACGGGTCGGCTAACACCTTACTCTGCAGCGGGAGTCGACTCTGCAGCGGGAGTCGACCAAGCAAGGAGTTGCTCCAAGCCCGCTCGCGCGCAGAAGTCGCCAAACGACTCCGACTCCAATCGCTCTTCTTTGAACTTCACAAAGAGAGGTCGCAGGGTTGTCACGAGTTGCTCGAGCGGAATCAGATCCTTGAAGATGAACCCAAGCCGCGTTCCAAGCCGCGTTCCACCCACGAAGACCGTGTATTTGCCCTTCGCCTTGCCGACAAACCCGATATCCGAGTTGTAGGGCCGAGCGCATCCGTTCGGGCAACCGGTCATACGCACCGTAAACAACTCTTTGTCCAGTCCCAGTTCCAGCAGGACCTTTTCCATTTCATCCATCACATCGGGCATGACCCGTTCGCTTTCGGTGATGGAAAGACCGCACGTCGGGAGGGCGACGCAAGCAATCGACCAGCGTCGAACGTTGGAAATCTCTTCCGAGAGCGGCAAGCCTCGCTTCTTGATCAGGCTCGCGAGACGCGACTTATCCTTTTCTTCGATGTTGCAGAAAATGATGCTCTGATGGGCAGTCAATCGAATCTCTGGCTGCAATTCGGTGCAGATGTCGCGCAGTGCAGCCTTCCAAGCTCGGTTTTCGTTGTCATACAACCGACCGTTCTCGACGTTGAATCCGTAGAACCAACGCCCATCACCTTGCTCATCCCAGCCGATGTGGTCATTGTGCTCGACAACGTCATCTTCGGTACAGTCCGCTAAAGGAGAGCCGTAGTACTCTTCCACCTTGGATCGGAACCATTCGACACCCTTGTCGTGAATGAGATACTTCAATCGGGCACGCTTGCGATCGTCGCGATATCCAAAGTCGCGTTGTACTTTCACAACCGCTTCGGCGATCGGCACAGCCTGCTCCTTGGTGACGAACGCCATGCGAGATGCGAGACGTGGGAAGGTCTTCTTCGCGCTCGGGGTAACTCCCAAACCACCACCCACTACCACGTTGTAGCCGATGATTTGCCTGTCGCGTACCACAGCGATGTAGCCCAAGCAGTTGGTGTAAACATCGACACAGTTATCGTCGGCCAGCGCAATTGCCGTTTTGAACTTTCGGGGCAAATAGACTTTGCCGTAAATCGGTTCGAACTCTTCGTCGCTCCCCCCTTCCAGCGTTTTGACACCGGTTTCCGGATCCTCCAGCCACAGCTCGTAATAAGCCTTGGTTCGAGGTGCCAGGTGCATCGCGATGTCATAAGCCAGCTGCTGAATCACGGGGCGAACATTGTCGCGATAGGGGGCGGGGCAGGCCATGACGTTGCGATTCACGTCGCCGCATGCCGAGAGCGTACTCAGGTGGATGTCGTTGATCCGTTTGATGCAGCCACGCAAATCGGATTTGAGGATCCCGTGCAACTGCAGACCTTGACGCGTCGTCACCTTGAGCGTCGTGTTGCCGATTTCATCGCACAAATCGAGGTGAGCTAGCAGTTGTTGGCTGGTCATAATCCCGGCCGGAATACGGCTGCGAACCATGAACGAGTAAGCCTTCTCGCTTTTCCCCGATTCGGTCGCAGCGCCGCGAGCTTCGCGGTCATCCTGTTGGTAGGTACCGTGAAATTTGAGTAGCTGCAAATCGTCTTTACCGAAGTGATCGGAGTCCTTTCCAAGCTCTTCGCCGATCGTGCCCCGAAGGTATCGGCTAGCGGATTTGATCCCTTCAACAGGGCTAAGCTTCTCGGTGGTCGTTTCGGCTTGGGACATCAGACTTTGCAAAATCAAACAGGGATTGCCGAGCTCGGGCCAAAACACAATTGTCTGGCGGGTGAGGGTGCTCGACGGGATACTATCTCAAAGAATATAACAGATGGTCGTTTGGGCGATATCCCGAATGACCCGTAATACCCCACCACCGTTAACGAAATCCCAGGTCTGCGGCATGACAGCACGCGTTCTCGATGGCAAAGCCATCGCGCTCCAAATACGGCACGAAGTCCAAGCAGAAGTAGCGAAGGTTATCGAGAGGACTGGAAAATCTCCATGCTTGGCCGCGGTCCTGGTCGGTGAGGATCCAGCCAGCCAAGTTTACGTCCGCAACAAGGAACTGGCGTGCCAGAAGGCGGGCATCAGTAGCCAGCTATTCCGGCTTGCTGCTGAGACGACTACCGAGGAGTTATTAGTCCTCGTCAATCGTTTGAACGAGGATCCATCGATTCATGGCATCTTGGTCCAACTCCCCTTGCCGAAGCAGATCGACGAACGGAAAGTTCTCGACGCCGTCTCACCCGCCAAGGACGTCGATGCTTTTGCACCCGAAAACGTAGGGCTCATGTCGCAGGGGCGCCCCCGCTTTCTCCCCTGCACCCCGCACGGGGTCATGCAGTTGCTTCACCGAGAGGGGATCGCGACCGAGGGTAAGGAAGTCGTCGTGATCGGACGTAGTGATATCGTCGGCAAACCACTTGTCTCGATGCTCCTCCAAAAGTCAGGACCGTGCGGGGAAAGCAATGCCAACGCCACGGTGACGTGCGTCCACAGCCGCACCCCGAACCTCCCCGAGATCGCGAGGCGAGCGGACATCCTTATCGTCGCTATTGGGAAAGCCCATTTTGTGACCGCCGACATGGTAAAGCCGGGAGCGGTCGTCATCGACGTCGGAATCAATCGATTGGGTGAAGGAATCGTGGGGGATGTCGACTATGCTGGTGTCCGGGAAATCGCTTCGGCCATCACTCCTGTTCCTGGAGGTGTCGGGCCCCTGACGATTGCCATGTTGCTGCGAAATACGCTCGAGGCATTCCGTGCCGCGAATCCCTAAAGAACTTGAACGACCCCCAATTCCCTCCCAACGGATATAGGACACACGATGACAGGATGGGCCATTGTTGGCTGTGGCATGATCGCTAAGTTTCATGCCAAAGCGATTGCGGATATGAAAGGCTCGCGCCTCGTCGCATGCCACAGCCGTTCTCCCGAAAAGGGGGCTGAATTCTCCAAAGCTTTTGGAGGCAAATCCTACACCGATCTAGCAGCCATGCTCGCCGACCCTGAAGTCGATGTGGTGACAATTTGCACTCCGAGCGGCGCTCACCTCGAACCGGGTATCGCGGCTGCCCGGGCCGGAAAACATGTCTTGGTGGAAAAGCCGCTCGAGATCACACCCGCTCGATGCGACAAGCTCATCGCGGCCTGCGAAAAGGAAGGCGTTCGGCTCGGAACCATTTTCCCATCCCGTTTCCACCGCTCCGCCCAACTGCTCAAACAAGCCGTCGATGCCGGGCGTTTCGGATCCATTGCCCTCGCTGCCGCGTATGTGAAGTGGTATCGAACCCAGCAGTATTACGATAGCGGCCAATGGCGAGGAACATGGAAACTCGATGGCGGCGGAGCGTTGATGAACCAAGCCATCCATAGCGTCGATTTGCTCCTCTGGCTCATGGGCCCCGTCAAGTCGCTTCACGCCATGACCGCCCTCCGCGCTCACGAACGCATTGAAGTCGAAGACGCCGCCGTCGCCTGCCTCGAATTTGCATCCGGCGCTCTCGGGTCGGTGGAAGCGACGACGGCAGCTTACCCCGGTTCGCTCAAGCGGGTGGAGATCGCCGGCTCCGCCGGCTACGCCACCCTCGAGGAAGAGGCGCTTATCAAATGGGATTTCGCGAAGAGCTTGAAGGTCGACGCGAAGGTCCAGGAAGAGATGAAATCGAATACCACCGGTGGCGGCGCTTCGGATCCCGCTGCTATCGGACACAAAGCTCACCAAGCCCTGTTCGAAGACTTCCTCAAATCTCTCAAAAAAGGGACCCCCAATTTGATCGATGGGGTCGAAGGGCGGAAGAGCGTCGAACTGATCCACGCGATCTACAAATCGGCTAAAACGTGCAAGAGAGTCACACTCGCGCGCAATTGACGCGGCGCCAATTTTGCGAAGCGTGTGGAGCACCACATCCCATGCGAAAACATGGGTTTCCGCTGACTGTTCGGTGAGGAAAACCGCACGCCCAAATGAACACAGGGAATTGGGTTTGAAGACAAATCTGTCCGATAATAAAAGCATACCCCTGTGGATCACTTCGGGGCAAATCGAACTTACAAACGCTGGGGGCAGCCAAGTAAATTCGTAGGAAGTCCACAGGGGTATTTTCGTTTCTCGATCGGCGGTTTGAAACTAGCGCTCGGTCATCAACCACTCCCAGTTCAGCCGTTTGAGCTCTACGTCTCCGTCACCTTCGTAGAGGCAAAGGATGGTTCCGTCGGCGAGCACGGCGAGATCGGAGTATGCGGAGGGGCCTGCAACAAGCAGCTTGGAATGGGGCCACGACTCTCCGTCGTCTTCGCTCCACTGGATCGTCAGCCTTTCTCGCTTCCCTCTTCCCGCGCCGATCTCTTCTCCCGAAGCATCGCGTGCGAGCGTTCGGGGAGCCGAATAGAGTATCACCCCGGGCTTGTGCATGTAGGTCGCGACGCTCGCCATGCAGATTGGCTCCCAAAGTTCTGGCTGAAACCGAGGCGTGCTCCAACGGCTCGCGCCATCCGGGCTCCTGGACACCAGTTTGCGGTTCGGTTTGGAAACGTTCCGATTCACCAGCAAGCAATCGCCAGCATGGCGTACCGCGATCGTTGTTTCATTCGGATTCCCAAACGCTCCTTGGTTGGGAAAGACCATGTTCCCAGCTTGCCAACTTTTCCCGTGATCATCGCTGTAAATGGTCGCGGCCGCGGACGGCGCGTGCGCTCCGTCCTTTCCATAGGCAAGCCAAATGGGAACGACAAGTCGACCTGAGGAGAGCTGGACCCCATGACCTGGGCCGGTGGCGATCACGGTCCAAGGATACGAGTTTCGAAACGGCTCGAATGTGGCTGTAATCTCGACCGGCTCACTCCAGGTCGCTCCGTCATCCAGACTGCGCATCGAAAAACATCTCGCATAGTTGATGCAATACAGCATTTCGACTGCCCCGGTCTCTCGATCGACGATCATCACGGGGTTGTTCACCGTTTGCTCTCGCTCTCCCCCAGAGGCTTTCCTCGGATTCCCCTCGATCCGTTTCCCGCGATGCGCAATGTTTTGCGATGGCAACCAAGTCCTACCGCCATCGACCGAACGGCGCAAATGGATTTCGATCTCTCCCCAGTCCGCTTTTGTATTGCGCCGCGCTTCTACATACGCCAACACCGTCCCGTTCGGAGTAACGACCATGCCTGGAATGCGATAGAGGGTCACGCCCTCCATGCCAGCCGGAAAGACCTTCACGGTCTCCAACAACGGCTCGGCGCCAAAGCCTTGGGACACGAGACAGGCGATGGTCCACAACGCAATCAGAGGGGAAATGAGGCGAGTCATGAAGAACTCCGAGAGGATGATCGAGGCGGGCTAACGTAGCTGGTATGATAGTCCATTCTTCCTGCATCGGCTTCCTCCCCTCCTACCTCCCCCAAAAGCCACTTCCGATTGTGTCCTCCCATACCCACCGAAACCATCGAACCTCCATGGAATGTTTTTTAGCGGGGTGCATCGTCTGGGGAATCTCGTTTGTGATCTTCCTCGCGCCGGCCGTCGCGCAGCAGCCCCCGCTCGACACAGCCCCAATCGATATCGCCCCAATCCTCCGGGAACACTGCATCGGCTGCCATGCGGGGAGCGATCCACAAGGTGGACTGGACTTGACCACGCGGGCCCATGCCGAAGCCGGCAGCGACTCTGGACCTGTCTTGGAGTCCGATTCCCCATTGCAGAGCCTTCTTTGGCAAGTCGTCGAACGCGATGAGATGCCACCCAAGAAGCCCTTGAACGCGGAAACGAAGCGATTGCTCAAGCAATGGCTTTCGGAGGGAGCCATCTGGCCCGACGTTCCAATCGATCCGATGGCTCTTTCGAACTCCTCGCGAGCGGGACTTGATTGGTGGTCTTTGCAACCACTCCGTTCCGTCGATTTTACGAACGAACAATTCGATGCACCGACAGGATTGGATTTCTGGATCGATCGGCAGTTGCGTGAAAAGAACCTGGAGAGATCCCCGGAATCGGATCGTCGTACGCTCCTCCGACGCCTTCATTTGGACCTGACGGGTCTCCCTCCTTCCCAAGAACTACTGGATCGATTTCTCGCCGACGAATCGCCGGACGCGTACGAGCGCGTTGTCGATGAACTGCTTGCTTCACCCCATTATGGTGAACGCTGGGGAAGGCATTGGCTCGACGTGGTGCGCTTCGGTGAAACGAATGGTTTTGAATACGATGAGCCGCGCGATCACTTTTGGCACTTTCGGAACTGGGTCATTCGATCGCTCAACCAGGACATGCCTTACGATGAATTCGTTCGATGGCAGCTCGCTGGAGATGCGCTCTTTTCAGACCCTGTCCAGGGAGCGGAAGCGACAGGTTTCTTGGTGGCCGGACCTCACAATACGACCTTACCGGCGGGAAACCCTCTCATGCGGCTCGCCATGCAACAGGATGAACTGGAGGAATTAGTCGGAGTGGTCGGCCAGACTTTTCTCGGGCTTACCGTCCAATGCGCAAGATGCCATGATCACAAATTCGACCCGATATCACAGCAGAATTACTACGAATTCGCCGCCACATTGAGTGGAGTTCGGCACGGTGAAAAGTCTCTGTCAGAGCCTCTTGAGCAAGAACTCGTACAGAAACAGGAGCAGATTCGAACTGCGATGGTTGCGATCGACTCGGAGATCCACTCCTTGCTGCAACAGACGGCTCGAACCTTGCTGCAAAAGGATGGACTAACCGAGGGAGCTCCTCACCCACTCCCCATTCCCCGAGTTGGCTGGTCCGCAACGGATCTTGAACTTGAAAAGGACTCGCCACTCAAGTGGACGCCCCACGGCAAGGTCACCAGGGGAGATGGCTTTGCAGCCTTCGATGGATCGGGCGGGTATCTGGCGAGCCCACCATTCGAGCTGCGAGGAGATTCCAAGACGCTGACCGCTTGGGTCCAACTTTCAGATCTATCCCAATCGGGCGGAGGCATCGTCTCTCTCCAAACGCTCAATGGATCGCAATTCGATGCCCTCGTGTTCGGCGAAAGATCTCCCCGAGAATGGATGGCCGGAAGCAACAACTT